>PBXQ01000046.1 GCA_002727675.1 Thermoplasmata archaeon | reverse complement strand
CGCTTCCTCTAGTAATGGTTCAGCATCTAATTGGATTGCAGGGAATAACATATTTAGTTTATCAATAATTCTTGCTGCTGCTCTAGCGTCAGGCATCGCAGGATTTGCTTCAGCCATAATTGCACAGATATTAATCCCTCTTCTTCTCCCTTCGCCCATCATTACCCCAGTCATGCCGCCAACTACGCCATGTTTTAGTAGTGGTATCCCCATATCTTCGAGTTGTTTCCTATTTTCTTCTATTGCCCCAATTCCAAGAATTGTTTCCTCAGAATCATCATCATCTATTAATTCATGAGGGGACTCCACTCCGTGAGCAAATGCATCAATAAGAATGCCCGATTTAATATTTGCAGATTTACTCCATTCAAACAATGCTTCAGTTAGTGGTAAAGCCAATCTTCCTTGTACTTGAATATCTGATAATACTACGATCAATTTGTCACACCCATCAACATTACATTGTGGTTCACCAGCATAGAATCTGATAGGAGGAAGAGGTTCCCCATCTTGTACTAAACAGACGGCAGGTAATCTAGCATCCCTTACTCCCCCTACAAATTGTAAGTCTAAGTGTTCAACTAAATAGTGAGCAACAATGCTTGATACCATGCTAACAGTAGGAAAACAAGAAACGACCAATGCATCTTCTGTATCTATACTTTCATCAAACTTGACAAGGGGCCCATCATCCATAGGTGGGCGTTATAGCCGATGGCATTAATGCTTGGGGCGTTCTGCAATGAACTAGTCGCAGTACGTGTAGGGGTGATTTTGGATAATGGCGAGTGGATATGGGACACATTCTCTCTCTCCTTCTTCATGGAATAATTTCGAAGCATGTCCTCGTAAATTTTGGTTATCTAGACAAAGACTACCACGTAAAACAGGTATGGCTGCAGCTTTAGGGACTGCAGTTCACGACTCAGTTGAGGACTTGTGCAATCTTGACTTAGAAGGTCGTGATGATAATGAAACAGGCTGGCTACCTTCTATGGCTAAAGCAATATTAACACGACAATGGGAAGATGAAAGAGAGAAGTTTTTCAAAACCCCTCGTCATCCAAAATGGAAAGAAGATGAATTCCCTGGTGCTCAAAAACAATTAATCGGCGCACTCAATATTTTATTCAAAAAAGCAGGATATAAACAAGTTTCTTTATCTTCAATTACAATTGCACAATGGAAAGACATCCAGGAAATGGTTCTGGCGGCTGAAGGGACATTGCGTTCTTCTTGTGGCAGATTAATGGGTCGTCTTGATCTATTGGTTGCTGACCGGGACGAGGAAGGTAATACAATAGGTTGGATAGTAGCTGATCTTAAAACAGGAAAACCCCCTGATGATGAGGTTTACGATACGGTAAGCCGTCAACTTAGATTATATCGCGATTTGTTAATTGACAACAACCCGAATCATCCAAAGATAACTGCAGAGGGTTGGTACTCCAAAAACTCATCAGTTTATGTTGCTGAAGGTCCTAATGTAATTGATGATGCATTGGTTGCTTGGGAAGCAAGTCAATTAACTAAAGAGCCATTTGTAGCCACTCCGAATAGTAAAGCATGTGGGTTTTGTGAATGGAAGGCATGGTGTCCTGAATGGCCAATGGCAAAAGCACGTGGTGAATTAGAATCACACGGTACATTCAGAGATTATGTAGTAAAAATAATTAAACTTGAAGATGATTGTTCTGTTGGATTAGTTGAGATTATGAGGCCTTTAGATGAATTAGGAAATATGGTCTCCACAGATCAAAAATATGGTGTTATATTCAGCGGTTATGCCCAAGATCACATCAGAAAAATTTCAGATTTAGATTGGCAAGGGCCTGTGTTTTTAGGTGGTGTTAATGTGTCAGGATCTAGTTGGAAAATGGGTGATTGGTGTGACGTTTTACCTTGGGAGCCATTACTGGAATCCAAACGTGATTTCAACTAATCTTCTTTTTTATTTTTGCAATATCTTCACTTTGAAATGGGCCATTTGTAGATAATAGCCAATTTAAGTAAGTTTCATCATTAGATGCAATCTGTTGCAATGTCAAACCTCTATATTTGCCAAATACTACAATTAAATCATCCTCTGAAATTCTAATTTTACCTTCTGAATCAAAAGGCTCTAAATCATCAAAACCCTTTCCTAAAGAATCATAATTTTCGTTATTATCACTAGTTAACCATGTTTGTAAATCTTCTAATGGTCTACGAAATGGTTTTGGTTGTGATTCAATAATTTTCCATAATAATAAAAGAGAAGCAGCAGCGTCAGCTCCAGCATCATGTGCGTTTTCTAATGAAACACCATATCTTTTACACAATCTACCCAGACTATGCGGCCTAGGTAAATTCAATTTTCGTGCGATAATTAATGTATCAATTATTGCCTTAGGTTTAGGTATTTTTTCACCAAATCTTAGATATTCATTACTAATAAAGGGCCAATCAAATCTCTTAACATTATGTCCTACAACAACAGCATCATTGAATAATTCATTTAATTCATGAATATGGTAATCAAAGGTTTTCAAATTTTTAACATCTTCATCTTTAATTCCATGGACTTCAGTTGAATCAGTAGGTATTTTTATTTGAGGGTTAACTAAAGCCTCGTAATTTATAACAGAATCATCTTCATCACTTCCAACTAATGCAAATTGAATAATCCGATCCTTATTTTTGTTCAATCCAGTGGTTTCTAAATCAAAACCAACAACGCGGCAACCAGCAAAAGGATTGTGTGGCATATTTTTGCGGGATAGTATATTACGTTTGAACTTGTNCAAATATAATCGATTAGGGGTGAAGCATATTGCTAGTAGATGTCTCGGCNTAACATGGGATTGTTTAGTAGACTATTTTCACGTTCAAGTCAAAAATCTGAANNAAAGAAAACTTTTGAAGAATTAGAAGNAGAANNATCTAGTAAAATTGAAGAAGATTATGCTGAGAAAAANAGAGATACATTAAGTGATGTTATTTCAGAATTAGAAGACGAAGAATTACAAAAATTAGANGANGAAGTATCAGAAGTNCCGGTTGAATTTCATGTTGAAGATGCAAGTGCTGATGATTTATTACAAGAAACNCCTATGGTCAATCATTATTCAATGGCAAAAGGAGATGAAATTGACCCCAATACTGCCGACCAACATCTTGTTGAGGCAAAGTCTGTCGATGATGAAATGAGTGTCTATGAACAAATAGAAGTTCCCGTGATGGATGATGATATTGAATGGAACTCTTGATAAAATATCATTCGGAATTCAATCATAATTATGACAAAGACCCGTCACCCTGTTAAACAATGGTTTCAGCACATACATTTGAGGGAGAGTTATGTTTGGTGTAAACAAAACCCGTTTACTTTCAATATTATTAGTATCTACATTATTATTTTCTGGTTGTACAAATCCTCTTGGTCCCCCCGAACCCACATCATCATTGACTGTTGATTTAGACCAAATTAATGTTGGAGAGACAGTAAATTTTGATGCTAGAGAATCAACGACCCCAGAGTCAACTGTAATAGTACAATATGATTGGGACTTTGGAGATGGTACATATGCGACAACTACGAGTGGTCTTACCAATCACATTTATTCTCAACCGGGAACCTATGATGTGTCTGTAGAAGTTTCTAATGATCAAGGGGGGAGTGATTCAAGTTCTTGGACTATTAATGTAAATGCTTATCCAGTAATTTCATTATTAGTTCAACCCGATGCTAAAGTGGGTGAATCAATAACTCTTGATGCATCTAATTCTTATGATCCTGAGGGGGGTGTAATTTCTTGGTTATGGGATTTAAATTTAGATAATGATTCTGATGGCGACGGTATTAAAGAAAACGATGCCGATTCATTTGATTCATCAATAATAATGTTAATGAATAAATCAGGTCAGTTTAAGGGTTCAGTAGCTGTTACTGATGATAGAGATACTACAACAATTGAGACATTCACGATTAATGTTAGCACCAGAACGTGGAAAATCACATGGGAACAACAACGAGTTTCATACAATTGGGATGGCTATCTTAAACAGGGAGAGTCTTGGTCACATGTGCATCAACCAGGGTCGGCTGGTAGATTAATTGAAGTTAATGCCACATTGACATTGACTATGGATATGCTTCCCACCCAACAACCTCAAGACAATTTTACTCTTTATTTATTAGTTCCATCTGGTGGCTGGGAAGTAGAATCTCAAACTAGTCAAGAAAATATAACAAAACCTCCGAAAGCATTTATTGAAAGAGATGGGATGAATCCACTTCCAAATGCTTCAGTAAAATATCAAGCAGACCATTCAGATGATTTACTATCATCTCTATTTGAAGATGCTGGTTCAAGGTTTGGTGTTGGTAATTGGACTTGGCGTGTCACAGCAGATCAAGCAGACCCAGATTTCCCTATTGATGTTGGAGACATGGTAGATCCAGATGAAGGAAATGATTGGCAATTAGATGTAGAGTTTGTTATTTTGATTCCAAGGATTTCTGAAGTGTTTTCCTAATCTTCGAATGCGAACTTTCTAACACTCAACCCTTTTGGGAGTAAGTGATAGAGATGGTTTCATCGATTGATATTACCAAAGTTGGTGTTAGGGGAGGGTTAGTAATTGACTTAGTTGTAGAGATGGATAATCCAAATGATTACCAATTTCAACCTAGAGTTCATCTAGATGGAAATGTTGTTAGAATCACAAATGAAGGTTATGCTGATGAATTTTCAAATATAGAATTAGATGATGATGCCTTAGAGGTTGCAGAAAGGGACCGTTCAGTTGAATTAAGAATTAAATTCATAGTTCTAGGTATGCATGGTACTTTAAATCACATCAACCCACTACCCAGTGATGGTAAAGGTAAGAAACTTGCAAAATCAAGTTGGAAAACAGTGGTACCATTATTGTAATACCCCGGGGTATTCCCTCCTTTGATTAATAGGGAACCGGATTCATAGTATAGTTGATGCAAAGAAATATTGGTAGTCAGAAGTATGCAAGGCGTATGAGATTAAAATCCGAAATATTAGATTATGTAAGTAATAATCCAAATTGTACAGCAGGCGAAATAGTAGCAGCTCTATCAAATGATAGAAAAATGAAAAATCATGGTTTAACTCCGCGAAAAGTTGGATTCTTTATTCCAAGATATTGCAAAGAGATTCTTTGGAATCAAGACACTACTACTGGAAAACGAGTTTATATTTTATCTTGAAATTAATCTCGCNCCTTGCTACCTATTCCCCTCTCCTGATAGTAGTGGGGGGCATTTCCGGCGGAATTATAGCAGTTGGTTAGTTCGGCGAGTCATTGGACCCATAGTGTAGCCTGGATATCACTGGGGCTTGCGGAGCCTTAAACCCGTGTTCAAATCGCGGTGGGTCCGCTTAATTTGATTAGTTAATAGTGATAATAATATCCTTTACCAACCCCCCATCAATTATGNCAGNAGCTAGTTTTTTAGATAATGAATTNATTGCAAAATTAAATGGTTGGTATCAAGGAATAATAATTGGTGGATTATTTGCCCTAGTTTATTGGATATATAGCGAGTCATCATTACCTGCTGGTGCAAATTGTGCATGGCTTGCAAGTCCAGGTACAGATGCTCTCGCATTTTTGGGTGCAGGTTTATGCATGTGGAGAGGTAAAACACATGATGATTTTCTTGTATCTGCTTTCGGGGCATGCGTTACTGTTATTCATTTATGCCAGTTTATTGTGGCAAAAAGTTTGTTTTGAAAGGTTTCATTGATAGTCACCACCCCTTCGCCAAAGTATGCCTGTTGTGTTGAGGAGGCGAATTGATTGGCCTATGGTTGATGTTGCACAGGTAGTTTACTATCCACAATATTTTGATTTAGCCCATAGATTTTTTGAAGAATCATGGGAAGAAATTTGTGGGATTGATTATCCAACCCTTACATTAGAAAGAAAGATTGGCTTTCCAGCAGTTCATACAGAAGGAGATCATATAGCGCCTTTGAGATATGGTGATGAAATAGTATGCAAACTATGGGTTGAAGATATAGGAAATAAGTCTTGTACTTGGCGCTATAATTTTGAGAATCAACATGGATTGTTGGTTTGGAAAGGTCATGTAGTCACAGTATGTGTTAATTTAGATAATTTTGAATCCATGATTATTCCAATAGAAATTGCTGAATCATTACGTGCTTGCCAAGAAGATTGAAGCCTCTAGGCTTTTTCCAAGTTTCATGGCCGAAATCCTAGATGATGTTTTTTCCGATGAACCATTGATGCCGGCTATTCCAATTAAACCAAATAATACAATTCCCGTTACAATAGGTATAATTGAAATCATTGGAGCAATTTTGTTGTTTTTATTTTCTTTGTCAATGATTTTTTCTTTAATGATGTTTGATTCATTGGCAGATCAAATGAATGCTTCTGATGCAACACAATTTGAATTTATTATTGAATCAGGTCAACTTCATTTCAATATATTTATGTTCCTTTTTAGTTCAATTATGTTATTTGTTGGTGGTGTGATGTTAATTAAGAAACATTACCGTGGAGTACATATTAGTGCAGGCGGAGGCGCTTTGTTTGGTTTGACATTAATTATTGGAGAAATATGGATGATATTATTAGCCAAAAATAATGATGAGATACAATATTCATTTGGCCCTTCAATTGCAATAAATGGATTATGTGCAATTCTCTGTTTTCTCTTTCCTCTGATAATTTTGATGTTACCGCAAGGGAAGGCTGCCCTTTCTCTAAAAAAACAATTAATTATTGAAGAAGAAGAATAATCACTCATTTTGTGATCTTGGCCATTTCTTCTCTAGTGCTTTGTATAATCCATCATCCATTCTAGCATTCCACCAATCAGCTCTTCTCCATACTGCATATCTTCCTCTAATTCCTCTCAGATCAGCTCCTTCAAGTTTAGCGTCTTGCATATTTGAAAGTGAAAGTTTTGCTTTTTTAAAACGTGCCTTTCTCATATCAGCTCCATCTAATGCAGCCTTCATCAAATTCGCTCCAACAAAAGAAGCGTTCCTTAAATCAGCACCTGAAAGGTTTGCACCTTCTAGATTCGCTCCATCAAAAATCGCTCTCCGTAAATTAGCACCCTCAAAATCAGCATCGGCCAAATCAGCGCCGATGAATGATTGGTATGAGAAATCTTTCAAGTCCTCATCAGACACTATTATCATCCCCTAGAGCGGTTGTCTAAATGGCTTCTTCCTTCAGTTGTTAGAATACAAAACCTATTCTTTTTATTTCCTTCACCTGCCGGAAAATCAATCAAATTTCTTTCTAGTAAGCGATTAAGATACAAACTTAAGTTTCTTGGTGGCGATATTCCTGCATCTATGAATAATTCTTCTATTATACGTGGGGGGGAGTCATGGACTCCTTCTACTTCACGTAAATACTGAATTGCACCTAAAACTTGATCAGGTTTTCTGCTTAAATGATTATTATCACATAGGGTTCGAAAAGCAGCCCCTCGTTCAGGCAGACCAGATTCTTTTGCAGCAGCGCGTGCTGCTTGAATTGCAGTTTCTCTTGCATTACGAATTAGAGATAAAGCAGTTGACCAATTCTCAGTCTTAATCTGTTTTGCCATTTCTGAATCTATTTCTCTTGCGCTACCAGTGATGTCAATGTCTACATCTCCTACTTTAATCATCACGCGGTTTTGAATTTCAGAGGTAATTTCATCATCAGACATCTATTTCGCTTA
>PBXQ01000045.1 GCA_002727675.1 Thermoplasmata archaeon | reverse complement strand
AATCCAGCCCAACCAGAAGGAGTTGCACCAATCCACAGCATCCCATCTGGGCCTTCCCCTATACCATAAACAGCACCATTGCTTTGACCTATTTGCTGACCAGCATCTAGTGATGGAAGTGTTGTCATGTTGTCTATATCATAACGATATATTGTATCATATGAGTTACCATATCTTGCTTCTGAATAATATAATACATTACCAATAATTACTAATTCACCCGGGGTGTTTTGTCCATTTACTCGACTAAATGTTTGATTAGATGTTTCAGATACAAGATCAATTAGTTCAATACCAAAATCACCACCAATCCATAACCTGTGAGGTTGCCTGTCTGGAATCATTGTAGCCACATCAGGATCAATAGAAAGAGTAGAAGATGCTGTGTCATCCCATGTAGAAAGCCATGAATTATTAATGCGGTCGAAACGAGCAATACCTACCCCATTTAATCCAATATAAACTACATTATTGTATTCATATATTGGAGCATTCCACGTCACGTCTCCGGCCGTCCAAACATCAACTGTATCGTTTACTGTATCAATTACTGCCGCTCCAGAATCTGTTCCTGCATACAACAAACCTGTGTTCAATTTAGCAACTGAAAATACAATATTAGAAGGAAGTCCTTCACCATCGTCCCAACAATCATCATCTGATAAATCTGAAAGTTTGAATCTGCATGCTCCACGATTAGTTCCTGCATAAAGGTAAGTTGAATCAGATGTTANATCATAAAAGTCTGATGGGAACCACCATTGCCACCACCCTGCTGGTTGTATATGGTCCCATGAAGATCCGTCCCATTTGTCAGCACCCTCTCCAGTACCTACCCANATAGAGCCACCCGTATCACGATGTAAAGAATAGACGTTGTTACTAGAAAGACCATTGCCATTTGCGGAATATCTCCAAGTATCTGATATATCTCCTGTTGTTCTATCAAAAATTAATACACCATAACCATACATACCCAGATACATCATGTTACCATCTGTTTCAACGGGCATGTAACTGACATCATCCATACCAATTGATTGCCANGGTGAAAGAAGGGTATTATTTGTAATATCAATCCGAAGAACCCCTCTGTTTGAAGCCACATAGGCAATGGATGAGCGAGCCGCTACATCCCGAACATCATTAGAAAAAGCGTCTGAGATAGAAGAGGTCCANCTAGCTTCTACAGAATTATTTGAATTATTGATTAGTGTAACACCTGCATTGGAATGACCGACTACAATTGTATCAGTAGATGAATCATAAGCAACAAAATCTGAATCATCTGAATTAAGACCATCACTTGTGGTAATTTGAGATATTTGGGTACCATTCAAATCAAATTTTATCATCCCATTTTCTTTAGTTGCAACCCATACAGAGTTCCCATCAGTAGTTAGTGCTTGATTGGTATTATTTGTTAAAATAGGAGTTAGCCACCTATTTTGTTGTTTATCAAACAGATCAATAATTTGATTTCCGGCTACCCAAACNACNCCATTTACTTCCAATACATCATTCATCACAAAACTTGTTGGACCAGATGCAAGTAACATNGTAGAAACATGAGCAGGGGGNGTTGATGGCTCAACCAAAGGAAAACTACCACTACCGTCACTAACTAGAACTGTATCTACCGAAGGCGCTCGAGCACCTCCGCTAGGCCAAGAAATAATATTTACACCATCTCTAATTAAANCTAAGTTTTGTAAAGATGAACTNGTAGAAAATGCACCAACTGTAACATTGTAATAATTCACCGAATTGCCAGCTAAAATATGTAACCAATCACCGCCAACAGCCATACCATGAACATTATTTGAAGAGAGCCAATTAGAATCTGTCCATGTTGCAAGCCAAGAACCTGTGGCCATATTCCTACGTACTATTCCGGCATCAGACATTGCAATCATTAGCACCCCATTAACCATCTCAAGTTGGACAATNTCGTCACTNGGTAGTGCATTTTGGGTATCCCATGATGAAAGCCATTGTTGACCTATGTTATCATATCTCATCACACCTCCACCATCTGTTGCAAGATAGATTTCGCCACTATCTTCAATAATGTCTGTTACGGGGTCAGAACCTCCATTTGGATTCATTGAAACTGATAAGGAATTATTACTTGGCAAATGAAATGCTACNAAATCTGCTTTATTTGTTCCAGCCCATAAAACACCTGAAATATCAATATGCATTGATGTAACATATTGATTAACAGGGACTATCGTATCTAATGACAATGGACCAGTTAATTCCGAAGAATCTGATAATGACCATGCACGGAACTTTGCATTATTATCATCAAATGAAACTAGAAGACGGTCATTGTATTCATCAACAACCATTGCTTTGGCATCAATGACTCCATCTGTGATTTCTATAACCGGGGGGTCGTTGTTAGCATCTAATTGAATAATAGAATCACCAATTAGTATGTACAAACGACCATCTTCTGGATGTACTGCTGTGGAATTAACTTCAATATCCAAAGGAGATAATGAAACATGTGTGTCCGCAGGGCGTAATGCTTCAACCACTAAATCAGTAACTTCGGCATCACCAGGAATTAACCACGATGCACCTGAATCTGAATTAGGAGAGAGTCTTGAACTGTGGGGGTCTAAACCAATTAAATCATTTTGTTGACCAAAACCACCCAACCCCCTCCAATCAATTATTGATGTTTGAGTATCTACGAAAGATAGTTGTGGTTGTTCTACCCAAGTCCCATTTGAACCGTTTACTCGGACCTCAAAAGAAAGATTTTCGATTGCTGCCCCTGGTGCTAAATTGAGATGAAGGTCCCCTTCTGCTAATATGCCATTATCAGGATCTGCACCTATAGCATCTATACTCAACCAACCTGTATTATTGTAACCTCCAGAACCCCACTCTGAAATTTTACTCGGGTGCGCTGATGCATTTAATTCCATTAATGGGGAAAGCGATGAGAATAGCATCAACACAACTAGAATTATCGGTGTGCGAGCAGAATTACCACTAACCATGTGTGCAACGCTTCATCCTTCATTTATGAAGGAAATGGATTCATGGGCATGCAATTAATTACATATTCCAACATATTTTTTATCAAAATATACTTAATTTAATAGTTTTAATACATATATTCAATAATTTATTGAATGAAAATAGGGGAATACACATATCATAGAGGTGGGGCGGTTCAGTATGTACTAAGGTGGCCGCCTCGGTGAAAGATGAAAAATTAAAACAAGATGCGTTAGATTATCACGCAGAAAAACCGTTCGGGAAAATGAAGACTGTCCCAACAAAACCACATGCTACACAACGTGATTTGTCATTGGCATATTCTCCAGGGGTTGCTTACCCTTGTTTGGAAATAGAAAAGTGGGAAGATAATGCATACAGATATACATCAAAAGGAAATCTCGTCGCAGTAATTTCTAATGGTACTGCTGTTCTTGGTTTGGGAGATATTGGGGCGCTTGCAAGCAAACCTGTGATGGAAGGTAAAGGATTGCTGTTCAAAGCCTTCGCAGACATAGATGTTTTTGATATAGAAATAGATGAAAAGGATGTGGACAAATTTGTTGAAACCGTTAAGAGAATTGCTCCCACATTTGGTGGAATTAATCTTGAGGACATCAAAGCACCTGAATGTTTTGAAATTGAGAGGAGGCTTGTCGAAGAATTAGATATCCCTGTAATGCATGATGACCAACATGGGACTGCAATAATTTCGGGCGCTGCGCTGTTAAATTCACTAGAAATAGTTGGAAAAAATATTTCTGAAGTGAAAATTGTCGTTTCAGGCGCCGGTGCTTCAGCAATCTCTTGCGCAGATCATTGGGTAAATCTAGGAGTTAATATTGAAAATATTAAAATGGTAGATTCTAAAGGAATTATTACTAAATCTAGATTAGAAGCAAATGGATTAACACAAGAAAAAGCTAGGTTTGCACATGATTGTCCTGATGGTGACTTAGCTTCAGCCATGAATGGTTGTGACGTTTTTCTAGGGTTGTCTAAAGGTGATATTGTTAATCCAGAGATGTTACGATCAATGAGAGAAAAACCAATTGTTTTTGCATTAGCTAACCCCCACCCAGAGATTATGCCAGATGTTGCTAAAGCTGCTCGGCCGGATGCAATTGTTGCTAGTGGCCGTTCTGACTTTTCTAATCAAGTAAACAATGTTCTTGGCTTCCCATATATTTTCAGAGGGGCTCTCGACTGTATGGCAAAAAAAATTACTCCAAGTATGAAATTAGCCGCCACAATTGCACTTGCGAATTTAGCAAAAGAACCAGTTCCCGATGAAGTTAGTGAAGCATACGGATTAGATTTCATAACATTTGGAGAAGATTATATTATTCCAAAACCATTCGATAAAAGAGTACTGGTATGGGTTGCTTCTGCAGTTGCTGAAGCTGCAGTAGAAGCGGGCGTGGCTGGAATTAAATCTTCTAATTTTGATATTGTCAGATATCAAGAAGAATTGGAATCAAGATTAGGTTTGACTCACTCGGTAATGCGTTCAGTAATGAATAGAGCAAAATCATCATTGAAAAGAATTGTATTTCCTGAAGGAGATGATCCTGCTGTTTTGCGTGCTACTTATGAACTGATTCAAGAAGTAATTTGTACCCCGATTTTATTGGGTAGAAAAGAAGCAATTGAAAAAATTAAATCTGAATTAAATTTGGAATTTGAATGTGAAATTATTGATCCAATTTCAGACCCAAGGAGAAAAGGAGAATATCGTAGTGCACTATTCAATAAAAGAGCAAGGAAGGGAATGACTATTGTTGATGCTCAAAGAGTACTAAAATCACGCACATATTTTGGAGCACTTATGGTTGAATTAGGCGATGCAGATGGATTCGTGGGAGGGCTAACTAGAGCATACCCCACATTCTTGAGACCTTGCTTAGAAGTCATCGGTACCGATGAAAACTCTGAACGTGTTGTCGGAATGTACATGATGGCTGTAAAAGGAAAATTACTTTTCATTGGGGACGCAACTGTAAATGTATATCCTGATGAAAGAACCCTAGCTGAAATTGCTGTACAAACAGCTAGGGTAGCAAAAAGATTCGGGATTAAGCCAAAAGTGGCAATGTTATCATTCTCAAACTTTGGTTCTAGCAGAGAATTACGTTCTAACAGAATTGAAAATGCAATAAGAATTGCAAGAGAAATTGATCCGAGCATTCTAATTGATGGACCAATGCAAGCAGATACTGCATTACTAAATGACATTCAAAAAAATTATCCATTCATGGAATTTAAGGGGGCGGCAAATGTACTCATTTGCCCGAGCCTAGCATCTGCCAATATAGCATACAAACTTCTTGATCATCTTGGAGATGCTGAAATGACTGGACCTATTCTTGAAGGCATGGCTAAACCTGTACAGATTCTACAACAGGGTGACGGGGTTAGAGAGGTTGTCCATATGGCTGCTATTTGTGCTGTAGACGCACACCGTCAAGAACTTGAACGATTATAGGAAATGATTCATGACCTTGGGTATCTTAGGACCGAAAAGGGGGGGTCATCATGAGTGAAGAAGATGGGTTGAATAACTCGGATGAACGATTACTCCAGGGGGTATTGGCCCGTATTTGGAGATATTTGCAAGATAATAATAATTCATCAATTACAATCAATAAAGCAAAGAATTATCGCGAATTGCAAATGAAACTAGACTTGGCAGTAAGAGAAGAATCTGTCGATGTAGAAGAAATGTTACAAGATATCGATATTTACCTTTCCGAATCAGTTAGAACTAGCCACCCGCATTTCATGAATCCGTTGTGGGGTGGAACTAATCTGCCATCATTTACTGGAGAAATTATTACTGCATTGACAAATACATCAATGTATACTTTTGAAATTGCTCCAATGGCCACATTAATTGAAAATGAGATGATTAAAACAATGTCAAAACTAGTTGGTTTTGATGCAGGTGAAGGAATTTTCACCACAGGAGGATCAAATGGTAATTTGATGGGCATGCTTTGTGCAAGAGATAGAAAACTCCCCGATGTTCAAAATGAAGGGATAAATGGAAAGAGTTTAGTGGCGTTTATTTCTGAAGAAGCACATTATTCTACAACCATGGCAGCAAATATTTTGGGCATAGGAAACAAGAATTTAATTGTAATTTCATGTAATGAATTTGGTGAAATGGATACAGAAGAATTAGAAGAGAAAATTGCTGCTGAAAAAAGGGCTGGTAATACTCCATTTTGCGTCATTGCAACGGCGGGAACTACTGTAAAGGGAGCCGTTGATCCATTAGATGAGATTGCTGAGATTTGTAAACGCGAGTATCTTTGGTTACACATTGATGCTGCTTGGGGTGGGGCGGCTTTATTATCTCCAAAAACAAGACAATTGTTACAAGGTATTGAAAAAGGAGATTCTATTTGTTGGGACCCACATAAAATGATGGGAGTGCATTTGATTTGTTCGGTATTTTTAGTTAAAAGTGCAGGCACACTTAGTAAAGTCTGTTCTCATACAGATGATGCTCATTATTTGCTCCTAGATTCTTCAAAAGAAATAGATTTAGGGAACAAGAGTCTGCAGTGTGGGCGGCGTGTTGATGCCTTGAAACTGTGGTTAGCTTGGCGTGCTAAAGGTAATGAAGGGTGGAGGAAACAAATTGAAAAATATTTTTCAATTGCAGAATACCTCGCTACAAAAGTTTCTGAAAATCCCCTACTTGAGTTGGCTTGTAAACCCGGGATGACAAATGTATGTATACGCTACACTGGAGCTCGGTTAACGCCAGATAAACAAGATTTAGTTAATAGCAAATTAAGAGTTGTTTTATTAGAATCTGGCGAATTCATGGTATCTAAATCAATTATCAATAATAGACCTATACTAAGGGCGGTGATTGCAAACCCAAAAATAGATGAAAATATTATTGATAATTTTATTGAGACTATTGTTAACATCGGAAATAAAATATCTAATGATGAATATCATTCACGATGATATGGTGAACACGATCGCATTCACTTGCCCTATATAATTGCTCAAGTAATACAACTGCTGCCATTTCATAAGTTAAAGTTAAAGGGCCAAGGCCTAATGTTTTTTGACCAATAGAAAATGACTTTTCAAACCCATCTACAGGGCCTATTGCTAAATGAATATTGGAATCAGAAAGTTTCCATTTTTTCCACTTATTGGTGAACCATTCTGTATTCCCAGACTCACCCAACTCATCAAGGATAATTAAAGTGGAATTTTCTGAAGCCACCAATAGTTTAGAAACATAATCATCATGATTTAGTTTTTCAGAATGTTGAACTAATTTCACCCCACGAGATTCCATTCTTTTAGAATAAATACTTACTAATTTAGCATAAGATCGTTCTCTGGCACGGCCATGCGTGTGAACAATTATCCTGCCCATGTAACTGCCAACAAACAATAGAAAATCATTCTATCCATTGACGATAGTATCAAAGTACATCGGATTTTGGGTAAAATCATGGGGTGGTGGCCATTTTCAAAAAAAGGCGTGGACTTAACCAATGAACCGCAAGTTAAGGGAACACGTTCTTGGCTACAAGAATTAAGAAATTTGTGCGAAATAAATTATGATAAACCCGACGAAGGCAAGAAAAATATAATTCAATTTCAAAATGAATGGAGAGAGGCTCATAAAAGAAAGGAAGTGACTGAAGAATTAGTATCAGGATTAGAAAAACGGGCTATTGAATTATTATCTGCAGGAAATGAAGAATGGATTAATTGGCTGGATGATGAAAACTTTTGGAAGCCGGGATGGAAAAATAATTCTGAAAACGAAGATGATGAACCACTGGGTTCATGACTAAGTGGTATTGACGAGCAATTGTGGAAGTTGTTGCCTGGGCAGGAATTCTTGTACTAATTGGACTAATTCTTATTTATTTAAGTAAAGACCAACCATTTCCCGAAATCTCACGATTTCACGGAATAATATTACTTTGTTTGGCTGGCTTCGTATTCATTTCCACGTCATCTCCAAGAGCATTTGATGAACAAAGAATTACTGCTACGATTATAACAATAATTAGTGGAATACAACTTATCATCGGCACATGGCATATGGTTTCCACGCAAAGAGATGTAATTGTTGGCCCATTAACTGGGATATTATTGTGTATGGGCGCTGTTTTCTTATTTGCAGATGACTGGGCATTAGCATCTAAGAATGAGCAAAACCTTGCTTTCATCACTATTTCTTTTCTTTTATTGCTTGAATCTTACTTATTTTTCAAAGGTATGATAATTGGGATTCCTGCGAAAATGTGGTCACTTGCTGGATTGAGAAATATTGAACGAGGATTGTTACAAGGAGAACGAGGAGCTATTGGTTGCTTTGAAAAGGCATGGGATATGGAAGAAGAATACATCAATGCCATGAGTTATTTAGCTTTAGAAAAAATTTACTCGCATTTGAAAAATAAAGAACTACAATCAGAATATCATGAAAAATTATTACGTTTAGGTGGTATAAATAGCGTTTATCCTGCATGGATAGATGCTATTTAATCTGCATTAAACGAATTAGAAAGCCATCTAAGTGAAGAATAAATAATCATCATATTAAAATTTAAAGTGGGATATCCCCACACAATTAGAACTTAATTTTATATTACATGAAATGCAATAATATAATGATAATATGATCTCAAAACGTAACCCCGCATTTAGTATGTTAGGGTGGGGTGCTGTAATTATTTGGTTTAGTGCTAATATTCTATCACAAGCTGCTTTCATAGGAATGCATGGAGTACCTTATGATGCCACGAATTTACTTACAGCATTAGGTTCATGGTCTTGGGTAATTGTTGTTGCTGAATTATTAATATGGGCAATTGCCGGATTGTTGATTTTCAATAAAATAAGAAATAAAAAACAAGTTATTAGAGAAATTGGATTCTAATATTACTACCCCGATATTCATAACTTACTCCCATACCCCAATAATGAGGGAGATGGTTCGAATTACTAGAGTTCACACCGGGAAGGGGGATAAGGGGAATACTTCCCACCTCGATGGCACTCGCATTTCTAAAGGAGACCTAAGATTAGAGGTGATTGGTACAATAGATGAATTAAATTCAATTATTGGAATAGTAAAAATGGAAATGAAAAGAATGCCAATTACAACTGAAGATGGGGGGCCACGAGCCACAGTAATGAAGGTTCAAACACATGGTGGGAAAAAATTAACACGAATACAAAATGAATTGTTTGATTTGGGGGCTGAATGTTCTGCTAATGCTGATTCTATCCCTAAAGGCTTGAAAACTATCCAAAATGAAACTTGTGAATTATTAGTTACCGAAATGGATGAATGGTCTGAAGTCACAGAACCCTTGACTGCATTTATTTTACCAACTGGAAATTCAGTAGTGGCTAATTTGCATCTTGCTAGAGCAATTAGTAGAAGAGCGGAACGACGATTAGCTAGTTTACGAGATAAAGAAGGAGAAGGATCTGTTAGAGAAGAATTACTAAGTTATGTTAACAGATTATCAGATTGGTTATTTGTAATGAGTAGATGGGTTACATCTACATTAGGAGAAGAAGAAACTTTGTGGATTCCAGACTCAATACGCAATAAAAAAAATTAAACTCCATCAATGAAATTTTTTGCCAACCTGAGAACATTTTTTGAATTTTCAAAAGTTAATTGTGCCATTGCATCATCCCAAGATAACCAAAGAAAACCGATGTGTTCATTAGACAACTGAACTATCATCTCATCTGTCTTTGCCAAGTACCAATATACTTGCTTATCAATTGTATTTCCTTTGTGAACAAAATTATACTCTGTTCTAGTTTCAAATCCAGATATTATTGTTGCTGAACTAATTCCTGTTTCTTCTGCTAATTCTCTTAATGCTGTCAATTCAAATGAGGAATCTGTGTCTTCTACGTGGCCTTTTACAAAATCCCAATGGCCTTGTGGATACTGTAGTAATAGTATTGAATCAAAGTTAACTAATACTAGTCCACAAGAAGTTTCCATGTGGTGTGGTGTACAATTCAAACCATATTAATTACTACTTTTTGTTTGTGTTTTTCAACGGTATGGCTATGAGTTAGGCTCTCCCCGGGTAAAATATGCCACCACAAAATCTACTCATAAATCTAAACATAAAACTCATTATTGCTGATGGCGATTTTGATGGATTGGTTGCTGCTGCGGTGTTAAAAACAGCATGGCCAAAAGCATTCGTAATATTCTCACATCCATCTGAAATTAGAAGTGGAGAATATGATGATTTAATCAATTCAAATACGGCAATTTGTGATTTGCCATTTCACGAAAATTGTGGATTATATATTGATCATCATGCGACAAATAGGCCAACAAAAAAACAAGAAGAAGAATTTACTGAGAAAGGTGGCCATATTCATTGGGAAAAAGCTGATTCGGCGGCCAGAGTTGCGTATAATTTATTTCGGCCTTTATTCGACCTGTCTGCCCTAGAGCCGGTTATGGATATGGTAGATCGATTAGATGGTGGCCGTATTACTAAAGAAGAATTTTTGTCTGATGATGAAATAATTTGGATTTCTAGGACGGTCACATCTTCTGACCAGCAATATACAACTAAATTACTAAACCAATTAGTTGAAGGGAAATCTATTGGAGAAATTGCTAAAGATCAAGATGTCTCTGCAAGAATAAAAATGAAAAAAGAGAATATGAAAGAAATACAATCTATTCTTGACTCAAAATCTAATGTTGAAAACCGTTTGGTTATTTGTGAATTACAAAATACAGAATTTAGAACTAATGGATACTTAGTCACTGCCCATTATGGAAATGATTGTGATGCCTGTATAATCATACATGGTCAAGAAAAAGATGAAAATGGTAATTGTACTTTGTCAGCATCATTTTATTCCAATTCATTCCTTCATACTGAAGGTGGAGTTTTTGATTTAAGTAAATTAGCAACAATGTTCGACCCATTTGGTGGTGGCCATCGAAATGCTTGTGGTTGTAGGATTGTGCCATTAGACCACAATTTATCCATTGAAAATCGTACTGCTAATGCTGATGACGTAATCACACATCTATCTGCTTGGAAGAGTGCTTGGGACAAAAGTCAAAGCAACAAGCATTGAAATTAATAAACGGAGAGTTTCTCAATTGGTTTCCTCATAGTTGGGTTGATGTACAACGGGCGTTGCGAGATGAATTATAGGAGGGGTAATTATCACTAGAAATCTGCTACAACAATGCCTCCAAGATGCTGAAGGGAGATGCAATGGCAGTAAGGAAAACCGGTTAACAATCGCACTTAATTCTGATGCATGGGAATTAATGGACCCTGTTTGGCAAGGTTTGTTATTTAATTTAATGAAGCATGATCTTGTTAATGACAAATCTACCCCCAATAAAGGAAGGAAAAGGATTGGTAGAAGAGGGGGGCGAGGTGGGCGCGCGCTCATGCAAGAATTTGAATTAGAAAGCGTAAACGATTTATTGAAAGGCGGCGGAAACCATGATTATCGTTTGGCTTGTTTATTGACTCATAAAACAATGATGGGGGATGATTGGAATAATTCATGGAATATGAATTTGAATGAATGGAGAAATGTATGTAACTCCAAAGGAATACACCCTGTTTTTAATTTACTTGCCAAGACTTTCAAAACAATAATTGGTGAAATGGAAATCTATGATATTGTTGAAGAAGAAATTGTTGAGGATTTAAATTGGATTAAAAAATGCAATATTGACCCAACCGATTTTGACATGCTAATTAAATTATTAGAGCCACCAATTGGAATTAACCTAAACGCAACGATACTAGCACCACTCAAGAGAATGTATGAACAAATGGAAAGAAAAGGAAATTTAAAGCCACAATGGATTGCAAAACAAATTGATGCTAAATTGCTAAATGAAACTACAGGNGNNCCTGGNCTTCTTGCTGGAATTTTGGCAGCAAGTTCAGAAAATAACAATGCAGAAAAAAGATTTGAAGATTTATCAAAAGAAGACGGNGAAATAGGACAAATTGGAAAAAATCAATTATTATTANTAAAAATAAGGNAAGGTGATCAAAGCATTTGGGATGAATGTATTAATTTGGCGCCCGGGAATTCTCTTACNGATGCTTGTAGNGCTGAAGCCTGGAGTAAAATTCCCGAACAGTTAGAGACTTTGTCTATTGATGAATTAATCAATGGTTATAATGAGATAAAAGAATGGAACAATAAAAGAAAAGGGGATTTAGATTACACTAACATAAAATGGAAAATTACTCAATTAAAGAGTAATAACAAACAATTAGATAATATTGATGAATATTTCAATGATTTAGAAATTACTAATGATTATCATCTAATTACTGCGCTTTCTTTATTGGGTACAAATAGTAATGAAGTTGTTATTGAAAAATTAAAACGAATTATTTCTGAGAAGAAAAATTTAGATTTATCGATTATGTTAAATTATGAATTAGTTCCAATAGACATGCGGTTGAATATTTCGCAAATGCTTGGGGGTTCTGGGGAAACAAATGAAAAAACTGAAAAAATGATGTTAGAATTATTCACAACTTCAGGAGATATTACGTCTCTATCAAATGTCCTAAAAGCACAAGAAAATGCGGCAAAAAAGAATGCACATCTAACTTTAGTTGCTGCAAGATTAATTGGAGCAGAGGTAGAAAATGATTTACTTCAGTGGGTTGTTAATTCAAGAAAAGAAGCGTTTATGCATTTACCTGATTGTAAATTACCTGATTATTTATCCCCTGCATCATTTGCGCTTACATCCTTACTTGATGGAGGGAGCAGTGATTTAGAAGAAATTGGATCAATATTAGACGCAAATGGAGTCCAAGCATTCAAACAATGCCGGAGAGCAATGATGGACGAGGGGGATGGTTTAGTTCCTGAGCAATTATTAACAAAATTGGAAGAAAGTATCAAAACTTCAAAAATGAATATTATTGAAAGAAGACTTTTCGAACAACTAATATTGAATTTGAAATTAAACCGGGCTGATGCTTTGCTTCAAGATATTGAAAAAGACAAAAGAGAAGAAGCGGCGGATATAATAGAAAATGTTCTTTCTATACCACCCACCTACCGGATAATCAATAATGTGAATGCACAAATATTAGAACAAGGGATTTCAAGTAATAATTTAGACAAGTGGTACAAAGAGAACAATCCTCAATCTGTTGAAGCCGCTATTGCAACAGGCAGAACATCAGAAAAAAGAGGAAACCGAATACAAGCTGCAAGATCGTATCATTTAGCAGCAACACGTACTGATGATTTTGAATTGAGACAAAAATTGAATAAAGATGCTTTAGTATCTTATGCACATGCTGGAAGTTGGCCAGAAGCCATTGAATTATTAGAAAGCGAACCTGGATTGAAAGCAAATATTACTGACAGGTTCAAACTATATTTGAAAGTAAATGAAGAAGTGAGTAAAGGTAATAATAATGGTTCAAGAGATATTATTCTTTCAAATGTTAAAAATATTGAAATAAAACAAAAAACAAATGAAAGTGGTGAAACTTATGATGTGAAAATCCCCTCATATTCAATGGAAGAATTGAACCTTCATCTTACATATCCATCAATCCATAGACTCCCTGAACAACCATTCAGGGGTAGAGTAATAGCAGCAATAAATTGGGTACAAAGGGATTCAAAAAGAAAAGGGGGAGAATTGGAAAGTCAATTCCAAAAAGCATTGAATCGACAAAATTTTACTGAAATTTGGGAAGTCGCCAATAGAGAAACTGAAAATAGAGGAGCTGAGCATGGTTTGCTATTCTATGAAAGAGCAATAAACAGTGGTAAATTTGATGTTACGGGATTACAAAGATTATCTGAGATGCAAAGAACAATGTATTCAAGAACAGAACACAGCATACCTATTAAGAAAAGAATACACCTTACCAATTTGCCCCTAAAATCATTAGTAATTGTTGATACTAATCTATTAGTTGATGCTTTAGTTGAAAAGGTCATGAGACAGTTAGAAATAGAAAAGGATATTCCTTTACATCTTGACAACAGAAGGGCTTTTCATAAAACGCTATACTACCATAGTAAACAAGGAAAAATAAATTTAAACATACCCGAATCAGTTAGAAGGGAATTCGAAAGAATTGCAAAAACACCAAACCGTGTGAAGAATATTTGTGGGGACCTTTTAGTTAATCCAAAATTGTGGAATGAAAAAATGGATGAAAAGAAGTTAGTTAAATTAGCGAAAGAAATTATTGACGACTATAATTCATGGGATCCAATAATTAGTAAAAATGAATTAATAATTATTGAAGAAAATATGGTTGGATTTGATGAATTCTTTAGTGATTTAGAGACTGTTTATGATAATATTACTAACGCTAAAATTGCCAGAGGAAGTCCATTAGAAAAACGCACAAAAATAAATGAGAAACAAATTTATCCAGAAGATGTGGATATCAAAATAATGTTATTATCAAAATACTTAGGTGAACAAAGCATAGATGGTTTTGGTTCTATTTTAATAGCATCAAGAGATTCTGATTTTACAATTCCTGCAAGGGCTCTGCAAGAAAGGTTTGGATTTGTAATTGTTGAAAATGCCCAATCATTATCTCGTTATATCAATTAAATATGATTAAATGTTATTAGATTAATCAATTCATATTTTAATGAAATTTATGTTTGTACGGATATCTGAATAAAAATATACGAAATAATGAATAATGTCGTCTTACAACAGTGGAGTATGCGTAAGGAAGTAATTGCACCCATACTAGTTCTGCTAATGTTAGTTGGAATGGGTAGTTATGCTATGATGAATAATGATTCAACTGGTGATGAATCACCTGATGAAGGTATAGATGATAACCAATTTAGTGATGAATGGGATGTCTATTATGTAGATTCTGGCAGTGATTTACCTGCCTGTGGATCTGCTACACTAGGAAGGTTGTACTATGTGGCTTCTACTGCTGGTTTTGAGACTTGCACAAGTGCAGGTTGGGCGTTCGTCAACCTAACAGGTCCCGCTGGACCGGCTGGCCCACCTGGAGTAGATGGTGTCAATGGAACTGACGGCGCTGATGGCGTTGATGGTGTCAATGGAACTGACGGCGCAGATGGCGTTGATGGTGTCAATGGAACTGACGGTGCTGATGGTGAGAAAGGAGAAGTCGGAGAAGATGGCGATGATGGAATGGACGGAATGTCAGCTCTAGCCGTTACTACCCTCGAAACTGCTGGCTCAAATTGTGTTGATGGTGGGCTCAAGATTGAAGTTGGAGTAGATGGAAATGGAAATGGGGCACTTGATTCAAATGAAGTTAGTTACACAGAATATGTTTGCAATGGTGCTGATGGTCAGAATGGAGCTGATGGTGCCAACGGTAGCGCTTCACCAAACACCATACTCACTAGCGTCTCAACACCAAGCCGACAAGTGTGCTCGGCCGGTGGCAGAATCATCGAGCAGGGTCACGATAATGGAGACGGAGGAGGTACATCTCAGAACGGTGTTCTAGAATCCGGAGAAGTGGATTATACCACAACCTACTGCAGCAACTTCGTTGTAAAGCAGATTGCGGACATTAGGAGTGGAATCGACTCTGGGTTTGCGAACCATATAGTGGCCATGGGAACACGGCTTTACTTCGAGGCGGTCGACGGCATCAGCGGCGCTGAACTGTGGGTACACGAAACCACAAACAGCTCGACTTGGCAGGTTGCTGACATCTACAGCGGAGGCAGCAGCGCTTTTCTAGATCATTTCACAGTCATGGGCTCACGCCTATACTTCGCGGCGAACGACGGTAGCAGCGGTTTCGAACTATGGGCACACGAGACAAACAACGAATCGACTTGGCAGGTCGCGGACATCTGGAGTGGACATGGGAATGGGGCTCCACACAACATGGTGGTCATGGGAACACGGCTGTACTTCGAGGCGACTGACGGCAGTAACGGCGACGAACTGTGGGCGCACGAGACGACCAACGACTCGACTTGGCAGGTTGCAGACATCTACGGCAGTGGCAATGGGTATGCTGACGACATCACGGTCATGGGCACACGCCTGTACTTCGAGGCGAACGACCGCATCAGTGGCAAGGAACTGTGGGCGCACGAGACGACCAACGATTCGACATGGCA
>PBXQ01000044.1 GCA_002727675.1 Thermoplasmata archaeon | reverse complement strand
TTGGTAAAATATGACTCAAGCGGTGTAATTCAATGGGTTGATCGCCTATCTGATGAATGCCTAGATGTTTTGATGACAGATGTCAAAACTGACAGTAACTCAGCAGTTATCGTTTCAGGTTGGTATGTTGAGAAAAATTGCTGGGGGGGTACATGTGCAGAGACTCTTTCCTTCCATGGACTATCTGTTACCAATACAAACGGCGTTTCAGATGCCTTCGTTGCCAAAGTTAATGCTAGCCATAATTGGGAATGGATTATTCATGGGGGTAGTTCCAGTTATGATGAATCAACTAGGCTTTTGGTCGATTCTAATGATGACATCTATTTAGCAGGTTTCAACGACCCTTGTAGTCAGCATACATATTGCGAATCTATTTTTGGGCCTAATATCAACATTTCATTTGGCGGAGGGTTCGTTGCTAAAGCCTCTGCAAATGGTAATTGGATATGGGCTTCAAGGATATCGCCAATATACACCGGTCAAACTAGGACTACAGTCACGGACTTAGCAATACATTCTGGAAACGATTTGACTATAGTCGGAAATGGTTACATAAAAAGGTTAGATTCCACTGGTTTGGAAATGTGGAATGTGACTAACACAGCTGAACATAGTTCAGTTTCTACCGACAGTTCTGGGTCTGCATATATTACGGGTACATTCACTGGCAGTCTAAGTTTTGAGAATATGCAAATTTCAAGTTATGGCTCTGATGATATGTTCATTTGGAAATGGGACAGGGATCGGGATGGCGATGGAGTAGCAGACAAGATTGATAATTGCGCAGATGATATTAATACGAACCAATCTGATCATGAAGGGGATGGTCTAGGAGATGTCTGTGATTATGATGATGATAACGATGGAATGATTGATCAACTAGATGAATGCCCTCGGGGAAACACTTCTTGGATATCAGTACAGAATACCGACAGAGACTCCGACGGCTGCAAGGATGATGCCGAGGATATGGATGACGATGAGGATGGAATCCAAGATGTTTTTGATAATTGCAGCCCAAATGGTCTCCAGTTCTGGACTTCAACAAATTTGAATGATTATGACTCTGATGGTTGCAAAGATGATTCTGAAGACTTTGACGATGATAACGATTTGGTAAATGACACAAATGACATCTGCAATAAAGGACATCTGGGTTGGTTGTCCAATTATACTACTGACTATGATGGGGATGGTTGTATAGATTCATTGGAAGATGATGATGATGACAATGACGGTGTGTTAGATGAAATTGATAGCTGCATGTTTGGTGAAATTGGTTGGGAATCTAATTTTAGTGTAGATTATGACAATGACGGTTGCCAAGATATTTTGGAGGATCAAGATGATGACGGGGATGGTTCTCTGGATGAAAATGATGATTGTTCCCAAGGCGCACTTTATTGGATTAGGAACTCGTCCGTAGATTACGATGATGATGGTTGCCGTGATATTGACGAAGACTTGGATGATGACAATGATGGCGTCGCTGATAATCATGATTTGTGTAGCCTTGGTAATCTGAATTGGGTTTCTAATTCCTCCAATGACTTGGATTCAGATGGTTGCCAAGATTCGAATGAAGACATGGATGATGACAACGATGGTTTCAATGATGCTGATGACTATTGTCCCCGTGGGAACATAGGGTGGATTTCAGGACGAGTTACAGATCATGACTCGGATGGATGTTTCGACGCTATTGAAGATAAGGATGATGATGGTGATGGAATAGATGACCTCATAGATAATTGCCCAAAGGGTGCTACGGGTTGGATTTCCAACGGCGGTAATGATTACGATGGAGATGGGTGTCTAGATTCATTTGAGGACGGTGATGATGATGGCGATGGTGTTTCAGATTATCTTGATCCATGCCCTTATGGTAATTTGAGTTGCACGTCTTCTAATGGTGATAATACAACTATAATTCATGAATATCCTGAAAACTCTGACATAAATGAGTCGTCACCCGTAACCACTACAGTCATTCATTATCATAACAATTCTACAACCATTGTATATTATCACAATAATTCAACCACTGGTAATCTGACTCCATCAGTTGCTGGCGAAGATGTGGGTATTGACAACATCACTGAAGGAGTCTCTCAAATAGAAACTCCATCTCAAAATAGTGCTTCTGAAAGTGGTTATTCTACAACAGATTTGATTGGAATAGTATCTTCAATTTCATTGTTATTGATAGCTATTTTTTCTATGATAATAGTCATTGGGCAGAAACGTAGTAAGAATAATGATGGGTTTGGAAATAGTAGAAAATTCAATGATGGTGAATCCTTCACATATTCTGAGGAAACCGAGGTTGAAGAAACCATAGAAGATTCTTTTGAAAACGAAATACAGATTGATTCTATAATTCAAGAAGATAATTCAGATGATTCCGTTATTATGTCCCCTTCAATAGATCTAATCGGAGTTCAATCTACTGATGGTAACGAGTGGGTCGAGTTTCCTTCTGANTCAGGAAAGCATTGGTACCGTAATGAAGCAGGNACTACATGGATNCCCTGGGAGAATGAGNATTAGTTACATCCTGTTATTTCTGTTCCAGTTATAGAACAAATCCATCCAGAATGACTTGAAACTCTAGTATTTACTGCAATATCGCCATAGTATCCATCTGTTGAGCCATGGCTAGTAAGTGCAATTACGGTCCATATTCCATTTATTTCTAAATAAATGGGTCCTCCNGAGTCTCCAGGGACTGATGTGCCTTCCAAATCTAAAGCAGATGAACTACTATCCCCCAATCCTACGTATGAATATTCACCATCAGATTGTTTTCCTTCAGCTAATGAGTTTGAATCCCCNTCTGGGCTATCAAAGTCGTAAACAACCCAACCTCCTTGCCACAAATCATCATTGGTGTATGATTTGGGTAGTTTCATGTCATCAGTTAGTCGGTCGAGAGTATTTGCCCAAGCTCTTTTTTGCGAATAATAACTTCCACCCCCATCATTTAATTTGTTAGTATAATCTCCAAAACCAGAACTATAAATCAATGAACCAATGTGGNCATCATCCAATTCTGTTGAATTCGCCCATGGGGATGGNGTNATTCCTTGTATAGGTGAATCAAGTTCAATTAGAGCAATATCTAATCCATATTCCAATCCTTCATTTGAATTATCTGCTCTCCATCCAGGATGAATATGNATGGCTTTGACATCATAAGTAGCATCAGGTTTTTCATTATCTGAACCAGTTGATACAACCCATGATCCTGCTTTTTCTTCACCATATTCTTCGTCAAGAACAACATGTCCAGCAGTTAGAACCCATTTGTCACCAATNATTACTCCACTACCAAAATTGCTGATCGNTACTGTTGTTGAGAAGTCTGGATATCCTTGACTAACTAAGTATGGTTCTCTATTTGCACCCAAATCTTCGTANTCGGATGAAGGAACATCTAACCTATATCCAAATTCTGTTGGCTGCATAAGNGCCCAAACTACTAGTCCAATTAANATGATAATTATTACAAAAAATGCGAAAATAGAACCCCCTAATATTAACAAAAATTTCTTGTTTGAATTCCTTTGTTGATTTTGAATATAAACCATATTTTGTTGCGGAATTATCTGTACAGGAGTTACTTGTGTGGTTTGATAATGATGATGTTGTAGATATGGGTTGGGAACCCATTTGGTTCCATCCCACATATAGTTTCCATCGGGGCTTAGAGTCATTTGTCATTCATCTCTTTCATGAACATAAATAATGTGATAACCAAATCCTGTTTTTATAAAAGACCCAACTTCCTTCAATTCTTGTGCCCAAACTGCATCAGAAAATTCCTTCACCATTTGTTTTGAATGAAACCACCCCAAATCTCCTCCACTTTTTTGTCCAGAGGGGCAAGTAGAATGTTTCCTAGCCATTTTTTGAAATTCTTTGAGTGGTTTTCTAGCTGCTTTAATCTTGTCAACTAATTGGTTAGCCTGAGCCTTACTTGCAACTAATATGTGACTAGCATGTGCTCTTTTTATCATGAACTCACCAATAATTAGTGCTATATCAAACTTCACCCCATGCAAGATATCTTNCATAGGTGCCATAAATGATTGCACTTACAGCCAAACTTTCCTCATTAAANCGAGACATTTCATCAGCGTAAGTATGNTATTCCCANGATCCNGANCCATAGCAAACCAATGCATGTCCAGCATCGTCATCATCATCTTGCTGAATATCATACACAAAAGGACCATGGTCTGAATTGTAAGGCATTCCAGTGTCTGAATTTTTTGGTCCGTCTAAAGTTCTGATAATGATTTCGTATTTTGATGCCAAATCAGGGCGTTCCTTTTCAAACAGTTTTACAATGTTTTCAATTTGTTCTACATCGCTTTTGTAATTACCAAACAAGGTCAAGTCATTACCTCTCGCTGGATCTGCATCAACATGATTCATGTCTAGGTTAATGTAAAGAATTAATTCTTCATTTAGTGTTTCTGCATATTTTTCTACCCATGCTTTTGAACCATGGAGGCCTTCCTCTTCACCACCCCATGTACAGAATTTGATTGTGTGCTTTGGAGTACCCAATTCACTAAACATTATTCCAAACTGTCTTGCTAATTCTAGAACGGTTGCTGTACCTGATGTGTCGTCAACTGCTCCAGGTCCATTGTAAACAGTGTCGTGGTGTGCTCCAAAAATTATNAGTTGGTCATCGTCACCTTGGATGATTCCACAAGGTACTCTGACAGGCCTTGTTCCTTGGTTGTCTACATCCACTTCTATTGCAATTTTGACATCATTCTGTTCTTTATTTTCGAAAACATTTGCCAATTCTTCACCCATATTTTTTGAGAGTTGTACGAATGGAATGGTATCGGGTAGGTTACCTCCTGTTTGCCCCATTAATCCTTCAACATCTACTGTTTTGAATATCGGTACACAATCATCAGATTCTACTTTCCCACAATTAGATACTACATTTACTAGGAACAGTGCAGCTACGTCATTTTGAATGGCTTTGGCATAGATATCCGTATTGCTACCTACTCCCGATGAACCCCAAACCATTCCAATTTGTTCCGTTGCTTGGGACCATAATGTATCATCTGAACCGTTTGAAAGATTAACAATATTTAGGTCATCGCCAAATTGATAGAAACCGGTTCCACTATAACCTTGGATTACGAAATCAATTCTGTGCTGGAATTCTACACGTGTTGCTTGGGTATCCAATCCACAAGGATTCATATTTGGTAATGGTGAATAATCTCCGGGAATACAGTAGTGGATTCTTGGTTCAGATTGTATTTCAAACATCGGAACATCAAATTCCTCAAGAGTTGCTGACATTCCATATTCAGTGAAATTTTGTTTATTTGCTTCAGCAGTAGCCAATTCTTCTTGACTTCCAGACATTCTACCTTTCCATTCAGAATGGCCTAATCCTACAAGATGTTCTGCTCTTGCCCTAGCTTCTGACGGGTCAAAATCAATTAGGGTGTATTCTGGCTCTCCCTCAATCCATTTCATGATCGCTGGGGCACCAATTAAACCTCCTGCTGCTATACTAATGAGTAGGATGGTAATAACAATGATTCCAAAGTAAGGGATTTTTGTTCCAAAAATTTCTTTGCTTTGAGTTAATCTGGTTGCTAAATTAGATCCCACTACTAGGTCAGCATCAATTATTGGCTCATTAGAAGGTGATATATCAGCTGTCGTTTCAGGTGTATTAGCGGCCTTTAAACGAGCTAATTTTTCGGTTTTATTTCCGCTAGTTTTCAGCCCCAATTGCTTTAACTCAGCACTCATTTCTGCGGAACTCATCTCTTCGTAGCGCATCCCAATCAATACATCGTATCAGCCAACCCTTCATCAACCCAACCCTAGAAAGTGTGTCTAAGGTGTCAAGTCAGTATCTGCATACTTATCTACAATTACTTCTCCACCGGTCCATCTTTGGGTTAAATCGTGTTGAACATCTAGTTGATCAAGAATTCTAGCCACTATGAAGTCAACTAAGTCATCAATACTCTTTGGGTTGTTATAATATCCAGGGTTGGCTGGTAGAATTACAACTCCATAGCCAGATAATTTTGCCATGTTCTCTAATTGTACTGTGGCATAAGGTGTTTCCCTGGGTACTAAAATCAATTTTCTTCTTTCTTTTAGTGCAACCATTCCTGATCTAGTAATGAGGTTATCACTAATTCCTGAAGATAATTTTCCAATTGTGGTTCCAGAAGCAGGGCAAATAATGTAAGCATCAAATTTTGCTGATCCAGACGCTGATTTTGCTGCTAGGTTATCATTATTCTCAAGTATTACTCCATATTTATTAGCAAGTTCAATAGGAGTAATTCCACATTCTAAATCTAGATTAATTGCACCTTCTCTGCTAATAATTAGATTTACTGACCAATTAGAATCAACTAGTGCTTGAATAAGTCGGACTCCATACCTAGCTCCGCTTGCACCACTAATTGCTATGACTGCTGAAGGCATTGTTTGCTCGTCCAAGCCTTATCTTTTCAACTCTTGTAAACATATATTGAATATTTCCATTGCCTCAGCGAATGATTTAGGGTCTCCCCCCCATGCTACTCGTATGAAGTTGCTTAATTGTGCAGAGAACATCAAACAGGGAGTTAGCAATAAATCATGTTTACCACATATGTCTTCAACGAATTGTTGACAATCAACACCTTTTGGAAGTGGGATACAACCGAAAATACCTGATGGGGGCGGAGTCCAAATTATTCCATTAGATGCTAATGTTTCAATCAATAAAGGCAAATTTTCTTTCCTTCTTAATTCAATTAATTCTAGTGCATCATCAATTTGAGGCCAGATAATTTCCGCCAATCTTAGAGATGGGGTGGCTAGTGAACCTTGTAAATTATGAAATACTTTCATGGCATTTCTTGCAACTTTTTCTGATCCAATAATCCATCCAAATCTTAGTGGCCCTAGTCCGTAGCATTTAGTAAGAGAATTTACACTAACACAATGCTCTCCATAATGGTGCATGGGTCGATAATCATTACTTCCTTTAGTTGAATCAAGATATACTTCATCAGACACAATTCCTACGTGATTACTTGCACAAATATCAGCAAGCCACTGTTGGTCATCATCACTCATCATCCAGCCAGTTGGGTTTTGAACCAGTGTGGTTACAACTGCACAAACATCTCCTATGATGGATTCTAGTGATGTTCTATCAATATGCCATGGGCCCACATCATCATCATTTATTGGGCCCCTCCAAAATGGGATTACCTCACAACCTAGCGCTCTAGGGAATTGGGATACTGGTGCATAAGATGGCATTTCAACTGCTACCTTTCTTGGTTTTTCTGGATTCATTACAGATAATAATGCGAACAATAGTGATTGACTTACTCCATGCCCAATTGTAACATTTGAATTCCCCACACCCTCTCTCATTGCTACCCATGAATTTGGTTCAAGGGGAATTTTTGATATTGGATTAGTAATATTTTCTAGAATTTTTCCTTTGCAAATTTTTTGCCAATCCCAAGGATATTCCAATCCAGATTGAGACAAATCATGTTTCATTTGTTTTTCTAATCTAGGATCATACCATTCTAGGTAATTAACNGGAGGAAAATCTCCACCNCCACTTGCGCNGCCTAGATTTGGAGATAGGGGGTGCTCATCCATTGTACCTTGCATATTGCTTAGAGTGAATAACCTTGCTCAGCGGGATCTTAATTTGGCTAGTAATCTTACAATCTCAATGTAAAGCCAGACCAGAGTAATCATCAATCCAAAGGCAGCAAACCATTCAAGGTGTTTTGGGGCTCCCTGTTCCACCCCTTTTTCAATGAAATCAAAATCCATTACGAAAGTAAGTGCTCCGACTGAGATTACAATTAATGAAAATCCAATTCCGATTGGTCCATTACCATGGATATATGGAATTTGATATGGGGTAGCAATTGCCAAAATGAATGACCCCATATAAATCAACATGATTGCGCCTATTGCAGAAGCTAGTCCAATTGCTAAATTTTGCGATGGCTTGATAATTCGTGCCCTATATACAACAAGCATTGTAAAAAATAGCCCAAAAGTCAAACCGACTGCCTGTACAATTATTCCAGGGTAATATGCTTCCATTAATCCTGAAAATGGCCCTAGGAATAATCCTTCAAATGCGGCATAAATAGGTCCAATGTAAACTGCTAAACGCTTGTCAATGAACCACATTGAAATTGCAGCAGCAAGTGATCCTATGACTCCTATGAAAAAAAGAATAGTTCCTAGTCCAGGATTAACTGTGATTGTAGTCCATGAAACAAATGCAGTGAAGACACATATTCCTAGCAAAAACATAGTTTTGTTAGCCACTCCTTCTAATGTCATCCTGTTTTGACCAGTGCCAAAACCAAACGAATCATCGTTCAAGTAGGGGTTGCCTGACCTCATCATGATAATAGGCTATACTCCTTAGTTATCAAACCTTATCATTAGATTGGCCAAGTATTTTTTCCTTCAATGTTGTATATTTCTCCAATCTGTCTATCGATGCTAAATGGCGCCATACAAATTAGCATAGATTCAAGAATATTTCTTGTAAGTCCCTCCTTACCTAATGCGTTCAATGATGTTGTAGTCCCTATTTTTAGCCCACATCCCGCCAAACCTTCAACTCTACCATATGGGGTGTTGTAGTTGATTGTGAAACCATGCCTACTTACCCATTTTAAGAATTGTAATCCGATGCTAGATATTTTTTTTCCCGAATGCCAAACGCCTTGCATTCTTTCGTCTCTATGTGCCTCAATTCCTAGTGGTCTTAATGAGTTTATTACCCACTCTTCAAGGAGGTTTATGATCTTAGATACGTTACTTTCATCTTCTAAATTCCAATGAAATATTGGATATGCTACTAATTGTCCGCTGCCGTGCCAAGTTAGCCCACCGCCACGGTCTATAGGTGTGCTGTCATAATTATCCGGTACTTTTAATCCCTCATTTTTGGCACGCGGCCCAATAGTAACAACTTCTGGATGTTCTACTAAAATTAGTGTGTCTTGAATCTTGTTTTCGATGCGATTTTTTTGCAATTCCTTCATCTTCTCAGCCACGATTTCATGGCTAACAATTCCTGCTCTGATTACATCGAATCTTCGCATCACATCACATCGAATGAATCGCATGACCTAGTGTTTTCAGAACTGCTTCATGGAATGATTCACCCATAGTTGGGTGGGCATGTATAGTTCCAGCAATGTCCTCTAGTAAAGCACCCATCTCAAGTGCTAGTACAAATGCCCCTGATAACTCTGCGACATGACTTCCTACTGCCTGAATACCTAATATTACTTGATCTGATTTTCTTGCAACAACTCTAACAAACCCGCCTGTTTTTTCAGCTTCTAATGTTAATGCTCTGCCATTTGCAGCTAAGGGGAATTTTCCAACAATTACTTCTTCTCCTAATAGTTCTGCGTCGTTAGGCGAAATTCCGACAGATACAATCTCTGGTTCAGTAAAGATAATCGCGGGTATTGCTACAGGATCAAACTCCCTCTTTTTTCCTGCAATAATCTCTGCAACCATTTCTCCTTGGGCACTAGCTTTGTGGGCAAGTAATGGCTCCCCAACTAAATCGCCAATAGCATAAATCCCCTTCATATTAGTTCTACATTGTGAGTCAGTTTGAACAAAACGTCCGCTTTCATCCATTTTCACCCCCGTTTCTTCCAAACCCCAACCTTTGGTATTTGGAATTCTTCCTACAGTAACTAATACTTTGTCAAAAGATTCAGAAACGATCTCTCCTTCTTTATTTTTCCAAGATAATTTCACTTCATCATTTGAAACTTCTGCACCTTGGGCCAAAGAGTTAGTGTGAATAGTGACCTTATTTTTCTTTAACCATCTTTCTAGAGGTCTACGTAATTCTGGATCAATGATTGAAACAACATTGTCTAGGCCTTCAATTACAGTAATTTCTACTCCTAATTTCCTCAGTGCACAACCTAATTCTAGGCCAATATAGCCCCCCCCTATGACGGCAACTTTGTTAGGTATTTCATCTAAATCAAGTGCTCCAGTAGATGAAAGAATGTGTTTTTCATCATATGGCATGAATGGCAAATTTATTGGTTTAGAACCAGTGGCTAGAATGACATTTTCAGCTGTAATGTATGCGATTTTGTTGCCTTCATTGTCTGTGATATTACATGATTTACCATCAATGAAACTGGCCCAACCTTTTACTAGACGTGCCCCGTTTCCTTTTAGGAGTGCTTCAACTCCTTTGTTTAATTTACCAACAATATCATTTTTCCATTCAACTAATTTCATCATATCAATTGATATTTCACCCTCGACATTGATTCCCATGTGTCCTTGTTGGTGTTGTATTAGTGATTCATACTTTTCAGCAGCGTGAATAATTGCCTTGGATGGAATACATCCTCTAATCAAACATGTGCCTCCGGCCTTGTCAGCTTCTACTATTACTGTATCTAATCCTAATTGAGCAGACCTAATGGCTGAAACATAACCCCCAGGTCCTGCGCCGACGACTAATACTTGACATGAAATTTTTTCCATAATTTCACCTCAAAGAATTTGTATAGGGTGTTCAAGTAATGATTTTAATCCTTGGATTAAAGCAGCACCATCTGCCCCATCAACAACGCGATGATCCCAAGAAGAGGATAAATTCATCATTTTACGAATAGTAATTTTCCCATCAACTACGACGGGCCTATCAACTGCTTTGTGAACACCTAGTATTCCTACTTCGGGAGTGTTGATTATGGGGGTTGCCCCTAAACCTCCATCTTTGCCAAGTGATGTAATTGTAAATGTGGAACCAGTCAAATCAGAAAGTGTAGCAGTTCCATCTCTCGCGGACCCAGACACTCTTCGCAATTCACTACCTAATGACCAAATATCTTTTGCCTCACAATTTTTCACCACAGGTACGTAAAGGCCACGATCAGTAGTGGTAGCAATTCCAATGTTAATTGCATTATGCAATACTAATACTTCTCTTTCATCTTCATAGTGCCCATTGCACCCGTGATGGCCATTTCTGAACAATTTCACCAGTGCTTTCATAATAAACGATAGATAAGTCAGTTTAGGTTGTTCAGGGCTACGATTAGAGTTAATCCATTGTCGCAAAGCTTCTAAATCAGTAACATCTACTTCCTCGAAATATGAGAAATGAGGAATTTGAGTGTATGATTTGGTCATTTGTTCAGAAATTTTTCTTCTCAATCCAACAATAGGTATTTCAGTTGTTCCTGATGCCGGTGGTTCGGTTGCTGAAAATACGATTCCACCACCAGAAGCGCCAATTTCTCGATGTGAATCTAAATCGCCATGAGTAATTCTTCCTGCGGGTCCACTGCCATTAACTTGAGATAAATCAACACCCTCTTCTAATGCCCTGCGTCTAACTGCAGGGGATGCAAGTGGGCGAGCATTTGATTTATTTTGATTAATTTGAGGGGTTTCAGATGATGTGATTTGCGTAGATTCTGGTGCGGGTTCTGGTGCAGGTTCTGGTTTTGATACAGGTTCAGGCATAACTTTTGGCTTTTCAGCAGGGTCTTTTTCAACTTCTTTTTCAGGAGCAACAACAGAATCTGAATTTCCTTCGCCATCCACTTCAAATTCAATACATACTGAACCCACAGAAATTATTTCCCCAGCCTCTCCCATAGTTTTGATAATTACTCCAGTTACCGGGCTAGGGATAGTTACAGTTGCTTTGTCAGTCATGACGTCAATTAGTGGGTCATCTTCGTTAACCGCGTTTCCAGCAGTAACATGCCATTGGACCACTTCTCCTTCTACTACGCCTTCCCCTATATCGGGTAATCTGAATGCATATACTCCCATAATTAGTCCTCCATTGTCCTTTTTATCGCTTCTGAAATTCTTGTAGGGCTTGGCAAATAATCCCATTCAGTACTATGTGGGAAAGGAGTATCCCAGCCAGTAACTCTTTCGATTGGGCTTTCTAAGTGGTAAAAACATCTTTCTTGGACACTAGCAGACATTTCAGCTCCAAACCCACTTGTTTTTGGGGCTTCATGGACAATCACACATCTTCCTGTTTTCTTCACTGAATTTACTACTAAATCTCTGTCCCATGGAACTAATGTTTGTAGGTCAATTAAGTCACAAGAAACTCCACTTTCCTTAATGCCTTCTTCAGCCACATGTACCATTGCACCCCAAGAAATAACTGTGCAATCGCTGCCTTCCATTGTTAGATTTGCTTCACCCAATGGGATTGAATAATGTTCATCAGGCACATCGCTATATTCGTGCCCTTTCCAAGTGGGTACATTGTGTGGGTCTCCATAAAATGGTCCCCTGTAACATCTTTTAGGTTCGAAAAATACGACGGGGTCATTGGATTCAATTGCACTAATTAACAAACCTTTGGCATTATATGGGTTTGAACAGTAAACCACTTTTATCCCTGGTGTGTGAGTGAATTGGGATTCAGGTGATTGGGAATGATGATGTCCACCTTTGATACCTCCTCCTGCTGGTGTGCGTATTGTAACAGGCGTAGAGAACTCTCCACCACTTCTGTGTCTAAGTTTAGCCATTTCATTTACAATTTGATCATAAGCAGGGAAGATGTAGTCAGCAAACTGGATTTCCATTACTGGACGAAGTCCGTTTAGCCCCATTCCAAAAGCAATTGCTGCAATGCCTCCTTCTGCAAGGGGTGCATCAAAAACTCGTTGTTTACCATATTTTTCTTGCAAGCCATCTGTTACACGAAAAACTCCGCCAAAATAACCGACGTCCTCTCCAAAAATGACAACATTTTCATCTTTTTCAAGCATATTGGCCAAGGCACTATTTAGTGATTGAATCATATTCATTTCTGTCAATTTATCACCTCACTTACCTAATTGTTCTCTTTGTTCTTGTATATGCCACGGGATTTCCTCATACACTTCAGTAAATATTGTACTGGCAGGTGGCCATGGCCCATTGGCAAGATCTCCATGTGTTACGGCTTCTTTGTAGGCTGCAGTAACTTCAGAGTCTAATTTTTGTTCTAATTCCAAATGCTGTTCTTCACTCCATTGTCCAATATTGATTAAATGCTGCTTTAATCGATCTATTGGATCTCCTCCTGGCCAAAAATCTTGTTCGTCACTTGGGCGATAACGGCTTGGGTCATCACTACTACTGTGTGCTCCTGATCTGTATGTTAGGACTTCAATGTGAGTTGCACCCATTCCTGCGGATGCTCTTTGTCTTGCCCATTTAGTTACAGAATAAAGGGCAAGGAAGTCATTGCCATCAACTCTGAATGAAGGGATATCATAAGGTATAGCTCTAGATGCGAAGTTTTCTCCACCGCTAGCTAAGTTTCTGTGAGTAGAAATTGCCCATTGATTATTTACAACACACAATATTATAGGGGGTTTGAAAACACTAGCAAAATTAATCGCGTAGTGGTAATCTCCCTCTGCAGATGCGCCATCTCCAATCCAAGTAATTGTTACTTGGTCGTCCCCCTTATATGCGCTAGCCATTGCAACACCCACGGCTTGGCTAAATTGTGTGCCGACTGGGCTAGATACAGAGATGAAGTAGCCTTCCTTCCAAGTATAATGTACTGGCATTTGCCTGCCTTTAACATTGTCTTCAACATTACCAATGCAGTGGTTAATCATGCTAACCATGTCTCTGTTGCGTACAAATTGACAACCCGGTTGGCGATAAGTGGGAAAAACCCAGTCATGATATTTTAGAGCCATTGTTTGAGATATTGCAACAGCTTCTTCGCCATATGAACGCATATAGAATGATAATTTACCAGTTCTTTGCATTTTCATCATTCTTTCATCAAAAATTCGTAAACGACACATATGCTCTAGGCCTAGAAGGAGTTCATCAGAACTCAAATTGGGATTCCATTCACCACTAGCTATTCCATCGTCATTTAGGACTCGGATTAATCCTTCAGCATGTTCTACAGTTTCTTTAGCTGTACATGTTTTTGGATCAGGTCTTGACAAGTCTTCAGGAGCAAAATCCCAAGCGTCAAAACTTGGTTTATCTCCTGGTCTGTAGGGTGCCTCTGGGACTGAATATGCATCCATCCCTCTGCTGCCCTCGGCTCCGGTCATGTGGCTACCTCATCGTGTAATGATTATGATGATTTTCATGGTAGCCCATCTTTAGATGGGCCTGAATACAAATTACTTACTGCCGAACCACTAGTTGAAATTGTAACTACTGGGGGGCCACCATTTGCTTCATTTAGTAGCAAACCAGCACGGTAAGATGAACGTACCAATGGCCCACTTGCCACAGCTTTAAATCCCATTTCTCGTGCTAATCCGTCCCATTTTGCAAATTGTTTAGGGGTTGGGAATCTATCTACAATTAGGTGCTTCCATGTTGGTTGTAAGTATTGGCCAATTGTAATCATGTCAACGTCAGCTTCTCTCAATAATTGCATAGCTTCAATAATCTCTTCATCGGTTTCACCAACTCCTACCATCAAACTGCTTTTAGTCATAATATCTGGGCGTATTTTCTTAGCTTGTTTGAGTATAGTTGTAGATTGTTTGAAAGATGCTCTAGGGTCCCTTACAGAATTATCTAGCCTAGGAACACATTCTACATTATGAGCGAAAACAGAAAGTGGACTATTTTCTAATAAATAAGCTAGTGAATCTAGGTTTCCATCTAGATCGGAGCAAAGTAATTCCAGAGTGACATCAGGTGAATTTTCATATATTGTATCAATGCATTTTTTGTAATGTCCAGCCCCGGAATCTGTAAGGTCGTCTCTGTTTACTACAGTAATAACAGCGTGGCTAATGCCCATTATTTTGACTGATTTAGCAATTCTACTAGGTTCTAGCGGGTCTAGCGGGGGTGGGTTTTTGATAGTGCCTACTGCACAAAATTTGCATGCTCTAGTGCATTCTTTTCCTGCAATCATGAAGGTTGCAGTTCCTCTGCCCCAGCAATCATGCACATTTGGACAACGTGCTTCTTCACATACGGTATGCAAATTATTTTCATGAACATTTGTTTTTGTAATATTGAATCTAGACTGAGCCTCACCTGTTGGCAAAGTAGTTTTGAACCATATTGGTAGTCTCTTGCGACGACTCTTTCTTCTTTGAGATGGTGAAGTATTTACATTTTCATTACTTTTTTCTGTTTCCAAGTTCTTGATGCCATTATGAGAATTATTACCCAACACAACATCCCCTATATTGAGTCGGAGGGTGTTATGATGGTTAATGCTTCGATTGATACAGATTTTCATCTCTCGGCAGACTCAATAGAACAGTTCATCCCGCAAAGTATGAGTGGGAAGCATGGGTGTGGCATTAGTTACTGGTGGCGGGCGCCGTATAGGTGCTGAAATTTCACGTTTATTAGCATCAACGGGTCATTCAGTAATTATTCATTATTTTTCATCAGCTGATGAATCAGAAGAGTTAGCCAATGAACTTAGAAATATTACTAATGTTGCAACAATTCAAGCTGATTTATCATCTTCTCAAAATTGTATTGATTTGATTGAAAAAGCAGGTAGTTTTTTCGGCCCTATTAATATTCTTATCAACAATTCTTCTCACTTTGAATATGATAATATTGAAACTATTAATGTTGACTCATTCTCACGCTCTATAGAAATAAACACACTTGCTCCTGTAATACTATCAAAGGCATTCAATAGTCAATTAATTGATGGTTCTGGATGTGTGATAAATATCCTTGATCAAAAAATTAATAATCCTAATCCTGATTACTTATCATATACAATATCAAAAATTGCTTTGTCAGGAATTACTGAGACTTTAGCAATGGCTCTTGCCCCCAATATCAGAGTAAATGGGGTTGCCCCAGGGTTAACTTTGCCTTCGCCACACGCATCTATTTCATCATTCGAAGATGTTCACAACAAAACTCCACTGAATAGGGGATCAAATGCGATAGATATCGCAGAAGCAGTCCTCTTTCTTATCGGTGCTAATGCAATAACGGGGCAGATTATTTTCGTTGATGGCGGTGAAAGATTAATTCCCAATCCTAGGGATGTTTTGTACCGGGGTGAATTAAATGAATAGTCTTGATTTTCATAGGTTATTAATGGAAAAGGTAGGTTTTTCCTTAACAACTCTTCAACTTAGAGGATTTATTGTAGATATGGAAATAGGTGTATTGGAAGAAGAACAGGGAGTAACACAAAGAATTAGGTTTGATGTTGATGTATTTTTGAATGGCGCAGACAAGCCCATTGAAGATGAAATTGACATGGTTCTTGATTATGATTTCATAAGATCTGCAATTTCAAGAATTATATCTAATGGTAGAAGCAATTTACTTGAGTCATTAGTTGCTGACTTACTGGATGCGCTGCTAATTCCGGTTGAGGTAATTGGTTGTAGTGTTAGTGCAACAAAGTTAGACATTTATGATGGGGAATCTGAAATTGGTTGTAGCATGTTGAAATTGAAAGAGTAATAATTTATGGATTTTATTTTTGATGCGGGGGGTGGGATTTGAACCCACGAACCGCTTGGGACCGGAGCTTAAGTCCGGCGCCGTTGACCATGCTTGGCAACCCCCGCACCCCCTCGTCCACACCTATTACCCATGAAGGTGGCGTTTGATTGTGGCTCAATATTTGGTGATTGATAATGATGCACATAGTGTACTTTGAATGGTGAACCCTTTAACGGGCCGATGACACGGCGTAGCCGTGGAACTAACTGCATCGCCGAGAAGAGCGGCAAGTAAAGCCTCATTAGTGTCCCTTTTTCTTGTAGTTATGCTGTTTTCAACATTGTTTGCTAGTATGCCTCTCACTCCTTCGGGTTCTGAATTGTCAGTTGAGCCAAGAAAGTTTCATTCAGGTGAAACTCCAGTCAAATTATACAATCTATTTTTGGATAAAAGAAACTCTACCGCTGGTGGTGATGGTTACTTAACTACTGAGACTCCAAACAGTGGCCAAAGCAATGAGTCTGTTTTAACCGACAATTTGGAATTTAGGACAATTGATTTGCTGAGTGAAATGTCAATCGGTGGTAGGCAAGCATCCGGGGGAAATACATGGGAGATTCCAGTATCGATATATCTCAGGGCAACCGCCGGTAGTCAAGGAAATACTGCAACTTACACTTTTACTCTGAGCATAGAAGATGATGTAGGAAGTTCACAAACAATAGATACTGTACAGAAGGAGCAGAGTGCTTGTAGTGATTTATTCGGATGCGGTTGGAATCAAGAAATTGTTAGGCTTGGTTGGAATGGGGACCAATACAAAACCATCTCAAGTGGCGGCGCACTTACTCTGTCAATATCGGCCGAATCTACCTGTGAGGGGCAAGGTGGGTCAAATCCTTTCGGTGGGGGTAGTAGATGCGATGCTGAAGTAATGTGGGGAGACCCTGATGATTCAGATGATTATTCACAAATGGAGTTTTGGTCTAATGCCGCATCAGGCAGTGTAGTCAAGGTATTCGAAGACGGTGCATTATGGGATGACCCTGAATTGTTGAGTTGGTACCCGAATGATTTGATTGATGATAGAAAAATGCAGTTCAAAATTAAGGCCATTAATGCTTTTGGGAGGCAAGATATTGATCAAGTGGGTGTTCAATTAAGAGATCCTAGTGGGAGTTACCCTGTTTACCATATATTTTCTAATTCTGAGCTCACAGAAGATGCTGGAGTTTTGGTGGGTAGTCATTCTTGGACATATCCGGCAGGTATAGAATCAGGAGAATATGAGTTGACTTTGTTCATAACAGATCAGCAAGGTCATACCTTTATTTTTGAACATGAAGGAATTGTAGTTGAAAAGTATGGCGTGGATGTTCGTAATGGGGCTGGTAGAGATATAGAATATATTGCCCCTGGTATGACAACTCCCATTAGTTTAGTACTTCGACATACAGGTGCTGATTCATCTTCAATTGATGTTGAATTAGCTGTTCTAACCAGTCTTGATTCAAGTTGGTTGGTAACTTTTGATCGTCCTGAAGGTTATACAATTTCAGATGGCGGAGATGAAGTGACAGCTCAACTAAATTTAGAGGCTCCTTCAGAATTAGGTAATGCGCCTCCACGCCTAGATATTTCAGTTAGGGCCTACAATGGTAGTGGGGCTGAAGTATTCTTCGTGTCCGAACAAATCGTATTAGAAAAGTTAGGGGTATATTCGCCTCCTATGCTTTCACTTTGGGATTCTAGTCAAGAAAATCAAATTTATAATTCAACTAGATCTGAATCATTTGATGTAAATGAATCACAATTTGTTGATGATTTGGGCCCCCCGACTCCTTTTTATATTGACTTATTCAATACTGGTTTTGATTCAGATTCATTCCGTTTTGAGGTTACTGAAAAACCTAGAGGTACAGTATTTTACTTTGTAGATAATCAAACAGGACAAGTAATTGCACAAGATACCGAAGATGGTTTGTGGCACACCCCTACGTTGCCTAGACATGCAACTTACACTATTGTTGTATACATCAACCCCTCATCTGAACCAGATGACCCTGATTATGGCTTAATGGAGTTAGAGTTTTCAAGTGCTGGTAATTCTTCTTTATCTGGTATTGTTCAGTTTACTCCGCATCGTACTAATGGTATTCAGGCAGAATTTACATATGATTGCGATGGTGATATTCTTGGCCACGTTGAATACGAATTATGTGATGATGATGATTCTGATGATTATAGGGATTTACGTACTAGAGTTAAGGCAACTCAAACATCGGGTGATGAAAATGTATTGGTTGATTGGAGGGTAATAAATCCGGCTGATTACGATAGAAATGCTGATGCAGAAGGTGGTAAATACACACTTTGGGATTATATTATCACCGATTTGAGTGGTGATCCAATGCCTGTTTTCAATATGTCTTATGGTGATACTATTGAATTTAATTTAGAGATGCATCTTACTAACCAAGTATATGCTGGTGAACATACAATTTACATCCGTATTGAGGAAGTAACTGATGATACAAATTCACAGCGCTTCTTTGATTTACCTGTAATTATTGAGGTAGGAGAGGGTGATCCTGATTTGAGAATCGTTCAAAAATCAGCAAATCAGGCAATGCTGCCTGGTGATAATACTGAATATACGATGCGTCTGATAAATGATGGTAATACCGAGATGATGGTTGAGTTAGACGCAACAGCTCCTGTTGGGTGGACTGTAGTTGCTGAAAATCCAGAAACACAATCTTCAGTGGTATTAGTTCCAGCATTTGATGAAATAATTTTCACTCTTAAAGTAAGTTCTGCAAGTGATGCACGACATGGCGATTTACACACAATCACAGTAACAGGTCACCCACAGTCGTTTTCTGAGGGTTATTCTGATGATTATAATGCTGAGAGGCAAGTGGAAATTCGTATTGAAATAAATGATCCAGTTACTAGAATCTCTAACGAATTGACTAATATGAGGACTTCAACCATGCTGATGTTAGCAGGGTTTACCCTTCTCATCGTAGCTGCTATTGCTGGGCGTAAAAGAAGATCAGATTTTTGGGAAGAGGATGAAGAAGAATATTATGATGAAAATGATGAAGAATTTGATCTTCCAGAAGCGGTAACTGAATCTGAATCTGAAGATGATTCAGAGGAAGAGGTAGAAGAAGATGATAATCTTGATGAAATTGAATTAATTGATTAATTAGTTTCTATTTTCATCCTCTTTATTTCCGTAGGTTTGAAAAAGAATTGCCATTGCCATTAATCATTGGCTTGACATAGACGCATTTGGGTATGGCGGATCAAATAGACTTCCGTGTCCAAAATGAGGTCTTAGTCTAGTCAGACCCCACGGGGGGTTGCTAATTGGCTAAGGAAGAAGAGAAGACGAGAGTATTGATAGTAATTGACGGTCCTAATGTGGGTATGGAACATTCCGCTAGTAAATGGCCTGCATCATCATCAGGAATCGCGGCAGCTGTATCCCATTACGCTGATTTAGGCCATGATGTTCATGCATTTGTCCCGAGGCATTTTTTGAATGATAATGCAAATAGGGGTGTTGATGATGCATCAATTTTAAGAAATTTAAGGGCCAAAGGGCTCGTTGCTTCAGTCCCATCTCAGGATCATGATGACGATTATTGGCTGCAATTTGCTTGGCAAAAAGGAGCATATGTTGTTACGAATGACCGTATGAAGGACCATGCAGAAAAATTTCCTAGCGAAGACTCAGAAGATTTTTTCAAATGGAGGGATGAGAAAGTAATTTCTTATACCTTTGTAGGTGATGATTTTTTCCCCAACCCTAGTATAAAAATTCCATTAGTTACTAAGAATAATGAAACTATTAATCCTAAGAAATCCAAAGAGGTGCCATCAGTAAGAAAAAGTCGTGCAGTTTTTAGGTCTATTATTAGAGATAGACTTTCTAAAGGGCCTGTAAATTGTGGGATGTTGGCTTCTGAAGTAAATGATTTATTCTCAGAGAAATCAAATCATGATTTCAAAAATAGGAAGGAACTAATGAAGTCAATGAATGTGTCAAAAACTAACTTCCATGAACAATTAACTGAATTGATGGGTGATGAATTAATTGTTGAATTGGTAAAGGGGCAACCAGTAGATGTCAAGTTGGTTAATTCATCTAAGGCAAAGGGGAAAAATAAGGCGAGTAATAAAGCGAATAAAAAGCCAATAAAAAATAATGAACCTAGCAAAAAAATCTCGGCTAAATCAGCACCTAACAAACGTAAAAGAATGTCACGGTTTCAATTCAAGCAAATATTAGGTTCGAATGAATTTGAAAAGTTGAGAGTTTCTTCTAATGGTTTACCAGAAATAGTAGCTAATAGTTTACAATTTTTGGCCGACTTAGAATACCCT
>PBXQ01000043.1 GCA_002727675.1 Thermoplasmata archaeon | reverse complement strand
GTCCTTGACCTTGTCCTTGACCTTGTCCCTGACCTTGTCCTTGACCTTGTCCTTGACCTTGTCCTTGACCTTGTCCTTGACCTTGTCCTTGACCTTGCCCTTGACCTTGTCCTGGTGATTGATCAGATTCTCCTCCACCACTGGTTTCACCGTTACCGGATCCATCTTCTGGTTGCTGATAATCTGGATCGTAGGCATCAGGAATTCCATCGCCGTCAGAATCAGAATATTCTCCATCATTAGGGTCGTTCGGGAACTGATCTGTTGAATCTGGTCGTCCGTCGCCGTCAGTGTCCGCGCTATTTGGGTTAGTACCCTTCGCGTACTCTTGTGCGTTACTTAGACCATCACCGTCAGGGTCAGAATTAGCGTCACCAGCTGAATTTGGATTGAGGCCATTAGCCACTTCCCAACCATCTGGAAGACCATCTCCATCAGTGTCTGCATTCGTCATATCTGTTCCTTGTGCTTGCTCTTCTGCGTTAGTCAATCCATCGCCATCCCAATCAGCCCCACCATCAGATGGGTCAAGAGGGTCGGTTCCATCACCTGATGCAGCTGACGCTGACATCAAGATCATTAGAATTGCAACTAACATACTCAGGTTTTTTCGGTTCATATTTTTCATTTCTCCTTTTTATTTTTAATTTACAGAGAACCCGCTGTTCTCTCTTTCCAGGACAGCCCCATACATTTGGGTCGTCTGCCTCTGGGAGTGCAGGTATGTGTAACTAAGAATTGAGCTAACGCTCAATGCAGTTAATTTAAGGGTGGTGGAAACTGAGTTATTACCCACTAAAACGCTGGACTGAGAGCAATTATGCTCAAACATTAACTCAGAATTACTATTATTACTAAAATCTCCTTTATTCACGCCTTTTCACTTGTTTCGTTCAGGGAACCCAGTGTTCCCTCTAACTTTCCGGTTAGAATGATACTATTTCAACCGTTTGACACCTAGCATCAAAATAAATTTACATTATTTTGCCGATAAGCGACGCAGTTCTGCTTGATATTTTGCCGAACCAAGGAAAAACAAAACAGGAATTGACAACGTAGATAATATCATAATTACTAAAGATGCCCTGCCCCAAAGTGGGAGACCTGAGAAAAACATAAACCAAAATGTCCAACCAAGAATTACCCAAAGAACAGGAGAATATCGCCTACCAATTAAACTCATTCTAGCTTGAACTGTTTCATCATCATACATTTGTGGAACTTCATCAGCAGTAACATAACCGTGATCTAATCCACACCTTGCACAAACCAAATGGCGAGGACCATTGCCAGAAATGAAGTGCTCTTTAGGATAAACACTTCTACACAAACGACAGGTTGCCATATTATCCCCTAACCCCCACGACTTAGCATCGGCACTTCAACACTTTGCCCTCTAGTGGTATTAGAATTAAGAAGAAAGTTGTCTAATAATAACCAACCATCTAGACTACCACAAGACTCCGGGTGAAATTGAACCCCCCAAACTGGATTAATTGGGTGAGATAGAGCCATCACCAATGATTGAGTTTCTTGATCGGTACCTATCACATCTAAATCATTATTCGTTGGAACTACCACAAGAGAATGATATCTCATCATAATTGTATTACTATCAAACCTAGTAAAAATCTCATTTTGTTCAATTATTATGTTTGATGGAACACCATGTACAGCCCCCAACGGTGATTCAATTAATTTCCAACCTGCAGCTTCACCGATTGCTTGATGACCTAAACAAATACCCAATAAAGATATTTTTTCGCCATTTATATTTCTTAATTTACCATTAATAGCCATATTAGATATAGTTTGAGTCAATGGAGATGAAGATGGTTTTCCTGGGCCTGGACCAAGGATAACATGAGTGGGTTTTATTGATTGTAATATATGATCAACATTGGTTTCAGCTAATCCATCACGCCCATTAACAACAATTACTTCCGCCCCTAGTTTTGCATAACTATGAACAATATTCCACGAAAATGAATCTAAATTATCAACAAATAAAACCCTCCTACTATTTTCTTCAGGCATAGGGAATGGGGCATCTTTAGGAGCCCAACAAATCGGTTCAAAAGGAGCAATGCATACTTGTTCTTGAAGTGTTAATGATTTTGTTAAATTTTCAATCCTATCATTAACTATTGGTACTGGACTGATAGACATTTTTTGATTGGGTATTTTTGTTTCTGAAAAGCCCCATGCTGCATCAAGAAGTGCTTGGGCTTTCCATTTTGCTTCCTCTACTTCTTGTATTGAATCTGATTCAAATACTAACCCACCACCTGCCTGAACTGTTGCAATCCAACCACTTGATGGAGAGAATTTTGCTTCTAATGTTCGAATTAATATATTCCAACAAGCATAACCAGTTCTTGGATCATGTAGGCCTAATGAACCGGTCCACGCACCTCTTGGTGAATGTTCTAATTCATCAATTGCCGCAATTGTTGCCGTTTTAGGACAACCTGTAATACTTCCACCAGGGAATATTGCTTGTATTACATCCCAACTATCACAATCACTGCGCAATTTACCCCTTATTTCGCTGACTAAATGGTGGACATTCGGATGTGATTCAATTCGCCAATCATGCCACTTAACACTACCAACCCTACACACTTTTGACAAATCGTTTCTTTCTAAATCAACAAGCATCATGTGTTCACTGATTTCTTTACGACTAGAAACCAACTCCCTTTTGTTAGCTTCATCTCTTTCCAATTTACGTCCCCTTGGTCTTGTACCTTTAATTGGACGAGTTGATATTACGCCTTCAGATAATGATAACAATAATTCAGGACTAACACTAGCTAGAGCATAATCATAATCTGGAATTAATAGCCAACCAGAATATGGGGCTGGATTAGATTCAATTAATCGTTTGAATACAAACCAAGGATCTTTAATTTCTCCAGACCATTTTCGCCCATAATTTAATTGATAGAAATCTCCTTTTTTTATTCCTTCACGAACAATATCTACAACCTCGCTATGTTCATTATCTGAAATTGTAGAAGAAAAATTTGCATAAGTTGATGTCTGAATTAATTCTGACCTAGACGAATCAATCCAATCAGATATTGAATCTAAACTATTGGTGAACCAATCATCATCATATAAAGACAATAATGTCAAAATTCCTTCTTCACGATTATGAATAATCCACCGATCTACACGCAATAAAATACCAATTAATGTAGATGGAGGTGGCAGATGTTTCAATCTAGCAGGTTCGGTCCATTGAACTAAATCATAAGTTAATAGCCCAGCAAAACCACCTGGAATTATTGAGTATGAATCATCACTTTCGTCTGGAAGTAAAGGCGTTAATGAACGTAAGGAAGAGGATAAATCTTCACCTTCAATAATAAGTCGTGATGTCCAACCCCTATTTTTACACCATTCTTCAACCTTCCAATTACAAGTTGTTTTTTTACCAGAAAAATCAATATTTCCACTAATTGCTGATTTTTCATTTTGAGAGGGGGGTTGTTTAGTAACACTAGGTTGATTAGCCACACAACGCATTAAGGGGGGGCCTGCGATTAATGTCAAATTAGAATCTTGATTATTAGGACCACCGGATAACAAAAATAATTCATCAGGACCACCATAAATATTAGCTCGGCCACCAATTAACCCACAATCACGCAAATATTCGAATAAAGATGTCGCGGATTTTCCATCAGATGGAAAAGACCATTCTTGAGAATATATCATTTTCTAGCCTCCTGGATCTTATGCCATGAATTCTTTAATTGTTTAACATATATATTATGACATAATTTCGAAAATGTGGTTGAACCATCCCCAATTAATTGCCCGTCTATATGCGTGATTTGGACAACACTGATTCCAGTCCCTACTGCTACTAATTCGCGTCCGCGCGATAGCAATGTTTTGGTGATTCTCCCCTGACATATTGGAATACCAGAATCTTTCAACCCATTTAACATTGAAATTAATGAAATTGATTCTACCGAACCATCTCTTACATTTGGATACCAAGCAACCCCATCATCATCAAGTAATAATGGGGTTGATGAATTACAGTCTAACACAGTATCTTCTTTAATCAATAATGCAATTTCACAATTTCTTTCTTTGGCTATATCCATAGCATCATGATATGGTTTCCAATCGCCATGTTTACACCCATTAATTTCGTCATTCCATTGGGGTGCGGGTAAAGCAGTAGAAGTTACTTTACGAACACTGGACAAATCACCATCACCAATAGAAAAGGCCCTAATTTTTGCCTGCATAAATCCCTGGTAATTTAATTCCAATCTAATTAAGCCGGGCTGGTTTACTGGTAAGTTATGATTGGCAAATTCATCGATTATAGCCTCATTAGCAATCTTTTCAGCATTTATTGGCCATTTAATTCCGACCCTGAATGCATGCTCTTGTAACCTTTTAAGGTGTAAATAATAATGAGCAACTGAGGATTTACCATCAAACCTCATTGTAGTGAATACACATGTATTCGCTTGCTCGGACACTTTACCACCAAATTAGCCACAAAAGCCATCAGCAATCAAACCAACTATCATTTTTCCTTTTCACAAAAGATCATCTATCAATGAATCAAGTTCTGCATCACCGCTAGATGGGCGATTGGAAATAGGGCTATCAAACAAATCTTGAGATATTTCTGCTAAGCGACGGCTTGCATCTGTTGGTGGCTCTGCTGGCGCAAAACCACTATAATCGCTTGTTTGTACCTCTTCAACTTGTTTTTGTGAATTAATTTGGGCTGCTGCTGGCATTAAAGTAGCAGATAAATCTGGATCATCTGAATCTGAATCATCGCCCCAATTTTCTTCTTTGGGTAGGCCCCATGCCGCATGCGCCAACTGCCAAGCCTCGCTTCCTGCTCTGTTCTTTCTAGCACGAACTGCTAGAAGTAGAACGGTTACTATAGCCAATGAAAGAATTATCGTCAATAATGTATTCATGTCAATTAGATCAAACAAACCTGAACTCGGCTTATCTTCATCACCATCGCCAGAACCTGATGGTGCAGTGAATGGCTTTACTTCTTTAGATGAAACTAAATGTTTCCAAACCTCACCGTCATAAGCAGAAACCGCAATGAACCAATGGGTTGAATTATCATAATTAGAAGTTTCATTTTCTATTTCATAATTTTCGAGCGACCACTCCGTACCAATTATTTGATTTACAAAATCAGCCTCATCTGTATTCTCAAATCTTTGATTACTGACATATATCCTAAAACCCTGAATTGAATCATTACTTACATCAGCCCAATCAATTTCAATTGATTCACCAGTATCACTCCACTTAGCAGTGAAATCTACATCTGGTAAATGACCACCTGGGTCCTCTCCAGAATTATCAATTGGCCGACCTGAACCAATATTTAATTGATCACGATATGCGTTTCCTGATGTATCTACAGGTACTATAGCAACATAAACAGGGATTCCTGACATTATTGGTTCTCCACCATTTATCATATCTAAAACAAACATAGAATCATCACTACGACCTAACGTCATAATTGGTTGACGATGTCCTTTACTAGTAAATGAAATAATATCCGCATATACTTCATAATGAGATATGTCACTTGCATCACTTGGTTCAAAGTTAACATATACGGCTGATCCATTATCCTTTGGAACATCTGTAATAATTGGAGCAGGTAACCTATTGGGTGTGATTTTATCATCACGATTGTCGATTGGTGTCACCACAACAGACGGAAGATTTGTCAAAAATGCTGAATCATACAAATCATGAATTGTCACAGTAACAGACAATGGGATGTTGGGTACAATAATACTTGATTGAGTACTTTCAACATTCATCTCCCCATACATGGCTTTTGTTAAAGTAGAATTTATCAAACCACCCTCAGAACCTATTGGGTATTGTATGTCTATTTTTACGCCACCGCATGTATCTATTTGGTCCTTACAACGAGCCCATAGAGCGGACAAGTCATCTACCGGTTGGTTACTAGCCCAAACGACATAATAACCAAAATCATCTACAGTTGAAGCTGCCCAAGAAACATCAATCGCCTCACCTAAATCATTTGGATGATCCCAAGCTGAAAGATTCTCAACACGCGGGGAGGGAACGTTCCTTGGATGTTCTTTAGCGGCATTGCTTGAACGATTGAAACATTATCTAAGTCTGCATTACCCCATGCATCATAAGCCACAACTGTAATCCAATACAACTGATTATTTTCTAGAGGGGCGCCTCCCCAATCTGAAATAATTGTGGAATTGGTTGTACAATCAGCTACAATAGATGCATTGGCGAAATCTAAGGCATTATTTGGCAATGACTCATTCCCAAGTGAAGGTCGGATTAAGATTGTATGCCAAGCACAATCAGCCTCATTATTTGGTGTCCAATTTACAGTAATTCTACCCCCTCCATCTTCTGGAGTGTCGTAAGCAGAGATATTCTCTACAGGTGCTGGTGGAGTCCAATCATTAACCCCACCTGTTGGAACTATTGGTCCAATAATAGTTGCATTGGCAGGGTCGTGCTGGCCTGTCTCATCCACGCAAGTTAATGCAATCCAATAAGGACGTCCTTTCTCAAGTTGAAGCACTGTGCTGTTTGATAATTCGTTAATATCTGGTGTTTCAGAGGACAAACCAAGTGCGTCATTAATCTCTTGAGTAGCAACCCATAACCTTGTACCTGAATGATCAAGTGCAGTACATTTTTTCCATTCAACATAAAGGTCACCATCTGCCCCACCTTCTGCGGGACCACCATTAGCCCATTCTGGTGGATCTGGGATTTCATCACTAGATGATGCTGGACCAAATATTGGAGATGGTTCTCCTAAAGTACCATCATCATATTCGATTACAGCTAAACCGAATATTTCTACGCCATCTTGTATTGGGACACCATTCACTGTGGTAATCTCAGCCATTGTTACTGACCATGTAGGGACTCTAATGTCTTCTGACCTTGTTGCCAAATCCATTGATGTGGGTAGGGAAGACCAATTTCCTTCTTGAAGATAAATTCGGTAAGCAGCCCACCCATGATCTTGACTAGGGGACCATTCTGCAATTAAGACACCCCCTCCATCATCTGGCCTATCATATAAATCCAGTAATTCAACTGGATTTTCTGATCTGGTCCAATCAAAACTAATTCTTACTTCTAAAGAACCATTCAAAGGACTCTGTAAGCGAATGTGTAAATCCCGACCACCTTGAGACAAAGTTCCTCGGCGAGCAGCTATAACAAAATCATTTTCTAAGTTAGAATTTAATGCTGTAAGATTCCAAGAACCTGAATAATTCAAATTATGAGATGAGAGCCAAACAGCAGCATCGTTAATTGGGCTAGACAAAGTAAGAGGCATTTGATGAATTGGTATACCGCCTGGTGAAGCAGCACTTGCTGAAGAAGGCATGGTAACAGAATTATCTGATGAATTGATTAATACAATCATTTGACCTGGAGATGTTAAATTAGTAATATCCCAATAAGATCCTGAAAATGTTGCTGTTAACGGCTCAGCCCTACGCATTGAAGATCTTTCAGCCTCAATATAATTAGGCGCAGGACCATAGCCATACAAACCATCATCTAAAGTTGATAGCCAAATTCCAGTAGAGCCAACCCAAGCACCACTAACTAACATTATATTCTCTTGATGAGTTATTCCGTGGATTGGATTAGTAACTTGAACTAGATCTATCCCACCTGAATTGACTGCAATCAATGTTGTTCCGTCGCTGACTAATTTATTGTTCGGCCAAGCAAGGAAGGAATATGAAGCGCTTCCAGCCTCCATTTGATTAGAACCTGCATTCCAATGCATCAATGGTTGTTTATCTGTAGCCACATGAACACCCCACCAATCTGATGCTAGCGCCCTAACGTCATTTGATGGCAACATATCAACTTGATATTGCTGNGTTGCTTGCATTGCTGGAAGAGAGAAAGCTGTGGCGCCTGGCCTAGAGGCGCCCTCACCATTATGTGAAAGGAATAAAGTTGGAGGGTAAGTAATTGAAGTGTTACCACTAGCAATAGTAGTTGGTGGCGCAAAAGCAATTGAGTTAACTCTTGTACCAATTAAACCATCACCACGGTCGTAAATATCAACTAGTGTTTTATTTGCCACATCCCAAACAACCAATCCTAATTGAGTTGCNAACATTAGTTGCCCACTATGAACGGAAATTTGTTGAACAAAACCACTAGGTAATCCATCTTGAGTTGTAATTGAATCATCCCAAGATTGNGTAGTTAAATTCCAAANACCTATTCCATTATATGTCGCAATCCAAATACGATTATCATATTCTACAAAATCCCTGACTCTATTAGACGGTAATCCGGCAATTAAACCCCCGTCTGTCCAACTTTGAGTAGACATATTGTATACTTGAAATCCTGCAGAAGATGTTGATGTCCCCATCAAACCTATTGTTAAATCATCACCTTGGTTGAAAATACCATGCATTTGCCCATGTAATGGTGCCGCAGTCCCTACAATTTGTCCCGTAGTAATATCTACGCGATAAAGACCCACATAAGTTGTAACCCAAAGAGTGTTGTTTATTGGTAACATCTCATTAACTACATCAAAAACAAATGGGTATGCTTCAAGCCATACAATAGTACCATTCGATTGTAATTGNCCATGTAAAATTGATGAACCATAATACTGACTAGAATCAGAACCAAATGTAGCCCAAAAGTCATTACCTTGGAATACAATATCTAACATCCTGCCACTTGATATTCCTGCAAGAATATCTATTGCCCCTTGTTGTAATCCTGTTGAATTGATTATGTCAACCCTATTGTAACCAGAATCTCCGCCGGGGCGNCCAATCATCCACTCTACATTATTTGTATTAGATGGGACTACTTCCATACTAGATNCTTGGGTTCCAATATCGATTTGGATGCCTGTTCCTAATTGAGCACCGTTTGCAGGAATACGTGAAATACCACCTGTTCCGCCATCATCATTTGTATGAGAGACCATCAAAACACCATCGTGCCAACGCATTCCATCTGGGAATGGCATATCATTCATGATTCCATTATTTGTTCCAGTAATTACCGATAACCAAGAACTACTGCCGTAACTGTACCTACTGATTCCAACATTTCTTTCTTCAAAGCCAATGTAAACCACATCAAGTGGCTCATCACAAGCAAGGGCTATCGCATCATCATCATCCAAACCCCGTTGCTGTTGACTTCCTTCCCTCCATGGTGTTAGCCAATTACCTGAATTTAAATCAAACCTTGCCACGCCGCCTTGATTTCCTTGTCCCGAATAACGAGACATTGCAACATGTAGAATATCATTACATAATTCCATTGAAAATCCAAAACCTTGGGGTATGTTATTACTCCCTGCTGACCAATCAGACCATTGTTGGGTTGTTCCATTCAGATTGAATATACGGCTATTACGACTCCACCCAGATGTGGACATTGTAGTATACCATAGATCGTCTCCGACAATTTCAATATCGTAAATTGTATCTTCTGAATTTGATGGAAGACCACTACCTGGTGTGAGAGTTGATAGCCAAGTATCGTTATACATGTCATAACGCGCAATCCCATCATATGTAGCAAAATGAATGAGACCTTGGTACATGTCTATTGAACGAATTGGGCCTTCAATTACATTTTCATCCCATTCATTTAATAAATTTCCATAATAATCAAAATGGCGGTGAACTTTTTCACCATATGAGACAAATATATGACAAGCTGATACATTTAACGGAGCGCATTCACCAGCATATACTGCACTAACTCGTAATATCGAACCAGATGAATCTA
>PBXQ01000042.1 GCA_002727675.1 Thermoplasmata archaeon | reverse complement strand
TACTTCACCAACCCCCACTGCTAATTGTTCATCACAAAATTCGATGGCCATCTCAACTGAAGATAAATGTAATTCCCCTTCCATTTCATGTCCTAATTCCGCAGACTGGTGAAACCAAGCAGCTGGATGGGGCCCTAATACGACACGCACATTCAATTCATGTTCAATTCGCACGCTATTTGCAATTTGTATTGTGCCCTCATATGAGGACCTAATTTGATCTTTATTTAATGGTAAATTATTGAAATCCGGTTTATGTACCAACACCAAATCTGTCCCACCTGCTCTTTTGAAATCCAAAGCCGCATCCAAATACCTACCTGATTTATCAAGATGAAAATGGTTGTCAAGAATAGGCCCTTTCCAATGACCATCAGAGAAATTCATTTTCTCCCCTCAAATCAATCCTCTATTACATCAAGAGCCTCATCATTAGGTCCTTCTAGAGAATCACTACTTTTTGCAACTACATCATCACCTGTTTCATCCTTAGGTAGTAACACTTTAACAAAGAGATTTTCCGAATCAAACCTTGTACCCCAATGTGTTGCTGCCATTTCGACTAAATTCTTGTGCCTTGCACCAAGTGCTACACCTTTCCCATTAGAAAAAAATAAGATATCCATGTTGTGTAATTTATCATTTACTCTAACACACTCCAGCCTAGAATCTTCATCAAAATTTGGGAAGTATTCAAGCACTCTATCTATCCGTAATGGCTGACCATAATCGAATGAGACAACCATTGGGCCTTTTTCAGTAGTAAGGCCTTCATCAGATCTTCCAAGTCGTAGTAACATCTCCCTTGCTGCAGCCCAAGCCACTTCAGAATGACTAGTGCCATGAACGACAAGACGCCCATCTTCATCAACCAGCAAAGTAGCACGGGGATTCTTTAATGCCAAGATGACATACTTACCACTCTTTTTACCACCTAATTTATCGATTACCTCACTGGAATCAAATGGGGCAGGAGCAGTGAAACGTACTAATTGGTTCTCAACCCGAACTTCCAAAGCACTTTTGCGAGCCATCAACAGTCCTCCTAAGCAACCGCTCCAATCTGCTCCACTTCGGGCTCAGTCTTGAGCATTGCGAGTATGTCTGGCATCCAGTCTTGGTAAATTGGAACCAATAAAACACCAGATTTCTTCTGTTTTATCAAGTCTGCTAAAGCACCCCTAAGGCGTGATGTTAACCTCTTATTCCTAGTATCTCGCAACTCATCATTCAGCATTGATTCAGAACAACGATGATAGGTTGCTGCTAGCCCAGCGCAAATTGCATATGCTTCAGGAGCGCTTTTGACAGAAGGTTCCGTGACATCAGTTTGGACATTCTTCCAAATTTTACGAAACTTCCTACGAGCAAATAATTGCCCAATCATACGGGACAGCTTGCTAGCCTCATCTACTACACCCAATGACCAATTTAACCAATCTTCATCATCCACACCAGGTTCTACGAAATATATTGCCTGATTACTTTTCATTGCCAAATTTAGCAAACGACGAGGCTCAGGGTCAGGCAGTTTTGCAGCACGAATTTCATCAACTAGTTGCATACGAATTAACATCCTAGAAAAATCACCACCACCATGTATCGCTAACATGGTAGCAGATCCTTTACCACTCTTCTCCATATCTTCATCATCCTGCCAAACTTCGCGCTCATCTGGATGATGAAGAAAGGCTAACGCATCCCAATCATTACGTGGACGCAATTCCCTAGGATAAACTACCGTAGGAATATATGGATAGAAACGAATCGTACCACCTTGAGGGTCTTCCCAATCAACTGTTTCCCATGGCCAAGACAAGAAACCACCTCACCCTAATATCGAGGAGTCCTTTGACAAATCGTTAGTGATGTTCTTTTGGTGACTTTCTAATGTCCCCCCACCAATTTCAAGCAACTTAGCATCCCTCCAAAGTCTCTCAACAACGTATTCACCGACATAGCCATAACCACCCATGACTTGCATTGCACGATCAGCAATTTCTTTTGCCAAAGTAGTTGAAACTAATTTTATCCCATCAGAATCTAGTCTTTGCCCACTCTTTTCAAGATCCATTTTTCGTGCAACATTGTAAAGATAAGCCTCCATAGCTCTCCACTCAGCAAAAGATTGGCCGATATATCTTTGAATTTGTCCAAATTTACGAATTGGCTTTCCAAATGCCTCCCTCTCAGAAGCATATCTATTCATCTCAAATACTGCACGACGAGCAATTCCCACGCTCATTGCCCCAAGTGTCAATCTTTCAAGTTCTAAATTTCTCATCATGTGAATCATTGATTCACCTTGAGAACCGACTAATGAATCAGCAGAAACAATGCAATCATCATAAACCAATTCCGCCGTATTTGAAGCACGCATACCTGTTTTGTCAACTATTTTCTGACCCACTGAAAATCCAGGACTATCAGCATACACAAGGAATGTGGAAATCTGTGAACGACCATTTGAATCAACGCCCGTCTTTGCATAAGTCCAAACAACATCACATGGAGTGCCGTCGTCATCAATACAACCATTCGTAATCCACATTTTCCTACCATTGATTACCCAAGAACCATCCGGCCTTTGTTCTGCAGTAGTAGACATGCTCATGACGTCTGTACCAACATCTGGTTCTGACATTGCCATTGCTGCAATCCACTCACCAGAACATACTTTTGGCAACACTGAAGATTTCTGCTCATCAGAACCATTGCGTGCCAGATTATTTACAAATAACATGCTATGTGCAAGATAAGATAAAGCAAATGCAGGATCACTGTAAGAAATTTCCTCGTGAACAATAGCCGCGGCTAAAGCATCCATTCCAGCCCCACCATACTCTTCTTGAGCAGTTATTCCAAGAAGTCCTAGTTCACCCATTTCTCTCATTAGATTGACATTGAATTGCTCGTTTCTATCAAATTCTAATGCTTGTGGTTCAACTTCAGAAGAAACCCAATCCCTCACCATACCCCTAAGCATTGCATGCTCTTCTGTAGGATTCGCAATATCTAGTTCCTTCCAATCAACCACAACCTCACCTCTGATTGAAATCAATTATTCTCTTTAACCCAATCTTGAAGTTGCTGGATAGACCAACCTTGATCGAAGTATCCCTGAATTGTTTCTTCATCCCATTGAGGGAAGAGGCGCTTTGCCCTCTCAATCTTGGATTCACCAGCTCCAGGTGGACCACCACCATATCCTGGTGGCCCTCCACTACTAGTTCCATAACTACCAGTATCTCCAGATTTTGCACGAGGTGGACCTCCGCTCCTAGACATTGGTTGAACTGATTCACCCTGAGGAAGATAATCTTCATCTTCGACAAAGAAATCATCTTCGGATTCATTATTACCCATGAACATCATTGCACCAACTACCAAAGCAATTAGAACAATTACTACAGCAACTATTCCACCATACAATGCCCAATTTGTTCCACCTTCTGGAGAAGAACCTGCAACACGGATGTGGAATGATTCAGACTCACCAAGTACATTGCCATCTAAATCATATATCTTGAATTTGACAGATGATATGGCTTCAGGGAATGCTTCTACTGGTACACGACAAATTTCCGACATACTTGGATCATATGTTACTCCACAACTATAATTGAAATTACCTGTTTGAGTCCCTTCAATTACTGTGTAAATTAGTAAATCTAACTCACCTGAATTAGTCCCAACATTTGTCACATCAACTAGAATTTCAAAAGTTTGTCCTGCTTCTGGTTGACTTGGAGAAATCATTACACGATCAATTCTAAATTCTGCTTCCTGATAAGTTAACGCATATTCGCCCCCTTCTACAGCGGAACCAAATTGCCCACCTAAACTAATTCCATTTCCAGCAGAGTCAGTGCCCGTTACCCAAAACCGTAAATCAACACCATCTAGATCAGAAGGTAATTGATGACCTGGCCAAAGATCTATGCAATCACCTGATGCTCGAGATGGTGATGCCAACATATCAACATTTAAGTCAGTAGAAAGCCATGGCTCAGGATAGGTTGACTTGTATTTAGACCAGTTCAAATCATCTTTATAGTACATCCAATTAATCTGCATTGAGTTTTCTGTTAACTTCTGTTTTTCATCAATCGCAAAGTCCAAATCAACACAATGAATTGTAGAAGATGGCAAAATATCTTCATACTCCTCACCACTACTTCCTGATTCTAAATTCCATGAAGCCCAAACAAAAGTTGGTGCCTGATTATCTACTTTAACAAAGAAAGTACGATCATCCTGAATAGAGAAATCATTAGCACCTAGGGGCAAATAATTTTCACAATCAGGGTTATTAGAATCTGCTGAGTTACATATTCTAAACACATAACGATATTCATTAGTGGAAAGAGCTGCAGGAATTATTAAGTCAATAGTTCCATTTTCAAACGCATAATAACTCACATCAGTAGCTGCTGCAACATAACCCTTTGTTGATTCCCCACCAGGGTAAATAGGTTCACGAGTGATCTCTAAAGTCATAGGAATCTGGGGTTGTACAAACACACCGCTTTCCAATGCAGATTTGAAGAGATAATTNCCTGAAAATTGTAATAAATCACCAGGACGGACAAAACCACCATCAGCACCACCCACAGAAGATGTGATAAAACCGGACGTGTCTGTAATATTCAATGAATTAATATCAAATTTCAAACCAGATGAGTATGACCACCTCTGAGCATATTTAGAACTTGAAAGCCTCGCCTCNGTATGTTCTGGATCCATATCAAGGGCAAAAACTTCAGGCGTAATTACACCATCTAAACTGTTGACTCCCCAATTCAATTTAATTGGAATATCAACAATGAAATCAGTTTCAAATGGATCAATTAAAGCAGTACCATCTGGGCGAATAGCTCGTGAATTAACACCATCATTTTCAGTAGTTAATATTTGAACAAATGTACTTTCAGTCCATGCTGTACCGTTTCGTGGAGAATAATATAATACAAGGCTATTGTGAATTGCAGGATTCATATCAATTTTGACATACTTTACATCCCTCCAACCATTCATATCCTTTGCATCAACTAACAAATGGTAAATATTACCAGCATACATTGATTTATTGAATTCAGTTAATGAGTTGCCAAAAGCATCTTGAACATGGAAAGAATTCAAAAACGGAATTTGAGACTGTGCGCCAATGTAAGTGATTAAATCTGACACGAAACCGCTATCGCCACCATTAATCGGATTTCCAGAAATATCTGTACCAGATACAAATAAACTGGTTCTAGGAGCAGGNTCACCCATTGGCACATTCAAGCCTGTTTGGCTATCATCAATACAATTATTCATTGGAGGACAACCCGGATTAGAAATTACATAAGTTGTATTTCCATTGGCATCAGTGGTAGTTTCAACTAATGGGACNGATTGATATTCGTTTAAGTCCGGGACTCTGTTATCATTTTCGTCATGCTGAGCCTCAACCCAATAATTCAAAGTAAATGAAGGAGGGGATTCAGGGATATCTCTGACAATGACTCTAAATTGCTGATTAGTTTTTGGAGGTATCCATGTATCATCATTCAATTCACGCCATTCCGCATTATTATGCCACACACTAATATTTACAAGATAGGGAGAGAACTGATCAATATTTACTGTCATTGATACTCCGCAATCATCATCAGGCATTAGAGAAATTGGGGGACAAATTGTATCTCCACCTGTATAATTTGCTAGACGAATTCGGAATGTATCATTCCCTGCAGATAATTCTGGTATTGTCGGTTGCCAAGAAAAATTNCCNCCAAGTATACCTGGTAGACGTTCAACCTCATCCCACATACTGGTATTTGTAGCATTTTGAATTTCAAACACTAGTGAATAAGATGCNGGGTCTGGAGAAACATCAAGATTTTCAAACCTAACTTTACCTTCTAAAGTGAAATTGTTATTACTATGGATATTAGATAAATCTGTTTGTTCAACACCTGCTTGGTTGAAAACCTTCAACTCTGCAANTGAGGCATCATTCTCTATAGCGTTACCATTGGACGGATTGAAGAATTTACCATCNGGCAGTCCCTGAGAGCCACTATCTGTAATCAATGTNGCAAAAATTCTAGCTGAATTAGAATCTTCCCAATCAGGTTTAATTTTGAATCTCCAAGTAATTTGTTTTCCATTGGCACTGTCAGTTGAACTGGAAAGAACAACTAACATCCCAACTAAGTCGCCGCCATCTTTTGTCCAAAATGTATCATTTGAAGCAGTCCAACGTAATTCTGCATAACCACTTTCTGATTCAAACTGCAAACTTGCCCCCGCAATTGTAGCACCCGTAGAGGGGTCTATGGAATGAGTTGTGACTGCTTCATACACTTCTCCTGATGCATATAAGCCGATTAAATCGCTACTCATGTTAATTGTAGAATCATATCCACTTTCNGTTGTTACTAAAAGATCGTCCAATACCAATGCACCNGCNGAATCGGATACAATTTTCATTGGAACTAATATTTGTCCACCTATTGGTTGACCTAAAGCAACTCCTTGATTGAGTTCCCTGGCCAAGTTATTACTGTCAGAAAGAACTCTAGTCCAATCATAGTAAATATCTAAATCTAGTAATTGAATACTATTC
>PBXQ01000041.1 GCA_002727675.1 Thermoplasmata archaeon | reverse complement strand
CCTTTGTCACCCCATGGACTTGGGTGAATGTTGATGACTCGCCCAAGACGTGGAGATAGGAAATTATCCGTAAGGATCCGCATGTAACCACTGCACACTACAAGTTCGACATCGTACTCGTTCAACTTGTTGGAAATTTCTTCTTCATGAGCAAATCTCCTTGCGAGAGCGCCTTCTTTCCCTTCCGAAAAATCAGAACGAGGGGGGAGGGGGACGCATATCCCCATTACACCGAAACGAGATGCCCTATCGAGCCCCATTACACCAGGTTGATCTGATATAACTAGTACAGTCTCATGGTTGACCTCATTATTCTCTTGGTGTCTTAGAAGAGCCTCTAAACCACTTCCTGACCCAGATATCAGCACACCCAGGCGTAATGGTTGTGATGGTGAAGCAACCCTCGGGAGAATGTAACCTTCGACCATAGGGTGGCACCTGTCAAGTTTCGCGAAGGGAAGGAGAGTGAAGAGGGTTGGTGTCGAAAACTGAACCGCCCCTATGGGCTTCTTTTTAGCGGGAAGGATGGGGGAGAAATCGAGGAGAGAGTTTGGAGGAGAGATTGCAGAGTGTTGACGAAGTAGTCGACAAGTACGCTCGACGGTCAACTCCTCTGATGAGAAAAATATACGTCTTCGTAGGTTGCCTGTTCGTAGTCTTCGCTATAATCGGCATATGGGTTCCTGGCTGGCCGACCGTCTCATGGGCAGTTCCTGCTGCATACTTGTTCAGCATCTCCAATGAAAGACTATTTCGTTGGAGTTTGACAAACCGATACTTCGGTAGTCCTCTTTTCGATTACTACGCTACTGGGAAAACAATACCAAAGCATGCAAAGTATTGGATCTCTGTGTTCATCACAATAATGTCGGTATTTTCTATCTGGATTACTACCTTAGCTGGTGACCCTGGGTATGGGCAGGCTTTCATCGCCGTCGTATGGGTAATTGGCGTCTGGTGGATATTCGCTAAGGTTGGTAGTCGTGAGTAATCAATCATCGCTAGGAATCTCATCATCATCAGAGTTGTTTCTAAAGTAGTTCCAAATTGCAAATGGGAGGCTCCAAAGGATACTCCAAAAAACTCCGCCTATTGTACCTATGAAAATTATATTTGCTAGAGTGCTTAAATCACTATTCGGAGACCCCGCTGATATCCCCAATACTGGTATCATAAAAGTGAGGAATGAAATTGGAATCAAATGCTTCAGCGAGACATCATCACCTGTGATTTTTGGAAATATTCTCTTCACTGTAAAAGCTGAAATCAGAATTACGGCTAGAAATGAAAACATCGCAACTTCAAAGCCAATTCCCGTTACTCCGCTCAACAGATTCAAACTCATCAGAGAGCCGATTAATCCACCAGTGATTAATCCCGATAGTAGAATATTTTTCCAATTCATATTAATTCACTAATGCCTAAATAATCGTGTTCCCGTGAACAACATAACCATTTCGTGTTCATTAGCAGCATCAATCACCTCTTGATCTCTAATAGATCCACCAGGCTGAACAACGCTTGTAATTCCAATTTCATGAGAAGCATCTATTCCATCTCTAAATGGGAAGAACGCATCTGAAATCATCATTGCACCCTGTGCCCTATCTCCTGCTCTTCTCGCAGCTATACGTACGGCCTCTACTCTACTTGTTTGACCAGGACCAATTCCTACTGTTGCAAATCCAGTTTCAGTAGGTTGTACGAAAATAACACAATTACTCTTGACCTGTGCACAAACAGCAACCCCAAATCTAGCTAAATTTACTACTCCTTGCTTTGCTTTCTTATTTGTGACACAATTTACATTCTCCCAATCAATAATTGGGGCACCTTCAGATTGGGCAAGCCACCCCCCATCAATTTGGCGCCAACGAAGTTCAGCATCCAATGGTTGAAAATCTGTTAGTGTAAGCATTCTTCGATTTTTCTTCTCTGAAAGATATTCAAGAGCATCAGCATCATATCCTGGGGCAATGATACATTCAACGAAATGGTTACCCATTTCTTCAGCAACATCTAGAGTTACAATTTTATTAAATGCAATTACACAACCAAAAGCGGATTCAGGGTCACTTGCCAATGCATCTTTCCAAGCATCTAATTGATTATTAGATAAAGCAACACCACATGCGTTTGTATGTTTTATTATAACACAACAATGTGGCCATTTTTCCCATTCATCTCCAGTCAATGATCGTGCATAACGCATTGCTGCTTCTAAATCTAGATAATTATTGAATGAAAGTTCTTTTCCTCCGTGTTGCTTAGCAGCAGCGAGACCCTTTTTTTCTTCCCCTTTGCGAGTACTATCATAAAAACCAGCTAATTGATGTGGATTTTCACCATATCTTAATTTATTCAACTCTCCACCAGAAATTAGTAATTTATTCGGTAATTCATTGGTATTAATTTCTGCAAATCTTTCTGATAAAGTATTAGATAAAGCGACATCATATGCTGCAGTTCTATGAAATGCAGATAGTGCTAGACGTTGTCTAATTTCTAAAGATACAGATTCCGGATCACCGTTTGTTTCTTGGAGACAATCAAGAATTTTTTCATATTGATTTGGATTAGAGAGAACTAACACATCTGCATGGTTTTTTGCTGATGCCCTAACTAAAGTAGGGCCCCCAATATCAATCATTTCTATTAACTCGTCCATATTTACTGGGGGTTTCTTAGCAGCAATTTCTTCAAAAGGATATAAATTGACCACAACCATATCTATTCTTGAATATCCAAGGCTTGCTAGTACACTAACATCGTCTTTATTTTTACCTCTAGCTAATATTGGCGCATGTATGGCTGGATGTAATGTTTTAACTCTCCCATCAAACACTTCCGGGTGGCCAGTAACAGAACTAACATCCGTTACATTCACTCCTGAATCACGTAAAAGTCTAGCAGTACCACCCGTGCTTAATATTTGCCACCCCATGGCTTCTAAGGCAACGGCTAGTGCTGTAATACCTGATTTATCATATACACTAATTAATGCACGAGGTGCATTTTGACCAGTTTTATTTGGTACCTCAGAAATTGTTCCCGGTTGTTTGAAGTCGTCCATCAATAGAACCCGTATTCATACGGCGAGCACGCCGTTATTGATTGTTGGGAAAAGACGTAATCGTCATAATTCTACTTCTTCTTCTCTCGTTTGAATTTTCCAAACAATCCAATAAACCCCGATTATCCACACTATAATTATGAATATTTGACCATATCCAGGGTCCCCCGCAATTGTAGTTAACCAAACAGAAATCCATGACATAATTGTAATAATAGCAATAATCCATTTTTTGGCATGATTTGGTAATGTTTTTCCAGTGGAGTAATAATCAAATAAAGACTTACCAAACCACCTATTAGACAAAGTCCAGCGAAATAATTTTTCATTTGAAATACTAAAAAGATATGCAGCAGGAACTGCCCATGAAACGGTAGGCCATCCTGGAACCCAAATACCTATAATTGCGAATACGATAAATAAACATCCAAGAGATATGTAAAAAAATTTCAATCTAGGGGATGATTTCCTAGCGTATTTTTCAACGATTTCATCCAATGAATTTAGTTTCATAAATATCTTAACCTGATTAATATTTAACAATCATCCGATTTAATCAATAGTCGAAGCCTGCTCTGCAATTACAAGAGGGCCGATGCCCTGCCTATGAGGTCGCCCAAACATGCTCGGTTGTTATGTGTTACCACGAAAATCAACTCCAGAGAAACCCTTGCGTTTAGGAGTTTTAATATCTGGTTCAGGGACTGGATTGGAAGCGTTACTTAAACACCAGAACGAACATGTATGTTCTCATGAAACTGTAATTGTAATTTCAGATAAATTAGGAGTTAAGGGACTTGATAAGGCAGCTAGCTACGGCGTCATGGGTGTTTGTTTACCACTTCCATCAAAAGATAAAGTTCTCAATTCTAAAGAAAGGCGACGTGTTCACGAAGAATCAATATCTAATTTATTAGATCAGTATGATGTTGAGTTAGTTGTTTGTAGTGGATATATGAGAATTTTAACAGATTATTTTCTTTCCAACCGTCTTGGTCGCGTAATCAATATTCATCCTAGCCCATGGGGGGATAATGGTGCTCTTTTCCCCGGTGCTCATGCGAATCGTGATTTGTTAAATTCATGTTCAAAAATCGCTGGAGCATCGGTTCATTTTGTTAGTTTTGGTGTTGATGATGGTCCATTAATAATTACTGAAACAACTGATGTAATATCTGGTGAAAGTGAAGATGATTTAAGCGCTAGAGTTAGAATAAATATTGAACATAAAATATATCCCAAAGCAATTGATGCTATTTCAGAAGGGAGAGTAATTTCACATAATGACGGATTCAAAATAATTGATAAATCACATATGTGAGATGATTGCGTTTCCAAATCCAGAGCAAGATAGTAACGTTGCATCTTCCATTAATCTCTCAAAATCATAGGTAACAGTCTTGTCTGAAATAGCACCTTCCATGCCTTTTACAATTAAATCAGCCGCTTCATCCCAATTCATGTATCGTAACATCATTTCTGCAGAAAGAATGAGGGAGCCAGGATTTACTTTATCTTGTCCAGTATATTTTGGAGCAGTGCCATGCGTTGCCTCGAAAATTGCAATCCCTGTATCATAGTTTATGTTCGCTCCAGGTGCAATCCCAATACCTCCAACCTGGGCAGCTAATGCATCAGAAATATAGTCTCCATTCAAATTCATAGTTGTTAATACAGTATATTCGCTTGGCCTTGTCAATACTTGTTGTAACATAGCATCTGCTATTACATCTTTGATAATTATTTTATTTCCTGTATTAGGATTTGTGATAGTACACCAAGGCCCACCATCTAATTCAGTGCCCCCAAATTCATCTTTTGCCAGTGCATAACCCCAATCTCTAAATCCACCTTCTGTAAATTTCATAATGTTCCCTTTGTGAACAATTGTCACATTTGGTAGATCTTGTGATATTGCATAATTTATTGCAGCTCTAACAATTCTAGAGGTGCCTTCAGAACTAATTGGTTTAATTCCAATCCCTGATGTTTCAGGGAAACGAATTTTATCTACCCCCATTTCATTTTGAAGAAAATTTATGAGTTTTTTTACATCTTTACTTCCTGATTCCCACTCTATTCCAGCATAAACGTCTTCACTATTTTCTCTAAAAATAATCATATTTACATCATCAGGATTCTTAACTGGGCTTGGGGTACCTTCATACCATCTGACTGGACGTACACAAGCATACAAATCTAGTTGCTGACGAAGTGCAACATTTAGACTTCTTATCCCACCCCCTACTGGAGTAGTGAGAGGTCCCTTAATTGAAACAAGCCCCGATCTCATTTTTTCTTTTGTTTCTTCAGGTAACCATTCACCTGTTTCTTTGAATGCTTTTTCTCCAGCTAATACTTCATTCCAGTGAATCTTTTTATTCCCTTGGTATGCTTTTTCAACTGCTGAATCTACAACTTTTTTCATTACAGGTGTTATATCAATTCCAATTCCATCTCCTTCAATGAAATATATGGTTGGATTATTTGGAACATTCAATTTACCTGATTGCATTGTGATTGGGCTTCCCGATGACATCAATTGTTCCGACCGCCCACCCCTTCATCAATGCAATGGAAAAGAAGAATACTCTATGGTAAACTATTTCGTAAGAACTTCTTGGGGTTACTTATGGATTCACATGTTGAATGGAATGGCGGTAAAAGCTTAACTTGTACAGATAAGCAAGGTTTTGTGATGGATTTAGGATGGGGTGGAGAGGGAGTTACCCCGGTAATCGCAACCCTACATTCTTGCGGAGCTTGTAGTTTAATCGACATTGTCGCAGGATTAAAAAATCGTGAATTAATTAAAGCAAGCGTAGATTTAGATTTTGAACGTGCTGAAGAAAATCCAAGAGTGTTCACAAAAATTCACATGATATATACTATTGGAGGCAATGACATCCCTGAAAAATTAGTAAATCGTTTGATCCAACAAAGTCATGAAAAATATTGTACAATTTCAAATATGTTAAAGCATACAGCAAATATTTCTTGGGAATTAATTATGGAATAATTATTCATTTTCAATTAAACCTATTTTTTGGGCAACAGGCACCAATAGCGCGGGCACACGAGCTAACTCACCCGCCTCTTCTCCTTCAAGCCAAACACCTTCGGCAAATGGCCTTTCTAACCCAAGTTGCTTCATCCATGAATAACTCCAATTCCACCTTTCTCTAGAAAGACCATGCAACATCGCAGCCTTACCTAAAGCTCTTGAGACATCTTGTGCAGCAGGGTCATCAAGAAAAGTAAGGGTTCCCACCCATGCTGCGAGGGCTTGGTCACCACAACCAAAACCAGCTCTTGTTAAATCATAAACAACCTCTTCCTCAAATCTAGATTCTATTTCAGCCCGTTGTTCATCAGTTAAACCGATCATTTTTTGCATTGCATCCAATAACCTAATACTATGTAATGAAAGTGCTCCATCACCACACCATGCCAATTCTAATGCATGCCAAAATGGCGTATTTTCGATCATTAAAATTTCCCCAACATATTTCTTAACATTGTCAAATGTTCTTCAAAAGATATCCCCAATTCTTCTCTTTTCCGAGCTAATAATTTTGCTTCTGCTGGGTCCAAAATCCCATCAATCCAACACGTTGACATTAACATTTCATATGCTTCATTTGATTCAATATTTTGTTCATGTTCTTCTTCATGTTCTTCTTCATGTTCTTCTTCATGTTCTTCTTCATCAATATCATCATTTTGTCCATCTTCTTCTGAATTTGATGATTCATTGAAAAAACCAGATTCATCAATAAAACTCTCATCTTCTTCATCGTCATCCATGAACGCGGCGAGTGGATCATTATTAGCAATATTAGTTGTACTACCGGAAATAGAATTGCTACTTGAAGAAACACCCAATTCTGCAAATGGGTCTATTTCCCCTCCTTCTTCTTCAATAATTTCCATTAATTGATTTCCAACATCACCACTAGAGGGCAAAGTCTCATTTTCAATTGCTTCTCGAATCCTATCTCTTGAACGATTTAACACAGCTTCACTTCTTCCACCCCAATTTCCATTATCTCTATGTTCTTCTATATGTTCCATTGCAGCATCATAATCTGAATCATCACATCCAAGAATTTGTTGTACCTTCAAAATCAAATCATCATTTCTCTCGTTTTCTGATTCAACTTCTAATATCATAACGGCATGAAGAATTTGTTCTGGTTCAAGCATTTCAACGACCACCTTTGTAAGCCAAGTACTTACTATTACTTGGCGCTAAGGCTTTTCCTTCAAATGGGTTGTCGTTAATTGATTAATAAAATAAATATTATTTTCTAATTAATCTAATTAGAAATGGTTTTGTGTGACATCTAATTAGTACCCTTGGCACTTTTGGTAATATCATAATGGGGCAATCAAACATGGTTGAAAACTAGTCGCTGTTGATAATTATTATGTACCCCCTCAAGATGGAAAAGAATCCCGTTAATACAATGTGGACACTTAGCAAGTGAACAGGACATTGTGATATGTGGGATTTGCGATGGAGATGAAGGATATGCAAGCGTCAAAACATGAAGGTGAATTAGTTGATGATGCAGATTCTGGTTTAGTTATCGAAAGGCGATTCACAGTTCACGGCAAATCTGTATATGATCAATTTAAATGGTCAACGGCTGATATTGATTTGAAAGATGCTCATGGAAATACTGTTAGAAAAATTGAAAATGTAAATTTTCCAAGTGGTTTTGATGGTGTTCCGGTTAAAGTTGCTGCTGACAAATATTTACGAAAAGTAGTCCCGGGTATGGATTATTTAGTAAAAATACCTGAAGAAGGTGTTCCAGAATGGTTATGGAAATCTAAACCAGACGAAACCAAAAAGAAAGGTGCAAAAAACTGGAAAGGAAAAGAAACCAGTGGTTGGCAATTGTTTCATCGTATGTCTGGTTGTTGGACATATTGGGGTTGGAAAAATGGATATTTCGCATCCGAAAATGATGCCCGTGCTTATTATGATGAGATGTGTTATTTACTCGCAAGCCAACGTTCTGCTCCGAACAGCCCTCAATGGTTCAATACAGGACTTCATTGGGCATATGGGATAGAAGGGCCCGCCCAGGGCCATTGGTATGTTGATCATATTACTAAAGAAGATTGTAAATCTATTAATTCTTATGAAAGACCCCAACCACACGCATGTTTTATTCAAAGTATTGAAGATAAATTAGTTGGCGAAGGTGGGATAACAGATCTAGTTGCTCGTGAAGCATTATTGTTCAAATTTGGTTCAGGTACTGGCAGTAATTTCAGTAACATCAGGGGCGATGGAGAACCATTATCTGGCGGCGGTCAAAGTAGTGGTTTGCTTTCATTCCTCATGATTCTCGATAAGGCTGCCGGCGCAATAAAATCTGGCGGTACAACAAGAAGGGCTGCAAAAATGGTCACATTAGATTTAGATCATCCCGATATTCAACAATACGTTAATTGGAAAATGAAAGAAGAAGAGAAAGTATCAGCTCTAATTGCAGGGGCCGCCTCATTACAAAAACATGCTAATGCTATTCTTGAATCGATAAAGTCATTTGATGGGACAAATGATGAAAAAACCAATGTTAGCAAAAACATAGAACTTGCTAAATCAATTAAAAGAGCAGTAAATGCAAACATTGCTCAACCTCATATTAAGAGATTAATAGATTTAGCTAAGCAAGGTTATACTTCTATGTCGTTTGAACAATTTGATGCTGATTGGCAAGGTAGTGGATACCTAACAGTATCTGGACAAAATAGTAACAATTCAGTCCGAGTTCCAAATAAATTTATGGAAGCAGTAGAATCTAACGGTGATTGGAATCTTTATTGGAGGACTGAAAAGAATGCTGCAGAGGAAGAAGGTCGTGAACCAGTTCCTAGTAAAACAATGCCCGCTCAAGAATTGTGGGATGAAATATCGTTGGCTGCTTGGTCCTGTGCAGACCCCGGTGTTCAGTTTGATACTACAATAAATGATTGGCATACTTGCCCAGATAGTGGTAGAATCAATGGTTCAAATCCATGTAGTGAATACATGTTCTTAGATAACACAGCATGTAATTTAGCAAGTATTAATTTATTGCATTTTTATGATAAAGATCGTGGTGCTTTGAATATTGATGATTATGTACATTCAATTCGATTATGGACAGCCACATTAGAAATATCAGTTTTAATGGCACAATTCCCATCAAAACAAATTTCGAGATTATCTTATGAAACAAGAACTCTAGGTTTGGGACTATGTAACATAGGGTCACTATTAATGCACATGGGAATACCATATGATGACCCACGAGGTTACGCTATTTGTGGCGCCCTAACATCTATTATGACAGGAGAGGCTTACAAAACATCAGCAGAGATGTCATCTTTCCTTGGTCCATTTCAACAGTATGAAGCAAACAGTGAACATATGATGAAGGTAATGAGAAACCACCGCAGAGCTGCTTATGATGCAAACCCAGAAGAATATGAGAATCTTTCAGTAACCCCTATGGGAATTAACGCTAAAAATTGTCCAAATGATATTCTAGAGGCAGCAAGAAGTTCATGGGACCAAGCTGTAATGATGGGTGAAGAACACGGTTACAGAAACGCTCAAACTACAGTAATTGCACCAACCGGAACAATCGGTCTTGTAATGGGTTGTGACACAACAGGTGTTGAACCAATGTTTTCAATTGTTCAATACAAAACATTAGCCGGCGGTGGCACACTTAGAATTCCAGCAACAGGATTAGAGTCTGGACTGAGTAATCTTGGTTACAGTAAATCAAATGTCAAAGATATTATCAATTATGTTATGGGTACTGGTACATTTTCAGGTTGTTCAACAATTAACACAGCATCTTTAATGAAACACGGGTTTACAGAAGAAGAATTTTCGAAAATGGATAATTCATTTAATGACGTGTTTGATGTTAGAAGTTTGGCATCTCCAAATATATTAGGTGATGATTTTTGTATAGATGTTCTTGGATTAACTGAAGATCAATTAGCGGATCCATTCATAGATGTGCTTTCATTATTAGGTTACTCGTCATCTGAGATACAAGTTGCTAATGATTATTTGTTTGGGAAGGCAACTATAGAAGGCGCACCACACATAAAAGAAAATCATCTTGCTGTTTTTGACTGTGCACAGCCTTGTGGTGCTTATGGAACTCGTTCTATTCGTTGGGAATCCCATGTTGATATGATGGCTGCAGCACAACCATTCATTTCAGGTGCTATTTCAAAAACAATTAATATGCCTGGAGATGTAACAATTGAAGATGTTCAAGAAGCATATTTGAGAAGTTGGAAAACAGGAAATAAAGCCTGTGCGTTGTATCGTGATGGTAGCAAATTATCTCAACCTTTGATGTCATCATTAGTGCCTCCTTCTATAGTAGTAGAAGATGAAGAAGATGAAGAAGAAATTGATTTAGTTATTAGCCAGGTCGCAGAACGTTTACCTTTACCCAAGCCTCAAGCAACAGCAATAGCCCAAGCAATTGGTAACAGTTATGTTGCAACAAGAAGACCTTTGCCAGATTGCAGGGAGTCTAATACGATGAAGGCTAGAGTTGGTGGCCATACAGTTTACTTAACATCTAGTACATATGATGATGGTAAGGTAGGAGAAATAATGATTACAACATCTAAAGAAGGTGCTGCTTGGCGTTCGATGCTTAACCAATTTGCAATTGCAGTATCTATTGGGTTACAATATGGAGTTCCTTTAGAAGCGTTTGTCAAATCGTTTACTTTCCAAAAATTCGAGCCCAGTGGGATGGTGCAAGGCGGCAGTAATCGTGTAAAGATGGCAACAAGTATTGTTGATTACTTATTCCGTGAATTAGCCATTCAGTATCTAAATAGAGATGACTTAGCACAAGTTTCTGCAGAAGATCTAGATGCAATGTCAATCAGTCGTCCGGAATCAACACCAGATGGTGTTGTTAGATATGAAGGCGAAAAAAGAGATATCCAGTTAACTTTAGATGTTACTGAAACTGAAGAACAAAAAAGAATGAGGCTTGCAAGAGAACAAGGTTTTACTGGGGATATATGTGGAACTTGTGGTGGTAGTAAAATGCAAAGAAGTGGTACTTGTCTAAAGTGTGCTGAATGTGGTTCAACAACAGGGTGTTCCTAAAATTACTCTGTTGTAAGTGGTGGTACCAAAATTTTAGCTGGGTGAGAATCAATCCACCTTAGAGTTAGTGCACGTATTTGTTCAGATGAAAATGAATGTATTCGATTTAACCCATGCCCTTTTGCTGGACTAAATATTCTTTCCAATCCTGCTTTTATAGCAAATCTAGTCAATGCAATTTTTGCAGCTCTAACTACATTAGCAGCATATCTACGACTTGCCTCATCTTCAAACTTAATTCCCAAATTACGAGCTAGATCTCCTTGAGTAACACCTTCCTTTTCTTGTGCAATCATTCCTAATACTATGAATTGATCTCTGACGTGACGAGCCCATCTACGAAAATCTCCCGAATGCTCGTCACTACCAGCTTGAAATTTCTCTTCAAGCATTTCAAGCCAGTTCTTATTTGTGCCCTTAAATCGTTTAATATTCAATTTTTGAGCGGGTTCAACATCTTTTTTCATATAACAATTAAATTCTACTAAACCCTCAAACCTCTCACTTTTCCATTCATCTAGAAGCCAATATTCCAATCTCCTAGTTGCTTTAGGGTCGTGGCCTGTAGCGCGATTTACACCTTGCCGCAATAAATCAGGAGCAACTTCTCTAAATGATTCAGGGTCTTCTTTTGCCCACACCATAAAGGCATCAGTTAATCTCTTGACTCTTTTTTTATCAAGAGGTTCTTCTTGAGATATCTGTTTGCTCCCAGCCATGTTAAATGCCCCAGTGTCATGATTATGTGGTTTGAGGTAATATATGAATGAAACTATATTTTGAATATGAATTGTTCATGTTATAGTTATTATAAATTAAGTCATATCTCTCCGCCATTTCCATAATTTTATTATTTCATTTTTCAAATCTAATATTTCCTTTTTTAACTCTGCCATTTGGATTATAGATATTAATGAATTAACAAATTCTTCATCAACAGGTTCACCAATAATTCCTTCAGCGAAATCAGCAATTGTAATCCCCGCTCCGTGTGCTATTGCCCTCAGCGCTTTTATTGCCTCTTCTTCATCAGATGGACCCCTAACAAAACCATTCATTCTTCCACCCCATCTAACCAATTCTTGTTTGTAATTATATTTTTAACAATTTTTTCTTCAGTCCAGTGAGATAATGGTCCAGTGGTTTGTATTGGTTCTTCAGCACCTTGCTTAATCCAATTAGCAATTTTCATTTCACCGCGACCAAGTACAATCGCTTTACTAATTAATCCAACAGCACTTGCTATTGCAAGGGAGTTTTTATCAGTCATACTCCAATAAGCATCCCCTCTTGGGTGTGTGTGAGTCCATACTTGAAAAGGAATAGTCGCACCTTCGGGTGGGTTCAATCCTACTTTAGATACAGAACCCCAATCAACATAACAAAAATCGTCAGCATCAATTAACATACTTGCTTCTAAATTAACAGCTTCACTAATTAGATAAAATGTAGCCCATTGATTATTAATTCCGAAATACGCCATCGTTTCTCTAACTTCATTTGACCAAATCTCTCCTTTATTTATCGCTCTTTTAACATTAGCAATTGGATGAAGTAATGGCTTTACAGGCGGCTTTGCATCCATTATTCATCACCTCCAACAATTATTGTTTGAATTTCAGGAAAATGTAATTCACCAAATGTTAGTGAAAATATTCTTCCAGGGGTTGGCCTAAATAGCTCTCCCATTTTTTCTCTCAAATTTTGTATTAACCACTGTGATCCATGTGTTGCAGCTAAACTGAAACCAAATTGCACATTTCCAGCATTAATGGCACCAGGATACTGGCAAGATGCCGGTTCTTGGTCAAGTGGTGTCATTTTATTGACTAATTTTGATTCCATATCACTATCCATTGCCATATATCCATCCCCACTACATCGTAAGTCCAACCATTTCCTTGCATTTTTGTGAACAATTAAACGTGCTCCGGGTCTATCTACCGCTACAACCACTAAATCAAATCCATTTAATTGTGATTTATCTAGTAATTTTTCAGGTATCGCTTTTAGAGATAGATTAGGAGATGTATATGGTGCCAAACGTTCTGTTAGTGAATCTACTTTGAGTCTACCAATCATTCTTGGTTCATGCTTTTGATGTACAATATTGCTCGGCTCTACTTTATCATCATCCATAATATGTATTTGAATACCCCCTATTTTTCTATCAAGATCTCCTGCATTTAATGCAGGGATAAATAAATCAATCAATTGGCTTCCAATTCCACCTGCTCCAATAATCAATACTTTAAACATTAATTACACCAACAAAAATAATCTAAAATATGACACTATATAAATAATCAAAATTGATTAGAAATATATGAGAACACAATCCTCTTCGGCATTGATGTGTCTGTAAAGGCAATCCAAACATTCGAGGAAATTGGGCGTATCCCTGGCAGGGTACTCAAGTATCTACTTTCAGATCATAGTTTGGATTTCATAGATGATGATACTTCATTTGAGGAGAGATTAAGATTAATTAAACGTGAAGAAAAAATGATTTGCGTTCGTGCTTCTTTGTATGGTGTATTGACAGGAATTGGAATTGTATGGGTTACTTTTCTTGCCACCCCCCTTGAGCCTAACGATAACACAGATTGGCAAAAATTAGTAATATATTATTTTGTAATTATTGGAATTGGTATTGTTTTAACAATGATTGAATTGGTTTTGATTTATATTGATACCATACGTACTGCTAGAAACATTGCCATAATTTCAGGAATAAGACCAATTATAGTAGATGACGATGAAACAATTGATGAATTAATAATTTCATTAATGTATGCTGGATTAAAAGCACCAAATTCATTCCAACCAATGTATGGTATTAATCCTCGAGAACACATAAACAAATTATTGTTGATGTTTGGTGCTTTTGCCCACAAATCAAAAATCGCAATTTCTAGGGTGATAGTAAAATCACTATACAGAAGAATTTGGATTAGATTGTGGGGTAGAACAGCTTCAAGGGGTATAATTGAAACGGCNTCAGTACCAGTTTTTGCTTTATGGAATTTTATTGTTGTTAGGAGAGTTATGCAAGAAATAAGAATAAGGACAACAGTGCCATTATTGATGGATGATTTGTTAGAAAAATTGTATCCAAATGGTTTCAANAATTTAACTAAAAAACAACGTACAGCTTGTCTTTTGGCTATAAAATCACAAGTAACNGGTGTTGCAGATTTTCACCCCAANATTCAACTTTTCATTGGCAAAATAGGTATTACAACCATATTAAATGAAGGTGATGAAATGGATCGTTTTGAAAAGATNATTACATCAATGACNGCATCTGAAAGAGAAGTTGCATTAACNACATTTAATGCAGTTTGTGGAATGGATGGAAGAATAAAAAGAAGAATAAAGAAAGAAGGGAAAAAATTAGAGCTTTTATGNCCAGAATACGAATATAAATCATTATTTTCGTGGAAAAAATATTTTATGAACGGAAAAAATGAAGAAATGAACGAATAATCNCCATCATTATTATTCCCATATATATTAAAAATAAATTACGAGCCCTTCATTCTAAGGTATGTGCATGACCTCACTATTTGCGGCAGTAAATAACTTCTTAGAAGAAGACGGATGGAATTACGAGTCATTTCCCGATGATGGTGTAATGCGTGCATTATTTTCTAGTGGAGACCAAGAATGGGAATTACTNGCATTGGTTAGGGAAGAAATGGAGCAAATTGTGTTTTATTCNCATGTGACTAATTCATCAACGCCATCTGAACGCAGAATAGAAATGTGTGATTTGTTAAATAGATTAAATAATCGTACAATTTATGGTGCTTTTGAAATGGATATTGAGACAGGAGAAACAATGTTTAGAACAGCTTTAGATGTCCAAGATGTTGTACCTTCACCAGAATTGATTCGCAATTCTCTCTATACAAATCTTGGAACAATGGAAAGATATCATGGTGCAATAGTTGCATTAATGATTGATGAAAATGTGACTGCCGAATTAGCTTTTGCTATTGCTGCTGGTGACGAATCAGAATAATGTCCCATATAAGGGGCAAAATCATGTTCAAGGACGCTATCAGACAAATTATGGAAGGGGCCGTTCTACATTCAATTGGTCCTAATGGCACACCTTCAGAATCATATTATATTGCTAGATTTAAGACATTGAGGGAACCACTTGGTTTTCCAATAAGTGCAGCAAAGCTTCCAGATGATAAACAAGCAATACATGCATGGGTTGAAGAAAATAATAAACCAGTATCAGTGGGTAGAATTCATCTAATTCCCGAAGATTCTTCAGGTTCTTGCTCAGATACATCAGATGCTAATTCTACAAGTTGTCCAGACTTCCTTCCATTAAATCAAGAAGGTTGTATTGATTCTTTAGGTAATATATTACCTAATTTTAATTCAATCCGTCCAGCAGTACAAATTAGACAAATGGGGACAATTATTGGCTACCAAAGAAAGGGGTATGCTAGTTTAGTTCTAAATGAATTAGAAAAATCAGCTGTTAAATTATGGGGTTCTTGTACAGGTTTATTACAAGCAAGACGAGCAGCCATTCCATTTTATGAATCTCAAGGTTGGGTATCTTTCGGGGAAGAATATATGATTGATGGAATTGGTCCACATATTTCAATGTGGAAACCTCTAACAAATAATTCACAAAAAGGTGGTGAGTAAATCGGCCCGGAAGGAACAGGCGAATGGTTACAAAGAGTTTTACAAGAAGAAATAGATGTAAGGCCGCCCAAATCTAATGTAAATAAAGAAGAATCTTATTTGCAAAGATGTGCACACGTAACTCTCTATGGTCAATTACGTCCAGCAGGACATTGTGAATTGAGAAGATGTGGTGGTGCACTAGAATTATCTACTGTTATTGTTGATTCTGAAAAAAGAGGAATCGGTCTATCACATGAGTTAGTTAGGCTTGCTTTATCACGCGCTAATCAAGACCCTATTGTTTCAGGGCAATCTTTGGTTAATCACAAACCCCCACTAATTTTTTCTTTTACTAGATCAGCAGCTCTCGCTACAACTTTAACAAAGGCTGGATTCAAAATCCAACCAGCAAAACGCAAACTTAGTCGCCTTTTTCTATGGAAAAGTGCATCAGCAAATCTCCCTGTTCGTATTCAATTAGCATTAGCAATTGATAGAATTACGAGATCATTTACAATGTTATTTCGTAATTTGAGCAAAGCAAAACAACAAATCAAAGGAACGAGTGATTATCATTTGTTTGTTAGAATTGCAGGACCACCAAAACCGAAAGACGAACCGATGACTACTGATGGCGTGTTTGCTTTAGGGATGAACGTAGTTAGGGTGACAGATAAGGATTTAAATCAAACCAAGAAAGTTTCAAGTGAAAAAACATTGGCATGGGATGAAGGCGAGTAGATCAAATTTGAACAAATTCAAAACGCCGAACAGCAGGACGATAACCAATCATTTTAGAGATGATTTCAACATTTTGACCTATTTTAAAATCACTTTCAGTATTCATCATTAGGACTTCAACATCAAAACCATCAGTTTTTCCAATAATTGTATTCCCGCCTCGTATTTTATCACTTAGTCCTATACCAATTGTCCTCTCTATTTTTTCAATATGTAATATAAATTCAAATAATGTATTTTGTTGGCTTTCAATAAATTTACGTTTTTCACCGAATAATTTTAGGCCATCTAAATGTTCAACAACGTCAATTAAATTTCTAATCATTAACTCGGGCTCAGGTTCGGGCTCAGGTTCGGGCTCAGGTTCGGGCTCAGGTTCGGGCTCAGGTTCGGGCTCGGTCATCGGCGGATTGGATTCA
>PBXQ01000040.1 GCA_002727675.1 Thermoplasmata archaeon | reverse complement strand
CGGTAGTCAGGGCGATTGTTGTTTTTGGCGAACTCTCTAATTTGTCTAATACCTCATGTCCAAACGCAGTGAAGTCGTAAATATCTGCAAAGCGATCAGCTCGTAACTTATCGACAAAGAATTTCACATCTGCTCCCGCAACAAAGGCTTTGCCGGCTCCTTCTAGGACAATTGTGTTAACAGAATCGTCAGAATTTAAATTATCTAGAGCCACACCAAGTTGATTCACTACCTCTACATTTAGAGCGTTCATTGCTTCTGGACGATTAATTTGGATGGTGACAATATCACCTTCTTGTGTCGTGTCAAGATATGAAAATGCGAATGCCTCACATTTGGTTGCTTGTTTGCTCAATATTTCTGGCATGCTAAATCCTGCAAGTTTTGCATATTGTTCTGCCATGTTAGCTGCTGTTTGTACGCCGATTCTATTCGCTAATTCAAAAGGCCCTCTTGCCCATCTTAATCCAACTTTAGCACCTCTGTCAACATCTTCCATAGAACAAATTTCTTCCTCAACAATTTGACCAGCAACTGCAAAAACCTGTCCAAGGAGTCGTGATGAGATTATTTCAGCTGATTTTTCATCAATTTCTAAATCTTCATCTATTTCCCACATGTTGCCAGCCGCAACCAAATCACGTAGATTCTGTGCGCCGGTATAACGTGGGGTGTTGAGTTGCTCAGCGAGATAATCAGTAGAGTGTAGAGCAATTGGTGGACCTGTTAAATTCATCAAAGCAAAAGGACCCATTCCTATTTTGAATGCTTTACAAGCAACTGCATCAATTTGGGCAGTGGTCCCTATTCCTTCCTCAAGGAGAAGACATGCTTCATTTAGCCATGGAACAAAGAAACGATTGACGACAAAACCAGGTCGGTCTTTACAAACAATTACCACTTTTCCTAATGTTTTACAGTATTGGACGGTGCGTTCAATAGTTTCTTTACTTGTCGTTTTTGCTGGAATTACCTCAATCAATCTGTTTTTAGCAGGGTGATAGAAGAAGTGCAGACCAATGAAGCGATCCGGCCGACCAGTTGCGTTAGCTAGTTCATTGACAGAAAGTGAAGATGTATTAGATGCTAGAATTGTTTTTTCATCACATACATCATCTAGAGTAGTAAAGACAGCAGTCTTGATGTCAAAGTCTTCGAAGACGGCTTCAATGACCAAGTCAGTATCAGCGTCTACGCATTCAGTCCCTACAACTCCCGTAATGCGACCTTGGATTGCTCCTACTTGATCAGGAGAAAAGATACGTCGCTCGACTGCTTCTGCTAGGAAATCAGCAATTATCTTTTGGCCACGTTCAACCCATTGTGCTTCGCGATCAACCATTTGAACGTCAAATTCTTCTTGTGCTGTTTTCTGAGCAATTCCACTTCCCATATTGCCAGCACCAATGATGGCCACACTCTGAACGGGTTCCATAATGCGGCGGGTGGTGGTCTAAACATGAATTAAACGGGTCACTCTTCTTCAGAAAAATCGAAGATTTTTGATAGCATATTTGCTTGATTATTTGGAGTTAAGCCCATATTTGTGATATTTTTCCGTCCAGCCTCTGACCATTTTTCACGTATTTGCAAATCTTTTGCTTGCTCCAATGCTTGATGCCACTTATTCCAGTCGCCTCTTGGTAATAGTCTACCACTAACACTATCTTCAACAGTATACCTAAATCCACCTTCATCAACCATCAAGGCTGGAGTTCCTGCAGCTTGAGATTCAATTGGAGTTAAACCAAATGGTTCGCCATAAGCAAGACTGACAACTGCCCTAGCACCTTTAACTAGAGATACTAAATCATCTTGAGTCAATCTAGGCATTATTGTTAGTTTTACATCTAACTTCTTAGCATGTGATTGTAGTAGTGCTAAATCTTCTTTATTCCCCCCACCAACAAGAGAAAGTGATAATCCGGTTCCTGACAACATTTCGATAGTTTCCCAAGTTCCTTTGACGTGAGAAGCACGACCAATGGTGACAACATAATTTCCACATTTGTTTTCACCTTTAGACCATGTAGATAGATCAACAGTGGGTAATAACAACCCCGAATCAAGGCCATAAACCTCAGAAATTCGTTTTTTAATCCAAGGTGAGTTCCCAGACATCCTAGTCTTTTTCCTTTTGATTAGTCTTGAGACAAATTTTTGGTCTCTGTTTCTTTGTTTTCCTAAAAGTAATTTAGTTAGTGTAAGATTTTGTTTTGGCTTTCCATCTACACTTCTATGAAGAACATCTTCGTACAAACCTCTGTGGGGTTCTAGACAATGGTAGTGGATTGGGATATGATTGGGTATCAATCCAGACATTTCTAGTGAACCAATGCCACTAGTGATATGCACAGCATCAATATTAGCGATTATTTCTCTCAATCCGGTAATTTGTTCAGTTAAATCTAACATTGAAATCCACCGATTGCTAGATTGTCTACTTGCTAATGCTCGTAATTCAGCCCATGTGCCAGTAGGCGAATTCCATTCAATTACAGGGGTTAAATAAGGGATATTTGCATCATCCAGCATATTTCTTGCATCAGTTGGTAAATTCAAAGTTGCTAAAGTGACATCAAATCGTTCAGTCCAAGCGGGTAAATTGTTTAGTAAATCACGTTCTGCACCCCCGAATTGCTCGAAAGTTCCTTTCACCACTAGAAGTCTTGGTGGGGGTGCCGAACCGTCGCCCATGTGCCCTCGTTCGCTTGCCCGTTTAATATCCGCATGGGTTCCCCGATGGCATGGCGAAGCGAGTTTTGGTCGTTCGCGGGGGTGCGTTACCCCGTCAAAGTGGCCTTGGCCGCGCCCATTATGAACTTGTAGACCGACTTGATTCTGGGCAAATTCCAGGTTACGAGTTAGCAGGTGTGATCGAGCATCCTCTGGGCGGGAATCCATTACATCGTTGGTGGAGAAGGCGTAAGAGCCATCCAGCCCGGGTACGTAAGGCAGCAACAAAAGGTTTGAACAGTGGTTCATTTGATCTCATTCATGTTACAGATCAAGAGCAAGCACATTTGATCCCTAAATCCAGCTCTATGCCTTGCAGCGTGATGATACATGATTTGTTTCATTTAATGCCTAGGACTGTTATCGGAATTGAGGTTGGTGATTATTCGCCAAATAGTATACGTCGTAAAGATCTTGATTGTTTGAGGGATGGGCTGCAAAATGCTGATTTGTTTATTTCCATTTCTGAAGCTACTGCTAAAGAGTGTGGTAAGTTATGGCCAGAAAAATTAGTTCGTGTTGTTCATCATGCAATTAATCCAAAGCCCTATCAAATCAAAGGTGAAATCGGCTTGAGGAACTTCGTTTTACTGACTGTTGGGAGTAGTGAACCGCGCAAGCGCCTAGATTTCATTGACGAGATTGTTGATTTACTACCTTCAGAAGTAAGGGATGAATTGAATCTTGTGAGGGTGGGTTCGCATCTAAAACTCTCAGATGAAGAATTGATTGCGGCTTATCAGAGGTCAGAAGCGCTTCTTTTTCCTTCTGCAGGCGAAGGATTCGGTCTTCCAGTACTAGAGGCTATGGCAGCAGGTTGTACAGTATTAGCAAGTGATTTACCGGCTCATAATGAAATTGTTGATCCTTCAATGCTTCTTCCTGCAACAGACAAGATGGCTTGGGTTGAGGCAATCACTGAACTTCATACAGCATGGACTGAACGTGGTAAAAAGCCACCCGAACCAGATCAAATAGCTATTGAAAGAGCAGCCCAATTCAATATACAGAAGTGGGGTAGAGAAATGGCCGCATCATGGGATTCTATTCTTGGTGAATGAAATGGATTGGAAACGGGTTGGAATCAATCCTATTACTGCTGGAATAATTGGTTTTTTATATGGTGCATCATCAATTTGGTGGGCTCTGCTAACAGGCACATCACTATACAGTGCATTGTTTGCATTCGCTTATGCAAGTATTGAATTTGCATTCAAATCTAGAGAACTTGTCGGTTGGATTGCCTTCTTTTCTATCATTTTTGTTGGTATTACTGGGTGGACAGGCTATCGTCTCAAAGAGAGAGAAGAGGTAGTTTGGTTTACTTGGTTTACAGCTTTTGTAATTGGTTGGACATTAGCACGTACTGTAATTTTTGTTTTACTTGATATCTGGTTTTTCCTTGGCGCTATTGTAACGATGCCTTTTGTCCTAGGTACTTTCATGCTAGCTGCTACATTTGGTCACATTACATCTCATAAGAAAATTTCACAAGGTGTTGAAGGTATGAGGGAAGCTCCATTTTCTGCTTTATCTCTTTCATCTGTATTGGTTGTTGCTTTACTCTTAACATTACCAAATCTAACAGCAATGGCGGGAATTTTACCTTCACCTCCAGAAAGGCCAGAAACAGGATATGGTAGTACAAACATGCCCTATCAGGTGAATGAGTACATCTATCAAACAGATTATCCTGAAGATATCACTAAGTGGTGGAACAATTTTTCTCAAGAATATGAATGGAATGTTCATGTATTTGTTCCAGTAGGGATTCAAGGTGAATCCATTGGTGTTGCAATTATGTTGCATGGTCATGAGGGTGAAGCAATGGAATTCTATCGTGATACGATGGAATCATTGGCTGGCCAAGGGGTAGTGGCAATTTTCCCCCAATATGTTTCAGATGTTGACTTATCATCTGTTCCAGATGATTTTGAGTTGACATATCTCTTAGGTGGCTCTGACCACCCTCAGCATGAGCCGCGTTTTAACATGGCAATGCGTGGTGTTGATGCTGCTTTAGATTTCATAGCTAATGATTCCACCCTTCAAGGTGATATAGGTGGAGCGACTATAGATACGAATCATTTGTGGATCGGTGGTCACAGTATGGGTGTTGGATCTCTGTTTTATGTATTGGACGTAGGTCTGCAACGTGGATGGGGTTCAGAATCTTTGGTAATTAATCTTGAAGCACCATGGGTTCATGCTATTCAGCCGGATTTGGATGGAAACATGTCACTATTACCAGACCATGCATTAATTCATGTTGTAGAGTATGAGGGTGAAATTGTTGTCGATAAGTGCATAGGTAGGTGGCAACATGCTAGACTACATGCTCGTGATGGTTCAAATTCCCTTCCTTCTGAACAGGTTCTCTTCCTTCAGGTGCCATCAGATTATAGGGGGTTCCCGCGTTTAATTGCTTCACATTATTTACCTGCAGCAGTTGTTAGGGAATCTCTATCCGATCAATCTTATTATCCTAGAATTGAGGCACAGGCCGATTTCATTGCATCTTCAGCAATTGGCGATAATGCTTCAGCGACATCGGCAAAAATGTGGTTCATGGAACCTGGAGAAATGACAGATTTAGGAAAATGGTCTAATGGAGAAGAAGTAAATCCAATAAAAATTGTTGAATCACCACTTGAATTACCTCAAGAAAATAATAATTCTTGCCCAATAGCCTAAACCAAAGGTAACCTGTAATGTTGAGGTTTAGCAATTCCCAAGTCTTCTGGAAATTTTCTAGTGGCAATTGGGAGAGTCACAGGAATAATTTCTTTACCAATCAAAGCAACTCTACTTTCTGATCTATCTGCTAAAACCTCACGACCAACCAATGGGGCTAGTTTGTGTGAGAAATCCATAATATCATCATGTGAAGGCATATCATCAATGATATGGTTGTTCTGAGAATGCCCTACGTGGACATAGCCCTTTGCCTCTATGAAATTAGGGTCAGCAATATTGTCTAGTTTAGCGTAGTCCTCATGGTATCCCAAGGAATGATTTTTGATGAGCGTGTGCCTGCAAACAGTTCTTGTTTCTAGGGAAGGAAGTAACTCCAAAGTCTCCATTAATTTCTCCCAAGTAAATGAGTTAAATTTTGGTTTACATAAACGATTGAATAACTCCTTGTTAGGTGCATCTACACTAATGTATAATTGGGTTGGTAATGGATCAAGTTCAGCGATCACCTTGGGTAGGCTGCCATTAGTCACAAGAAATGTAGAGACACCATGTTGGTGACATATTTCCATAAACTCTCCAAGCCTAGAATATAGTGTAGGTTCACCATTTAGAGAAATTGCAACGTGTTTAGGATTCTGAGATTCTTCCCACTTCTCAAATGGCACATCTTTGTGTCCTTTGAATCCTGTAAGTAGCCTGCGATGAGCGCGAACACTTTCGTAGAATAATTGCTCAGGGTCATCATCAATCTTGTTTAGTGTCTCGGAATGTGGTTCTCTCCAACAGTAAGAGCATGCTAAATTACATGTGTCCACATTTGGGGCCATTTGCATACAAGCTGCAGAGCCAATTCCATAGAAGGTACCTTTGTAGCAAGACCGATCATTTTTCAAATTCTCTTTAGTCCAGTGGCAAACCTTGACGCCACCATGTTCTCCAACTAAATGATACGACTGTTTTGCGAGTTTAGCCGCTATATGCGGTTCAATTTTTGTTTTTGGTGTCTGCATTTACTCGCCTCCGACAGCACATTCCTACAGCGAGGCAGTGTCAGGTAACTATCGGAGTGACTACTTATTATTCAATTCAACGGCTATTGTTCAAACGATTTTAACGCCCTTAGGCCAAAGAACAAGAATCAAAGTCTTTTCACGGGTTTTTGGGTTATGGGTGGTTTCAGGGTCCATCCAAACTAGGGTTCCTTGTGGATATGTCCCCTCATCGTCATAAACTTCTCCACGAAGAACAAGATATGCTTCACCCCCTGGGTGCATATGAGGCATAAAAGCCTCAACCTCAACTTCTGCATCTGCATCGTACAATACTAGAGAACAGTCATTTTCACGTGCTAATTTTCCTAACCTAACACCTGTACCAAAATCTTTCCAACGAATATTTTCTTCTAACCATTCATCGTCAATGGATATTCCGAGCCAATCTGACAGGTTGTGATTGAATGCCATAATCTGTTGAGATGGTTCTTACTCATGAGCCTTGGGGCGTAGACTTGATGGGTGATAGGCTTCCGTCACATGTCATGGTAGAGGCTATTTACATCCCATCATTCCCTCCAGCCTCTCCATACGAAGCCTACATTTACATGCTAATAATCCCATTTTTTTTGAGGTTAATTCTTGTCCTTCCTCCATTAATTGACATCGTTCAGAAATATTCTCCAGACAGAATGATATTGTGGCAAGCAATTAATTCGATGAAAATCAAAGGACTTTGGTTAATTATTTTCAATGAGGTTTTAGCTCTCTTCCTTCCTTTCATATTGGCGTTATATGCTCGCACATTATTCGATCCCATTGGTTGGACAGGTTGGGAAGAAACTCCAACTGAGGCTATTTACGCCTTAATTGCAGCGGGAGTAGTTTGGTTGTTTGGTGATTTTCTTCGAGTTACAAGAACTCGTAGGCTTATGCGTTCGGTATCTGAAAGAAACAGAATTATGGTGAAGGTTGCTGCCAAAGGTATAGTGAAGGCTCGTGGTGTTCTTGGCTTCTTAGAAAAATTGAGTATTGGTGGTGAATCAAAGGAAGAACAGGATCCGTTAAATGAAGAGATAATGGAAGATCAAGAATCCAAGAAATCAATTATTGGTTCTTTGCTGAATTTAGGTGGTTCAGCAGGTCAAAAGGGCGCAGGAGTAGCAGACGCTGCACTAGGGGTAGTTCGTGATAAAGCCACAGAATTAACAAATAAGATGGACGACCAAATTCAGAAAGGGATTCAACATCAAACAAAGGTCGCAATCAAATTATTGATACGTGACTTGGTCATGAGTATTGCGCCAATTGTAATCCTAGTAGGATTATACAACGTTTGGTAATTATTATTCTTCTGGGATTTCTAGACCATCTAGAATCGATGAAAAAGAACCAGTTATTTTATCAGCAGCCTCTGTATGTCTTAGAGAAGATAAACGTTCTACGATTTCATTGGTGTTGTCCTCTCGAATATTTAATGCTGTAACAGTCTCATGATCAACAACTCCATTTTGGAATAATTTAGTGATACGTTGAAACTCTCTAACTGCAGTATCAGTTTGGTTGCCAAATTTTCCGTCTTCTATAATTTCAGAACCATGCTTGTTGAGTAGTTTTTGAAGCTCAAGTACATCATCCCCTTTCATTCCATTTTTTAGAACCCTATCTCCAAATACCTTCATCTGGTCAGCGCTGTATGATGGATTCCTTAATTTCTTGGTACCCTCAATTATCACACCAAGCAGAGGTATCACACCCATTGGAATTAAACCAAAAAGGTATGGAAAAATTTTCCACCAGTTTAAATCCCATGAACCCCAAGGTAATAGCATCCATAAATTCGGTAAACAGTATAGCCATAATACAGCCCAAATTGATGCAATAGGAACACCCCCCAAAATCAACCATCCAGTTTCATTTTTCCATTGTCCAGTTACTTCTTTACCTCGCCAATTGACCGTTAGCCATACTACCCCAAGTGGTGCTACTGCGATTGAGGTTAGTAAGATGGCCAATAGGGACCACCATTCTGATCCCGGGGGCCCATTAATGGATTCTGACCAAAACCAAGGTAACTGCCATACATACCAAGCGAACGCTAACCACCCTAGGCCAAATAGACTTAGCCAGCCAATTATCTTGTCATCAACTCTAGTTCGCTCATCTGAAATATGGTTAGTTGTTGATGAAAAGAAATCCATGTATGTTCCAAAACTTTCCGGGGTAAAGTGATTTGTATTATACGATCAATCATCAAAAACTTCTACTTCAGCCCATTTCTTGACGAAATTTGTAAACTTAGATGTAAACTTAGTTGCCCTGACCGTATGGTTGTCAACCCAGTGATAATTACCACCTCTTGGTTTGTTGTATAGTACTCCATGATATTGAAACCCATGCTTGTTCAGCCATCTTTCAGTAACCTCTGCGTGTTCATCTGTTCGACTTGTGAAGAAGGTAATAATATGTCCTTCTTCATACCATTCATTGATTACTTCAACAACACCTTCGAATAATTCAGCATCTTCCATACGTTCAGGTTCTTCATTGGGTACATCTTCACAGATAGTCCCATCGATGTCAATTAGAAAGTTCTTGCATCCATCTGGTAGACTAGGACTCATTGCGAATCCACGTTCATCTTTCTGGTCTACTAGTTCAGCCATAGTGATGCCGCGCCATAGGCCGTTCATGAATAAGCCGCTTTTTGCCCTAGCATCGAGAGCGTTCCAGGCGAATTTTCCTTGGTGTCGGTTTGCCAAATTTTGATATTGCTAAAACCTGCATTTTCCATTGCTTTATACCATTCATCGATTGACATCGTAGTCATATGAACTTGTAATTGCTCTGGCCATTGAAGACTTCGTTCATGTTCTTGATAATGATCAACACCTGCTACTAGCCACCCTCCATATTCCAACCATTCATCATGAATAATTGCTAACATTTCTTGAGGTTGTTTTAGGTAGTAGAGAAATTCCATTGAATGTACCAAATCAAATCTTTTTTCGGGTATCCATTCAGGTAATCGTGCGTAATGATAAATGCCATTTGGGTCAATTCTTCTTGCTTTAATTATCATTTCTTCTGCTCCATCAATGCCTTCCACATGACTTGCCCCAAGGGATGCAAGTTTCCTTACAACCCACCCATTACCACAACCAATATCAATTGCCGTGAATGGCTTTGTGAGCTTTGGTATTGCGGTATCCAACATTTCAGTTACTGCTTGAGAATGACCCTTTTCCATACCTTCATCTTTTCCAATTGTGGCCCACTCAGAAAAAATATCCGTCGCCTCTTTCATTTTATTCACCAGATAATAGTTTAGTTTGTGCAATATATTTTTTCTCTCCAGGAGATATTAGTATTACCCAAATGATTCCGGATATCACTTGACAAATCGCGAATGCTTGAATAACTTCTCTAAGTGAGTAGTCTGTGAATTCAAGAATCATACTTGCCGCTAATGTTGAAATGCCATTAACTGTTGTTAGTAATAAAAAATCAGTAGAAAACATTCTTCCTCGCCACTCATCTTCACTTCTCTCTTGCAGAAGAACGGTAGAAATGACCCAATTTGCCCCACTTGCAGCGTGTGAAAATATTACCGCTATAGCAATCCACCAACCCCAGCTAAGCCAGCCAATAGTGACATAACCAATCCCGCATAAAGATACTAGCCAACCCAAGATTAGTGGCCATTTTTCCCTATTTGTAAGTCCATATCTTGCAATAATAGGGCCCAAACCGGTGCCAATTCCACGAGCAGCAAACATCAATCCGATTCCTGCAGCTACTTCTCCAAGGCCTATTTCACTACCTAGGAGAACTAGCATGTAAACTAGCCCGCCACCAAAAATTCCCCACAATGCTTTGGCTGTGATAATACGATAGATTGCCGCATTTTTTCTAATTATGTTGAATCCATCCCATACCTGTGCAATACTTACTGCGATAAATGTCCCTTCTGTGCGATCCCTTTTTTGAGGGATATCGATTGTTGTGATAATTATCCCTGCAAGAATAAATGCAATTGCGTTGACAATAAAGGCGATGTCAACTCCAAATTTTGCTACAATCACGCCACCCAAAGCAGCACCGATTGCAAGTGAAGCAGACCAAGTGGCTGAGTTCATTGCATTTGCCGTTAACAATTCATTTGGTTTGGTAATATTTGGCATTGCTGCATTTTCCGCGGGTACGTAGACTGCATGGAATAGCATTAACAATGCTGATAGTAAATAGATTAGCCAAACATCGTTTTCATCATTAATTAACAAAAAGCAAGAAACTGTAATTGCAGAACCTAAATTAGCCACAACCATCAACCATTTTCTGCTGAAGCGGTCAGCTAGCATTCCAGTGAATACTTGCGGGAATGCCAAAGCGAACATTCGTATCATGAATAGTATTCCTAATGCTAATTCAGATCCAGTCAATTGATCTAGTAAGACAAATAGAGCAACTGTGTTGAACCATTCCCCAAGCATCGAAATAGTATGTGCAAACCAATATTTACGAAATATTTGATTAACGCGTAGTAGTTCAATAAAGCCCACTTCACGTTCTTGCATGATTAACCTCGGAAGCCCCCATCTCTATCATTATGTGGGTGCTAATAGTGCCAACTATGATGAACAGCCTTGTTTGCCGCATGTAAATGGCGAATGACAACTTAGTATGGATTGACTGCGAATTCACGGGTCTTGATCCCAATGAAAACCGAATTATTGAGATTGCAACAATTGTTACAGATTCACAATTGAACATAATTGCCGAGGGGCCATGTATTGTCATTAAACAATCTGATGAATTACTAGATTCAATGGATGAGTGGAATACTACCCACCATACTCAAAGTGGTTTAGTTGACAAAGTTAAATCTAGTCAAATTGATGATGGTGAAGCTGAGCGAATGACACTTGAATTTGTAGAAAAGTACACAGAATCGGGTAAATCACCACTTTGTGGTAACACTATCTCTCAAGATCGAAGATTTTTGCGGCGCTATATGCCCAAGTTACACGAGCACTTTCATTACCGTAGTATTGATGTATCAACTATCAAAGAATTAGCAAAACGTTGGAACCCAGAATTAGAAACATTGTGGAAAAATGGTGGGCATCGTGCTCTAGATGATATTCGCGAATCAGTTGCAGAATTGGCCTATTATCGTGAACACATTTTTGTAAAATAGTACAAAAATATCTTAACATATCGCCTATGTCGTATTAATTATGAGAAGATATTGGTTATTGGTTGCTTTGTGCTTGGTTACATCGATGATGACGACTGTTTCAGCAGATAGAAGCGATGCTATCGAATATGAGGCAATCCTTGAAGAAACTGATTATGAGTACCTAGATCTTTGGACAGAATCAGGAACCCCTGTTGAGGTATGGATTGATCAACTTGGTAATGATTCAGTATCACACCCAATTGATGTCTACATTACTACATGGGATTCTTATACCAATAATTATCTATTAGAATGCACTTCATTAAATTTGTATGAAGATGACACTTTTCAGCCCCAATATGCAAAAGAAGAACTCACTCAAAGTGATTTACCTTTCTACTTTTCTTGGACTCCAGAAGTTGAAGATGATTATGTGTTGATTTTAGATAATTGTGATAATAATCGTGATTCAGACTATTACACTGATCAATCACAAATAGTTGTAAAATATGCTGTAAATGATTTATCTGATGAAATTGGAGAAGGAATACTTGCTTTCTTGGGCGGTTCAATGTTGCTTTGTTGCGGTGGCCCTGTTTGTTTGTTAATTGTGATAATTGTCATCATAGTTATGGTCACAAGGAAAAAGCCACAACAGAATGTAATGGGTTACCAAGCAGCTGGAGCTATGCCTGTACAACCAGGGTTCCCGAGCCCTGCTCTAACACCGGCACCAGCACCGATGCCTGCACCAGTTCCTGTACAAAATCCAGAAGCCATGAATTATTACAATGGATTGATTGGACAAGGGCATTCTGCTGAAGCGGCGGCATCGTACACCAACCAGCATTTCCCAGGATTTCGTCCATAAGTAAATCAGAAAGGCCACCCATATGGGTATCCTTCGTCATTAACGAATATTACGTTTATTCCCGTGCCAGATTTATGAAAAGAAATCAATTCTAATCCATGAATTTGGTGGCCAGTGGGAGCTATTCCTAGCACAGGTTTTTCTGATTTTGAAAACCAACCTCTTTGCCTTTTATTCTTGACGGGGGCAATATCATTAGGTTGTAATTTCCTTCTAACCCCCTCGGCATCATCATACCAAGGAAGTGGACCAGATGGTGAAAATTCAATACCTAATATCATATCAACTCCAAGAGTATGTTGAGCAGCTTCAGCGTCTTGTTTTGATGGGATGGCTACGGCATTTGGGTGGGTGTGTAGCCAATGGATAAAGCGCCCACCACGCGGACCTCTACTTTGAGTAAATATTCCATCAGTCCATTCTTCAGGTACGTGATGTACTGAAAATGAATCACCTCGGTTGACTATTGTTGCATCACCTAAGACAAACCCTTCACCGGCAAATTTTCCTTCTTCAAATTCATCACCATAGAATAAGTCATCAACTTCTGATAAATGTGGTCTTGTATTGTCAGAATCTAAACCCACTAATATTTCATCTGGAAGTGATTCTAGAGACCAAAAGAGAATTTGCTGTAAAATATCTCCTGGAATTTGTATTAATCCGCTATAACCGTCTTTATTTGCAAGAGAATCAGCATTGTAAGCTGACATCGCCTCCACCAACCAAGCATCAACCACAAACGTCCATGACAGCGAATCCTTAACAGGCTTGGCCTTTCCATCGGGGTTCACAGGTGGCTTAAGTGGCACGTAAGAAGAAGGGTTTGGGGGGCTTTTTAGGGAGCCTTACAGGAACACCATATGATAGGCTTAGTAGGCACATTGAAAAAACTGAAGAGAATACTGAAATAGATCAACTCGGTAGAGAATTAAATAAGATTGCAAAAATAATTCGTCGTGAATATGATCAAGAAAATATTGACGAGGAGGAACATGACTTGTTAATTGAAGCAATAGAAGAAATTCATCCTGATGGCAATACTTTTGCGAAGTTCGACTCAGATGCAGATGAGTTCTATGATGCAGAAAATATTCCTGATGCTCCAGAACCAGAACTTAAGGGCCCGGTAAATCTAGATGATTTGATGCGCTCACGTTCAGATTCTTTTCAAGGATCTTGGGGCTCAGATGAATATGACACTTACAAAAGGCAGATGGCTGAAGAATTTTACAAAGATAGTGATGAGGCAATTGCATCAGGAGACCACAATAATATGACTTCACAAGACCACCGCGTCTTTCACGATGTGGAGGACACTGCAGACGAAGTAAAGAAAAGCATACTCAAAGAACAGGGGATAGAAGTCGAAGAAGAGGCNGACGAAGATTATTATGTCGATGAAAACGATGTTGAGTGGTGGCGTGATGATGATGGCCAATGGTGGTATCGTGAACCAGGAAATGAAGATTGGTATCCNGGTGATTAATTCTCTCTTTGCCATATTTTCAACTTTGCAAGATTAAATTTAATGGTGGCAATATCTGCTCCATTATCTAGCATTGCTTGATTTGCAAAACTTGCCGAACTAATGCCTACAATTGTTTTTGGACGTTTNATCTCTCCTCTTTGTTCAGCCTTATTTACGGCCTTAAGAATTTCTAAGCCTTTCATTGGTGGCATAAAATGGTCTAGTAAAAGAACATCCGGTTTAAAATCTCTAATCACGTCAATAGCATCATTAGAAGTCCATTTTTGCTCTATAGTAAGCCCATCCAAATTGACCTTTCCTTCAATTAGTAGAGCTTCAATGTCGTAAGAATCTTCGAATGCAAGAATTCGCATTATACGGTTCCACCGGCTTTAGTCCAGCAATCAAGAATTTCATCTTCATTTGTTAATTCTCCTTCAGATCTTTCAGCTACAATACCATTTTCGTCAACGAAAAATATTGTCGGCCTCGCATCAATATCTAATGATTCAGCAGCCTCAATTCCTTTCATGAATGGGAAATTTAGAGTTTGTCCTAAATCATCACCATTATCATCATGTGCATTTGCCTTATCATACCAATCTAGTAAGGTAATTCCCTGAGGATTTTCTTGGGGGTCTGTGCTCATTATGAACATATTTGGACCATTAAGTGTACTATTGATGGCATGCATTGTTTTGTGGCAAGGAGTATCACACCATTCTGCTGAAAATAATGCGATAAATGGTGAGCCAGTATAATTTGACAAAGAATAAACTTCCCCATCATGGCCAGTAGAAGTGAAATCAGGGAATNCGATANTTTCATTATTTGATAAATCACTATCCTCAAGACATCCAGGCAATAGGAATAAAGATGTCAAAAGAATAGCGAAGATTTGGGTACTAAGTGACTTCATATTGCATCCTACGATAGGGTTAACCTTATTCGTTGTTTCTAATTATTCGAAGTTAGGATTTCATAAACAAATCACTTTTCGTTATGTTTGATGGTAAAGGGGTCTCGGCTAATTCTCTTGTTGTGTTTTGCAATACTATTGTTCTCATTTAATGGGGGAAAATCACACTCTGAATTAGACATTAGTAAATTTTTTTCTGATACAGATGGTGATGGGTATAATGATACCAATGATTCATTTCCTAATAATTCATATGCTTGGTCTGATATGGATGGTGATGGCTTTTCAGATCAACCAAATCTAAACATTTCAGATGATTGTCCTAATACATTTGGAAAAAGTAGAATCCAAATGCAAGGATGTAGAGATTTAGATTTAGATTGGATTCCAGATATATTGGATGATGATATTGACGGGGATGGAATCACTAATGATTTAGAAGTGGCTTCATCAAACGCGATAATGAAATATGATATTTTTAATGCAAATAGCACCCCTCCAGATTCTGATTGGGATACCATACCTGATATTCTTGATGAAGACGATGATAACGATGGCTGGTCTGATCAAATAGAGTTAGAAAGGGGGAGTAATTCTAGGGATGAATCTGACACTCCATTCACAATGTACGGCGGTAATTCTGGTTGGTTTTATGTTTCAGGTTTAGGGTTTGTAACAGAATACAATGATCATGGAACTGAATTATCACTTTCATGGTTACTATCTGCCCTTTCTTCAGAATTAATAATCCCTATTGGATTGATTCCANTATATCTTGGAATATGGTATTATCGNCATCGTACGTTTGAGAAATTTGATAGAGAGTTAGAAAATATNACAGATATTGTTGATTTACGTAGATTTGAGAAAANNGTAAATGAAGCNATGAGGAGGAGAAGNTTACANGCNCATCATGGTGTAATTTTGAGAAATACGATTGANACAAAAGAAGATGAAATTGACAATACGTGGTTTTCCAAGTATTCTAGNGACTCNGAAGANTGATTACNGTTNTTAATCGAGNTGTTATTTATGNCGTGGTGGAANAAAAAGCCTGAGATGCCAACTATGGAAACAGCTCTACCTGGNCGGGATCAGGTTATGTCTGTNCCATCAACTCATGAAGTCCTAGGTGAGTCTTTGATGCCNCCNTTCCCAGATTNTACNGAACGCATCATTTTTGGAATGGGATGTTTTTGGGGTGCAGAGAGAATCTTTTGGAATGCACACGGTGTG
>PBXQ01000039.1 GCA_002727675.1 Thermoplasmata archaeon | reverse complement strand
GCAACTAGTAATAGTTCGATTACAATATTTGGAGATGGTGAACAAACTCGTGATTTTGTTCATGTTTCAGATGTAGTTTCTGGATTGATAAAATGTGGTGAGTCATTAATTGAATATGGTACATTGTCACCAGCACATTCTGAAGTATTCAATGTATGTGGTGGGCATCCCATTAGTTTGAATAAAATAATTTCAATGATTGGTGAATTACTTTCTAGTAAACTAGAAGTTCACTATGCGTCGCCTCGTAAAGGTGATATTATGCATAGTTTTGGTGATTCTTCAAAGTTGCAAATGATGTTTAAATGGCAACCAAAAATTGGTTTAAAAGAAGGTCTCAATGACATGATTAATTCTAGTTGACTGGTTTTTTGAAGAATCTTCTGACAAATAATTTTCGAAAAATTCTAAGTCCATCTTGAAGGCTTGATAATTTGGCTTTTCCTTTTCTATTATGATACCTAATTGGGACTTCTCCAAACTTCATTTTGTTGTGGCAACAAGCAGCATACATTTCTGCTTCAATTTCGAAGGATATTGAATTTAATTTCATTTCTGCGACAGCTTCTTTTTTGAATGCCCAGAATCCCGTACATAAATCACTAACAAAAGTTCGGTATAATGCAACTGCTGACCAGGTTAGAATGTGATTTCCAAGATAATTGATTTTACTCATTGCGCCATCATCAATTCGCCCCCTCAAGCGAGATCCGATTACAACATCATAATCTCCTTCATCCATTTTACTTAGCAAGTGGGGGATATCTAATGGGTTATATGTGCCATCAGGATCTAACATTATCAAAGCATCATTGCCACTTTCTAGGTAATGGGTGAACGCCTGACGTAGGCCTAAACCCTTGCCAATACCACCACTTTGCCCATAAACAGTAATTCCTCTTTCCTTGGCTAATGTGACAGTCCCATCTGTTGAATAACCATCAACTATAATCAAATGAGAGTTCCAACCTAATTCATGTAATTTTTCACTTGGAATCTGATCAATCACCATGCCTAGTCCTTCAACTTCATTCCTCGTTGGGAGGAGGATGGTTAAATTTCTCATCAGTTCACTCATGATATCACCTACTTCATACAATCATCGGTCGTAATTCCACCCAATGTAGTCTAACGCCATCACTATCAATAATTTGGTCCCCTCTACCTGAAATACCTAGTGGGTTAATCCAGCTATCACCACCACCTGAAATGATTATGTGTACCTCTAAGCTGTCTGCAAGCGTAGTTTTTGTAATCAGGGTCATTTGTTGCCAACCCCCATTAGTTGTAAATTGCCTTCCTTCAATTTCCTCTCCATCAATAGAATATATGTTTATTTTCAAACCCTCTGGGGCATCAATCATCACGTTAATTTTAACATTTTGATCCCTGTTTGTTCTATCTAAGGGTACATTCAGTTTTATTTCTCCTGCTGTCAAAAATGGTTGATAATCTGGCCTGTTAGTTAATTGATCAGCATCCACCATCCACCATGGGTCTTTGCGCCAAATGCAATCATCGTTACAATCATCTTTAGATGGATATTGAAAATAACTACTAATTGCGGATTGCATAGTAGGATTTACTTTTAATTCCCAAAGTCTACTTCCATCAATGTCTTTTTTCATTTCCCAATATGGTGATTCTGCTAGAACTGAACCGAATGTTCCTATTGGGCTAGAAATAGCATGAGTGATTCCCAGTTCTTGCAATTTAGGGATATCATCTCTCAAAATTGCAGAACGTGCAATACCCTGATAATTTTGTTTTACATCAACCAATCCAAGTGATGGAAATGTGGTGATTCCAATATCATCAGGTAAATCATATGGATTCCCCCAGTGTGCGTCTTCAGCAAATAATACTGAGCCAGCAGGTAGTGATAATGTAGACATTATTTCTCTATCTCCGTGGGTTTGTACAAGTAATTCATCATGGTCTGAAAGTTCAATTAACATTGCATTTGCTATACTTAATTGTAATATTACAATTATGAAAGTAGCAACCAGCCACCTATTATTAATTGGTTCAGGAATGTCCAAGGGCAACCATTGTAATTCGTAATTATCTCCGTTATCCGATGCTTCTGTAGTTAATTCCCTATTAGCTGTAATCTTCTCATGAACTAATTCTTCACCCATTTGATTAATTGTAATTGCTTTTTTCCTAGGTGTAAAATTTACGTGTTCTGAAAGTAGCATCCCAACAAGAACTGCTAATGGGATATGGAATGCGTGTAATGCCATGCTGTAAAGTACATAGGAAAGTAAAGTGAGGAATGAAAATGCAACAATCCCATTAAATAGATGTATTAGTGATAGAATCCAATTAATCCCTAACCAAGTAGCAATTAGAACAATTTCAATTCCATTTTTATATCGCCAAAGTGACCAAATTGCAAGACCAATTAATATTGGTCCATTGAATAAGATGAGTGCAAATCCACCTTGCCAGCCATATTCAGAAAAAATTGGTTCTGATAATAATCTGGGAGCAAAGGTGACCAGTACTACATATGCTGCAATTGATAGTACAACCACAGAGGTCATAGCTAATTTACTGATGGATAATTGAGTACGAGAACCAAAACGATGAGTGAATAGGTATGCGACGAGCAAGGTACCAAGATATAGTGCACCAGTAGGGTGTATTGCACCCGTTGTTATTACGCAAATTGCAAAAAGAATATCATGCCCTTTTCTTCTTTCACCCATGGGTCTCAACAATACTAGGAGGCCAATTACTAATCCAAGTTGGCTTGCCACAGTGGGGTATCCTGAATCGTGTGCTTTGACAAAAAGTGCTGGTGCTAAAGCTAATGCAAGTAGTGTTGGTCCACTAGCACCCCATTTGTCTGATGCTCCCGCGACACCCCATAATAATGCCATTAGTGAAAGTTGACCTAACAAATGTACGGCACTTGCTGGGGTCATACCTAGTAGGGATTCTAACATGGCGGCAACAGCAGGGAATGCAGGAGGGTATGTCCACCTACCTTCAGAAATTGGAGGTAAAGTCAGTTCCCCGCTAGTTGCTAGCCTGTGAGACAAAGTGGAGAATCCAATCCAATCCACTCCGTTAGGATATTTGAAAAGAAGTAAAGGCAGTATGGATAAAAGGGTTGCAGCAGCAAGAGCAAAGGGTAACCAATATGATCTAGAAGAACTTAATTCGTTAATAATATTCATTTTTCTTTCAGCATCTTCTTCTAATTCTATAGTCTCTTCTTTGACATTTATTTCCTTATTTTTGCCTTCTGATTCAGCTATTTCTGCCTGTTCTTCAAGTAATTCCCATTTAGTTAATTTTCTAACTCTTACAACATCTTTTTGCCACATTAAAACTCCAGTTACTGCATTTAACAATATTAAAAGAAATAGCAATAATTGGATGCTAAATTTGCCAGTTAGAACCACCATCCATCCTGAAATTCCAAATGTTACTAGTAGTGAAATTGCAGGAGTTAACATTACTTTCCTTAAATTATCTGAAAGTGGATCTAGTATTTTTATAATGAACTGTGCAGGGAAAAAACCAACCCCAAAAATTAGTGTTGCCCCAGCAATAAGGTGCCATGCAACAGTGAGGGCCCCTCCTTCCATCAAGTTGGGTAAGGGACATCATTCTTCAATTGATGTGAATATTTACCACCGGTTTGAAGTGCCCACACTCTATCGTGGTAGTATGGGGCGAACTGAAATTCTGTGGTCTAATCACCAATTTCAGGCTGTTGTTGACTTACCTAATGATTACGATGTATTGGATTTGACAGGGGGAAAAGTCCCAGATCATCCGTCAGAATTTGCAATAGGTAAGTACGACGAGGTCCGCAAAGGTATGTATGAAACGGAACTCTTTGAAGGTGATAGATTCATACATATGGGGGTGGATATAGGTGGTCCTGTTGGTACTCCTTGTATGGCTTTTACAGATTGTGAAATTCATTGTTTTGGTTATAATCCAGAAGATGGTGATTATGGGCATGTCATAATCACAAAGCAAACACTTGATGGAATCGATTTTTGGTCATTATATGGTCATCTAAGTGCTGAATCATTAGTAGGTAAAACAGTAGGTCAAAGGCTCAAAAGTGGCGAAATAATTGGTTTTATTGGGGATAAACATGAGAATGGGGGGTGGGATCCCCACCTACATTTTCAATTATCTTTGATTGAGCCAGAGACACATGATTTACCTGGTGTAGTATCTCATGATGATAGGGAAAAAGCTCGTAAATTGTACCCTGACCCACGACTTGTATTGGGGGATTTGTACTAAGAAAGATGTTGTTTGAGTTCACGAATTTCTCCAATGGCGCTAGGATCTTTTCCTCTGAGTATTGCAATTGCACATGAAATCCAATCCATGGCAATGCAAGAATAAAGCATCGCTTCTAAGAGGGAATCTCCTTCACAATGTAATTCCCATGCAACTTCAACTTCAACTGAATCCATCATCCATTCAACTCGTTTGCTAACTCTTTGATGCATTCCATCCCAAGTAAGGAATAATAGAGCTTGATTCTTTGTAGAAATTTCATCAGTCCAAGCAATTATTTCATTATGATTCATTTCTGGTAATGAATTATTTCGTGCAAAAACACCACCGTTTTCATTCAGTTGATTGACAAAACGCGTCCCAGCACAATCTAATTCAGGTGCAGATACAATCCCAATTTCTTTTTCAATTAATGTTTTTGCAATGGCCAATGCAGGGCTATTAGAATTATTGACAAAATCAAATTCTTTTACAGTCTCATCTAATCTATTTACTAACANATCTGTATCTTCTTTAGGAATTATTTTTCTTGAAATAGCGACCCTTAATAATGCTCCAAAAAGATGACCAAATGCTGATCTTGGTGGCTGTCCTGACGGTACTTTGATGTTATTTTCATATTCAGCAAATTTCCCTCCACTAGAAATAACAATAGATTCTAATCCCATTTCAATCCCTTTATTTGTTGAATCCAATGTTTCTTCTGTGTTGCCTGAGTATGAAGTAGAAATCAATAATGAGTCTTCTTTTATCCAGTTTGGCAAGTCATAATTACGCCATGTATTGACTTGAGTTGAGCCGTATAAATTTGCTAATGAAGCAAGAAAATCTCCTGCTGCTGCAGAGCCACCCATCCCTAGGCAAAGAACTGAACTTGGCATCATTTTCTCTTCTTCATCAATTTGTATTTGATTGGTAAAATCTTCGGGAAATTTTCGGAGGTATCCTAACATATCTTCTGTGTCTAGTTGGGCAACCAGTTTTGCCATTTCTTTTTCATTCATCTGTGTCACCTCCGCCGATTCTAGGCATGGCGACCCATTCATCTGCTATCAAACCGATGCGAATAATTGTTTGAGAACCATCATCATCGTACGGCAGTGATACAGTTCGCACTTTCCAATCATTTGGATCCATGAACTCTGCGGCAGAAGTATCTCTTTTGAGAATTTCAACATCTAATTGTTCATTAATTCTGCATTCAACAGATGTTTTTTCAAGATCTCTCCATGTTAATCCAGTTCTTTCATGTCTGTCAATAGCGGATATTACGGGTCCATCTTTTTGCCAAGCTAATATTTGCCAATATCTATCTTGTTTCCGAATAACGTCGCCTAAGTCAAAGGCAGGTTTACGATACGAGATGGTTAACCGTGTAAGGTCTTCTCCGTCCTTTCTTCCTACAACACTATTAGTTTCTTTTGAAGTTCCTCCAAATTTTCTCAAGAGATGCTTTGTCCAACTTCTTGCTAATGCCTTACTCCCTAGTACCATGTCATAACCACCCGTTACTTTTCCTTCGGTATTAATGAAGAACATAGGGTCGGGGTCAATGCTTTCTAGGTAGGAATCAAAAGTCTTACGAAGTGTATTTAATTCATTTTCAGTTAGTTTACGTCCGGATGATCTTAGTTGTACGGTTGCCTCGTAATAATTTCCTGCTTTACGAGTACAAGTAGGGCAAACAGAATTTGAAATTCTTGCTATTGTTGTATGTATTTCTTCGAATTCAACATCATCAATGAATCCAGAAACTTGAACAGATAGCCTAGTATTGCGATCATCTATTTCTTCTGATAAAATCCCAATTCCTAGAGAACAAGTCCTGTTATCTATTTCTAGGACTTCTTGGACAAGTCCTTCATGATAATCAGTTGAATCATGATGCCCCCATTTTCCTAATTGAAGCAACATCAAACATTTTGGACACCGATATCCTTGGATTGTTTCGGGTAATTTTGAGAGAGTAGTTCGTTTCTTGAAACAGGAAACACAGACCCTTTCTTTTGTGAGTTCATCTTCAGAACCGCAAACAACGCAGAATGCATTTCCTAGTGACATCAACTCGCCTCCGTAGGTGTTGCGCGTCAAACAACTCGCTTGAAGGCTTGCACCATAGGGTATGATTTAGTCATCAAATAGAAGATTATTCGCTCTCTGAATTTTCTCCTAATACAGCCTCAGCAGCAGATAGTCGTTCTGATAATTCTTTCATTCGGTTTAGTAAATTCCAAGTCCAACCACCAATAATTCCAATCATTCCCACATAAGCAATTGCTAGGAATAATGTTCCTTCTGCCATATTTTTCACCTCAATCAATTTTTGTTTGAATATTAGTCAACCGTTCTTCAAGTTCACTGATATAATACCTAATCATTACCTGTCCTATCACAAGTATTTGGAATGAAATAACACCTAATAGCATTACAAGTAGAATCTGAGAATCTAATGTGCTGCTTCCGTCGCTGTTAATTATTGGCGGTGGATGACGATTTTCCCAAATTCTAATCGCTGCTATTGTAAGTGGTACGAGTAAAAATCCAAACAATCCTACAGCGGCAAAAGTGTCTCTTGTCTCTTCATTATCCGCTTGTCCTTGATGTCCCATCACAAGATAAAGTGAGATTCCTGCTAATATTGCGAATGTATTGAGTCTCACATCTGTTAAATCCCATGGTGTACCCCATTCAACAGTACCCCAAAGAGGCCCACTAATCATCACACATAAGCCGTATACAAGGCCCAGATTAGCGCCAACAACATGTAATCTCCAGCCCCATTCTAGTCTTTTGATAAACCAAGCACCTGATCCGATGAAGAGAATGGCGGCAGCATTGAAACAAGCCCAAGCGGTTGGCACATGCCAAAACAAGATTCTGTAGGCTTCGGGGGCATGCCAATCATCTGGATTGACATCGGGGGCCCAAGTAAATCCTAGCCATAATGTGATGCCAATCATCATTAATCCCAATAGAGTGAGAATGGCTGCAATCCTTGAGCCAAATTCTCTCATAGTTACGCTGAAGAAACACCTGTCTTTGAATATGGTGGCGGTATATTCTCACTCGGGGGCAATCATTGGTAACAAACCCCAAACCAATAATGGGATTATTGTGCTAACAATTATTTGTAATTGTGCATCATTAGAAGCAAAGTTAGAAGCATTCATTGATAATAAATCTACCAATAATAAAAATGGCCAAATCAGAATTATTTGTAGAAGAATAATCATAGTAGCGCCTTGTCTTGGTAGTGTACTTTCTAGAGCATGAATTCTAGATGACCCGCCGCATAATATTGACATTACAATACCAATTATTACTGCTTGAAAAGTAATATTTCCAAATATCACATATACTGAAATAATGGTAAGAATAAATGGTATGAGATTTAATGGGGGTAGGATGTTACTCATTTGAAGATTTTTTCCTATATGTGCATTCCACCAATCTTGAGATCTTGAATCTGAAAGGTGAGTTAAAATCCCAGGTTTAACTAATGAAGAAATTAATGCGGGTGTTAGGGCTAAAAGGGCTAGCCAAGAAGTATTGCTAGGTGGTTCGATTTGAGCCAACATTCCTGCAATTACAACTAATGCTATTAGCCCACTAACAGAGCGAGAAATAGTGGAGGTTTTCGTCCTCTTTTCCAGCATTAAAGACCATTTAATAGCAGGATTATTGATAAAATTACTAGAATTCTTTTCTTCAAGGGGCGTGATTATATTAAGTCCCACTTCTTTTTTATTTTCAGTTATATCTTGTTCAACGATTGATGAATTTCCTACAGTAATTTGTCGCGTGGCTAAAGGTAAAAGATTTTCATCATGAGTGGCGATAATTATTGCGTGCCCTGCGGATGCTAGAGAATCAATATTGTTTCGTAACGTATTGACACTAGTTTCATCCAGTCCTTCAGAAGGCTCATCAAGAAGAATTAGTGTTGCATCATTACTTGCAAGGGCTGGAACAAGTCCTGCAAGAACCCCAACTCGTCTTTTCATCCCTCCAGATAACCAAGCAATCCGGTCGTTAGAACGATGACGTAGTGACCAATCATCTAGTTCGCTAGATATCCACTCATCATTAGAAATATGGCCTGATACTTCTATAGCGGCCGAGATTCTTTCTCTGACCAATTCATCTTGACAAAACCCTCCATTTTGTAGGGTTAGACCGAATGGTTTTGGTTTAGATCTTCTTCCCTCAGAATCTCTAATTAATATCCCAGAATGTTTTACTTCACCATTAGAAAGACGCAGTATTCCCGATGCTGCTTCAATTAGTGTAGATTTACCTGAACCATTTTCTCCTAACAATAAAACAACATCACCAGATGAAACGGTTAAGTCAACTGAATTTAGGACATTTGATCTCCCCCTGCGTACGGAGATGGCGGATAACTCGAGTAGTGGGGTCTCATCCGCCATGTGGGGTGCGAGTATGACATGTGGCTTGAGTCCTCCGCAACCACCCGAAGGGTGAATTGGTTGGTTCCTTTCCGGCACATGAGTGAGATGTCTAGTGGACTGTGGGCTGACTTGTCGATATTCGGTTGGTTTCTGATAATAGTGTTCCTCTTTTTGGCAATCGCCCCAATCGTTTATGCTTGGGGTCAGCGTATACCAATTTCGTTAGCAATAGTTACGTCTCTCTTACTTTGTTGGGTATTTCAAAGCATCTTACAATTCTTTGATGGCACTCGCGATGTTCTAGTTCTAGCTTTTGCTAATGCACCAATGTGGCAAACAACTCCTACTGAGTTTCATCGTCTGTTGACTTCTGCATGGCTTCATGCAGCCGGTAATGGTAACGGTTTAGTTTTCCAACATATTCTAGGTAATGTTTTGGTTATTGCATTAGTTGGTGTGCCTCTTGAACAAAGGCTAGGAAGAGGACGGTTTTTGGCCATATATCTTATTGGTGCTTTAGCTGGAAATTTAGCATGGTGGTTCTCACATTGGGGCGAGTTCCGTTTTGCACTTGGGGCAAGTGGTGCTGCCTTTGGTTTACTTGGTTGTTATCTTGCATGTTGGCCTAGGGACGAAATTGAATTTCCTTTGGTGTTAATTCGCAAATGGCCTATTTCACTAATCGCTTTACTCAAACTGGGTTTGGAGATTGCCCAAGTCGGACTATTGTCTGGCGGCTGGGTTGATGCTACATCCGTAGCGCACTTGGCGCATATAGGAGGGTTCTTCGTTTGTTATGCCGTTGCTAGGCCGATAGCAAAAGGTGGTCCCACTCCCCCCGAGGTAAGGGATGGTGGCCCTAGTGCAACTGCAGCTGAGAAGGGTGATGAGATGCAAAGAAAAAGTCGTATGGGTGGCTTGAAATTTGATCCATGGGATGATGCTGGTAAGCCACTTGAAGGCTCTGCATCTCGTGTCTTGAAAAAACTTCGTGAAGAGGGTGATGAGTTAGAAACCAGACGCGCTTGGCTTGAGGAATTAGCAGAAGTGGCCCGTTGCCCTGATTGTGATTCGCATCTACGGGTTGAAATAAACGATGAAGTGGCAAGATTGTGTTGTTCAAATAGCCGTAAGCACTTGTTATGGCCTTGATGTGTTGATTTTACTCCTACGGAGTAATAGTTTAATTACAAACTATCCGTAATTGTGCTTATATCTCACTTATGTGTCAAGACTCAACTAGGGGGGGGCTTGTTGATGTGTTTCAGAAGCAATAGGACAGCCCTAATCTTAGCATTGCTAATGATAATCCCAACAATCTCTCTTGTAATAAATCCATCAAATAATGAATTTATTTTCGATACAGAATCACTGGAATCTTCTAACAGTGAAACCTATTCTCCTCCGATTTTAGTTGAGGGTTTACCACCTTTATACTGCGATGAAATTACGATTTGTCCAACACCAAGTCGTAATCCAATTATTCCAGAGGGGGCTATTTCAATAGAGGAACCTGGGTGGTGGCATAGATATTCACCTGACAAGGATTCAAATGGTTTTGATGATCGGTTACAATATGTTTTGTCAGGTGCTTATCCATCAGAATCACCAACGGCAATCATTGGTTCTGATGGAAAATTGACAGTGGCAATCAATGTTGATTATGCTTGGAACCCGCGGGCAGTTGATATTGCACAATTAACAGAGGTTCTTGAAAATCATGGCTGGGTTGGAGAAGAAGGGGGCGCCGAGATTTTCCCTCACCATTGGGTAGATTCAATAGCTATTGACAAGGTCCCTCAAAGTTCATTACTTGACATATATCATTTGCCTGGAGTTGTTGTTATAGAGCAACAAAATGTTCTAGCCCCTACTCTAGATGTTGCTACTCCATCGATAAAGGCTCGTAGTAGTTCAGTATATGCTACCTCAGCTCAAATGCTTGGGTACCGTGGTGATGGAATCATCATTGCAATTATTGATTCAGGGGTTGATAATGAGCATCGGTCTCTAAATGACTTTGATGATATTAATGATGATCCTGATGCTGATGCAACATCTTATAGTGATGCAAAATATTTGGGTGGTTATGATTCAACATCTGGTACTAACAATACTGACGGAACAGATGACCCAGATGATACTGCAGGGCATGGAACTCATGTTGCGGGCATAGCACTCGGTACAGGTGGCCCTACTAGACAACATATGGGAGTTGCTCCGGGAGCTTATCTTATCGATGTGAAAGCGTTTCAAGACATTGGACGGGCTAATTCTCAAGATACTCAGGATTCAATTAGTTGGGTAATTGATAATAAAAATACTCTATGGAAGAGTAATGGTACTGAATTACGTGGAATTCATATCATGTCTATGTCTTTTGGAAGAGTCATGTCTCCTGTACCAGGTACTCCTGATACTGGCGATGATGGGACTGGAGTGGAGGCTAGATTAGTGAACAAGGCTTTTGATGAAGGAATTGTTCCTGTCTGCGCAATGGGTAATGACGGTTCTAATTATGTCTCGTCCCCTGCATCAGCTGATCGCTGTATTGCTGTTGCTGCACTAGATGATCATAATACAATTCTTAGAGATGATGATTCTGTAGCGGGCTATTCGAATTATGGGCCTAGGCAAGATGATGGTGACTCAGATTCTTTGGATGAATTGAAACCAGATGTAATTGCTCCAGGTTCTGGTATTAAATCAGCAGAAGCCCAATTTAGTAGTATTGGCGGTGTTGGCGGTTCGGTTTTAGCCGATGATAGTTATACATCTAAAGATGGCACTAGTATGGCTACACCAATGGTGTCAGGTTTATGTGCATTAATTTTACAAGCTAATCCTAATTTTTCCCCAGCAGATGTTAGAGATGCCCTTCACTTCAATAGTGAGTTCAATAATAGTTTAGATGTGGAAGATTCTTTCAACGGAAATGAATGGAATGCTACAGAAGGTTTTGGTAGGATTGATGCCCCTCTATCTTTGAAAGGAGGAGGTGGTAGGTGGGTTACTTTAGACCTCCCTTTGAATAACACTTGGCTTGATGTTGGTGAGAATTACCGTTTACGAGGATCTGCTGAGTTGTTGCCTAGTGATATTAAAGAGGTTAATGGTACAATTAGTGAACTTTCTCACATTGCAGTTACTGCTCGCTACACTTACGATGAATTGGTTTGTAATGGCAATAATTGTGTTTGGAAGTCAAGGAATAAGACAGCATTTGTCTGGGATAATGCCACAGGGACAGATAATTGGACATATGACTTTTCACCTGAACTTTGGCATGATGGGGCCGGTCTATACATAGAAGTAAGGGCTTGGGACAATTTCAATAGAGTAAGTGTCCCTGCTTGGGCTAAATACCATATTGGTGAATCTTGGTTGACATTGGTAGAACCAAGTGGGTATGCTCCGTTATCTGGTGACGTGCTTCTTAGGGGCGATTACAAAGCTGTAAATGGGAGCCATATAGAATATAAAATTGATAGTGAAGGCGAATGGGTAACAGGGTATACAAATTTGGTTCAGCCATATACCTGTGTAAACCCGAATCATGATTCATGTAATGCTGAAACTTGGTCGGCCACATGGGATTCAACAGAAGTTCAAGATGGTGGTTGGATAATCTATACCCGAATAGCATATAATAACGGCTATTTTTCTCAACCTGTCGAAAGGTATGTTTTGGTAGATAATATTCCTCCATCTGCGGATCTTGAGCCAATCGGTGATTTGATTATAGATGAAAACGGTATTGATGTGGATGATGCCTACGTGAATTCTTTTCTAAATGTAAAAACAACAATTCGTAATAATGGAGATGCCCATGCAAGAAATTTTGATGTTGTGTTATTGGAAGATGGTTCTCAAGTGGCCTCCTACTCTGTTTCTAAATTAGATTCAACTAAGTCTATGGAAATTACTTTTGGTTATCACCCGACTGTCGCCTCATTACATGAATTAGAAGTTGTAATTGATTTGGCAAATGATGAATCGGAATCCAATGAAGGAAATAATGAGATTTCCAGGTCATTCTTGGTTAATAATAGGCCAAGTGGTGTTGATTTAGCGATAAGGGATGGTGCGGCAAGAATGAACCCTCCAATAGCAAATCCCAATGGTGAAATTTTGTTGAATATTAGAGTAGAAAACCTTGCAGCAGATTCTTCCACAGGTTCAACTTTTTCTCTTGAAAAATGGAATGATTTAGGTTGGGAGATGCTTGAAAGTGAACGCAGCCTAAATGTCATCCCAGGTTCTAGTTATCTCGACGTTCCTTTTACTATCTCAAGTGGTGATTTAGGGGATGGATTAGTTAAGATGCGTGCATCAGTTTCATTAGATAATGGGCTTGACATAAATAATGAGAACAATCAATTAGATTTTGATGTTCTTGTTGATAAATCCCAGTTACAAGGAGCTAGAAGTTTAGATTTACCTTCGGGTCATGAAGTCATTGGATTCTTCGGAGCATCTGGTGAAAATCTTCTCTTTACTGGTGAAGATAAATCAATTTGGGTACATCGAATTAATTCACAATATGATATTATCACCTGTCTAGAATTAGAAGATGATTGGGAGGGTGAATTCTCATATCATGTTGGAGAATCTGATAGCGTTTTTGTTACTTGGACTCGCCGCTATACAGATGAATTCGGAGTTACTTTGTCAACACTTTCATTTACAGATGTTGACCTATCTTGTACTAATTCTGAAGTAATAGATTTAATGCCACCATTGATGTTAGCAGAAGGAAATTATTGGGGTCTAGATATCAGCGTGAAAGATGGAGAATCATTGATTGCAGGATATCATAGAGATATTTTCACTAATGGGACTTATGACGATGTCACTTCCATATTCCTGCTTTCAGCAGAGGCTCCTCTAGATCCAGAATCATGGGTTATTACAGAAGAAGTAATTCCTAATTTACCTCCTCCATTAGGAGAGATTGGTTCAGTTCATGTTTCTCAGGGCAATGAATATGTTCATCTGCTTTATCAAGTAACTCGGGATGATGAAACAGGAATTGAGAGAGTAGGTACTTTTTATGCTCATGGAAAAGATGGTGTGAACAATTGGTCATTTAGAAAAATTTTAGGTGACGAAACATCGCTAACTGAATTTGCGACTCTTGTAGATTCAGATGGTAAAGATATTGTTGTAATGGCTTGGAGGGAAGGAAGTGGTTTTGATTCACAAATCGTAGTTACGCGTAGTGATAGCAAAATGGTTGATTTAGAAATCTCAAATATTTCATCGCCTGGTTTGTCAAAAATTGAATTCGTAAATACTGAAAGGGGAATTCAAC
>PBXQ01000007.1 GCA_002727675.1 Thermoplasmata archaeon | reverse complement strand
AAAATATACCATTGGAGTATAATTAGTGTTATTTTTTGTATTTTTCAATTGGAGATTAATATACTATAATTTTATTTCATGGCGAAGAAAATAAACTTCATCTTGACGATTTGGCAAGTAGGCTTATTAGACCGTCACGCCTCCTTGGTAATCCCTGTTAAGGGGCAGTCGGCAAGTTAGGGGGATGGTTGCGAGCCGACAAGAAGAAACGGAGGGGTTAGAAAATGAGCGAAAATATTTTCAACCACCTTCTTAGTAACGAGAGCCTATTTAAAAATAGAGAAGTTCTTCACCACGGGTTCATTCCAAGTAATCTTCCTCACAGAGAAAAAGAGATTCAATCATTGGTTCATAACCTTGTTGAGGCATTGCATGGACAAATTCCTTCAAATATGATTCTATATGGGCAACCAGGTCTTGGGAAAACCGCCGCTACTAGGCATGTATGTCAACAATTAATGTCACGTGGGAGGGAATTGGGACGGACAATTCATACTGTGGAAATTAACTGTTGTACTATTGACACAAAATATCGCGTGCTGTCTCAATTAGCAAATGAATTGATGTTAGACACTAGTAAACATGTGCCCTTCACAGGATGGCCCACTGACAAAGTCCTTTCACGACTTAAAGAAAACATGGAGAGGCTGGGGGGGGGGCATGTGTTTGTGTTGGATGAAATAGATCATCTAGTAAAAAGGCACGGTGATGATATTCTTTATCCACTAACTAGTCTTAACTATGAACTTAGAAATTCCCGTTGTTGTATTATTGGAATAACTAATGATTTGAATTTCACTGATTTACTAGATGCGCGCATTGCTTCAAGATTGGGTTCTGAAGATATTGCTTTTTCACCCTATAATGCTCAACAAATTGAAGACATATTAGCACAAAGAGCTGATGCGGGTATACGCGAGGGAGTTCTAAAAGAGGGAGTAATCAAATTATGTTCAGCATTGGCTGCACAAGAACATGGTGATGCCCGCAGAGCCCTTGATTTAATGCGCGTGGCGGTAAACAAAGCAGATGTCAATGGGGATGAATTGGTTGGAATAGAACATGTCAGAATGGCACAAAATCAATTGCAATTTGATCAGATGACGCCAGTGATTTCAGGATTGCCTTTCCATCAAAAACTAGTTCTTTACAGTATTCTTCTCAATGAAACAAATGGGTTAACCAATGTTTCATCAGGAGAGATATATTCTGTTTACCAGATGACTTGTGATAATGCAGCAGTCACCCCACTTGTATCTCGTTCAATTGGCAATGTCATCAAGAACCTAGACTCATTAGGTCTAATCACAACAAAAACAACAAGTTTGGGCAGATATGGGAGAAGCAATAGGATCAATTCTTGCATTCCAAAGAACATCGACCCAATTCAAATCATGACTAACTCAGATGATTCAATGAAGCCCGTAATCCAGGCTACTTACAGACTCCAATCTAGGCTTTGAGAGGAACTTTTCAATTCATTGACGCTAATAATTGTTAAGAGAGGAACGCCGGTCGCCGCTTTGATGAGCGACAACGATGGAGGGGGCGGGAGCAGTAACGAGGCTCTTGGCATCATGTTGAATTGGATTAAATCACCAAGCAAAGGATTCTCTTCAATTATTTTTGGATTGGGAATTTGGGGACTAATTCTAGGAGTTGTGAATGTATTGTTTGGTGCTGTAATTGCTGGAGAACGAAAAGTTGTCTGGGCCGGATATCTAACAATGGGATACCTCTGGGATGAACCATATTCAGAAATGATTTACAGGCCTTATTCTGATACGGTATTTTTGGGTATGGCTATTGTTGGAATTTTATGGGGTGCTTGGGGACTTCATCAAAAAGTGGATGGTGGCATCCAAGCATGGATTAAGGGAGTCTTCTTTAACCCTATTTGGACAAGTCTAGTGTCGGGTAGTGAAGAAGGCGGAATGAAAATGAGTGGCGCTGCATGGTGCCTATTGTTAGGTTTCGGATTTTACACATATTGGTGTGTTGTACATTGGGCTTGGACCGATATAGGCGTTTATGCTGTTACAGCACCGTTAATTGCATTTGGATTTGGTTTACGTTACTTAGCCATAGTAGATGAAGCTGGAAATTCAAGCAACTCTTGATTATTCATTTCTTTGGAATAAACCAGTGTGTCCATGTATTCCCAATATTGCATCTATGATTCCTAGTAATACGCCATTCCATAATGCAACACTCCAGGAAATTAATAGCAACTTGCGCTTATTTGTTACAAAAAATATACAACAAATTGCTATGCCAATTATTGCTAACCACCAAAAAAAGGATTCCTGGGGGTACCACCAAATCATACCCGCACACAAAGATAATGAAAATAAAAACAACGGAAAAACAATTATTGCTTCTTTTGCATCACTTACAAAATCATGTTTGTGGATCTCCCCATTTGGTTTACGTACACCATGAGGGCCAAAAATGCGGCGGATTCTCATGTGAGCCCTTGCATCACGTCTTCTTTTTCTCAAAAACAGAATTAGCGACGATTCAGCAACATGCCGAACAACAGCACTAGCGGAATGAATTATTACTCCGCCTGATTGAATTATCCTTAAACTAACTTCCATATCTTCCGCATGGTACCATTTAGGATTAAATCCTCCTAATCTAACCAACTCTTTTCGTTTAAACATTGAGCAGGGGCCATTAGCAAGACTTGTTATACGGGGACGTTGAGAATATTTCTCCCTAATTGATTCTGCTCGTAAACGACTTGTGGCCGTCTCACCTTCATCAAAAATTGTACGTCCTGTTACTGCAAAAACATCCTCTCCTTCATTACCCGAACTAACAAGGTACATTTCAGATATCCAACTTGGTTCTGGTCGGCAATCAATATCGGTTATTGCAACCCATTCCCCAGAAGAATTCTCTAAAGCCAAATTTCTTCCAGCCGACAATCCTAACGGTTGCTGTTTTAGAATTTTCACTTTGATGCCTTGATGCTCACCTTCCCACTCTGTTAATATTTCATAACCACCATCTGTTGAACCATCATCAACTGCAATCACTTCTAATGGCCGATATTCTTGAGAACAGATGGCCCTCATGCAACTATTAATCCAATGAGCGCCATTTCTAACACATACTGTAATTGAAATCAATGGGTTTGACAGAATCACACCACCCGAGTAAAAACATCAAGTATTCTTCTACAATTGATTTTTGTCTCTTCAGTAGTCTCGCGCAATACAACACCTCTCCCTGGTTGACCATAAACCACAGTACTACCTAATGGGGCTAGTAAATGGACAATTATTGGAGCTAAGTCCTCTTCACCATTTACTACAACAAGAGCCTTGTCATTACAATTCAAGGCTGATTTTATTGTGATTTTTAAATCTGAAGAAATGATACCAGCCGGACTATTACAAGTAAATAATGAAGGGAAAACGGTTCTATCAAGATCTGCTGCCGGAGCCCAAGGCTCTCTTTTAGTCATACCATCTACAAAAGAAATATCTGGCACACACCCCATTTCAACTAATGTATGTACACATACATCTCCAACGGCAATCAATTTTGGAGAGTTTTTTTTCATAAACAAGATTGCCTCTTGCATAGCCAATTCAGGGTTTTCTTCAGGACCCTCAAACAATTTACCAAATGGTTGTTTCAATTCATCATCCATTGAAATAGGCATTTTTTGATTTAATTCCATCTCAGAATCACCTAGCCATCTATGACCTTCACGGTCAATTTCCCCATCCCGAATTCTGGTTGATGAAACAATACCACCATCTACACTTGGAATATGAGAAACAACAAAAATTCGTAATGGATCTAACATCGATTGCTCACGCTTAGAATTTATTAATTCACAATTAGGAAGTGTTTCAATTGTACAACCAATCGAATCTACCTCTTTACTTGAAAGAGCTGGGCCAAATTGATCATTTAACTCATGATATGAAATTCGACCTGAGTACCCCGTTTCACTTGACCAAGCCTGTATTTCATTACAACGTTGATTCCAACTTAGTACTAACGGGTTCTTTTCCAAAGCCATTTTGTCACTGGTTAACCAAATCTGGACTCTTTCAGATTGTTCTAAACAGGATAAAATTAGTTGCTTATGCCCCACATGAAAACGGTCAAATGTACCACCAATTAGACACAGTGAGGTCCGCCCCATGATTTCATCGTGGGGGTATGACATGAATCAAACCTACGCTAGAAAGAAAATGTGCCCCGAGGAGTAACGAATCACCTCATCGCCTAATGGCTCGGCGGTTCTGACCCACCCCGGGGCGTCTGTCGGACAAGTGGGTGGTCTCATGAATCATTCCGCGCACAGCAGTCGTATGAGGACCTTCTCGCCCTGCCGCTTTTTGCACCGAAGATCATCCCCAAAAGGGTCACTTCGGCCTTCGAAAGCGGCGATACCCCGCACTTGGTACCACAGTTCATCCCCCGCCGGCGAAGGCCAGGGTCCGTGTGGTGTTGCAGCCGGGGCAATATGTGCGCCACAAGGGCTACTCTTGAATGCTCTGATTCTTACATTAAAGCCGTCTTTGAGGGTTTTTCCACAATTTCTCATGAAAAGCCGACTTTTTTGCTGCCAATCTAACTGAAACTTCAACTGACCCTGTGAAAATTTCATCTGCTGAAAAATCAGGCCACTTTTCAATCGGTTGTAATAACCAACCCACATGCGGATGAGTTTTGCCAATAGTAGGTAAAGCACCAGATGTAATTGCTCTGATTGAATCACGCATATCAATTAACTCACTTAAACCTGGATACTCTGATTGGATTTCAATTCCTTGTAACAATTTATCTAAACGAATTAGTAAATCATCAGGACAACCAAGGTGCTCAATATCCTTGGATCCTGGGATCGCATGCTTTTCCCCCAATGGACGGAATAATGCTGCAGCCCAAGGAACATTTCCACCAAGTAATATTTCTTTACCATCCAAATTATCACTAATTATCTTGAATAATAATGGAGAAAACGCAGCCCACCAATCAATTGGCAAAGAGGTGATTTTGTCTATTTCAGATATATTTGGTTCTCTATCTTCATCAATCAAACTTAGCAATGAACGCCATCCCTTGAAAGAATCAGATGATAATGATGAATCATAAAATAATTTAACCCAACTAGTATCTAATTTACCTTGTTGTGAAAGCCAATTTAATCCATGCAAAGAAGGGATTATGTTGTCTGGAGCTGCAGTTACCAAATATTGAGGACCCCATTTTGCCAAATCTGAAGATAATTCTGGTGGCAACCAAGCCGCCTGTGAAAGCAATGTAGAGACTAACCATGAAATTGCTTTTTCATCAACTGTTTGAGAATCTATTATCGTTCTTAATCTAAGAGAAAAGTCTTCTTCATTACGAATTCTGTTTGCCAATAAGTTCTGTGCTTTAATTTGCCAAGCCATAGTAGCATATGCAGCAACTTCAGAAATATTCTCTATTGGGACGGAGTCTGGAGATAATAATTCAATCCAGTCTCCACCTATGTTTTTTCCTTGTCTCCGCCACATTGACCAGCGGTTTTCATTGGGGCATGCTATCCATGCTGCAAGAGGATCAAATGATTCTATTCTATCTGCCCAATCTCCATCCCCAATAGGATACCTAAGCACTGCAGCAAACATCCTCATATCTTCAGATGATTCTAAATTAGTTAACGGTGGAGAAGAATTGCCCGCTGCCTCAGTAGCTATTTGTACAGAATTATGTAATTCTGAAAATGATGAAGGGGATATCCAATCAGGAGGAGGTGAGGAAAAACTAGGCGGGGCGCGAGAAGATACTTTGTAGGCTAATTCTACATCACCTGCCAATTGTAATCTAAACCAAGAATGTGGCCTAATTGGATCAAGACGAATTGTAGGGTATGCTAATCTTTCATCTGGCTCGGAGTTTAGAATGACTAATCTAGTTCTATTATCAGCAAACAATGCGTGAATTTGATTTGCATCATAATGATTAGGTGGGTATTGAATAACCACTGGGATTTGGCCAACCCTACTCAAAGACCAATCGATTAATGATAACCAGGCAGTTATTGAGAGCCCCTGCACATCTAACAATGTACTATCTCCACTTCCATATTTCCTCCATTTTCGGTTTGACCAATCAGATTGAAATTTTCTCCATGTGGATTCTTCTACCCTAGAAACACCACTCCTTTTTTTGCGGCCTTTCTTAATTGCATCTAATAACCCCTCTAAACGACTCTTTTTTTCAACATCAGATAATCTTGGGTGCGCCCTATGGATCCATGAACCAAGTACCGAATAGGGCAAAGCATCTCCTTTCCTCCCCAATAACGATGCCTCGGCTATAACTAATGCATCACCCGAATATGATGACAACAGACTAGTTGTTGAAAGACGATTAGGTATTATTGCACAAATTGGGCTCTGAGATATTAATGGTTGAACTGACTCATGAGCAAAACCCAGAACCCACGAATCTGAAGACCCCATTGGCATTGGTAAATTTGGCCACCCAGAATCTTCTGGTTCACCAAACCAACTACCTATTGGTAATCTGAGTGGTTGTCTTGGATCGAGAAGACGAGCACGAATCAAACCAACTAATGGAGGAGATTCTACCCAATCAGCTAATGATTGATTAATTTGCTCACTTGGAGGGGTAACTCGTTCAAATGTTTCTGAATTATACCACCTAACCTCTGCTTCTCTAGAAACAGCCCAAAGCCATTCTGAATTCACCCCATGTTTTCCAGTGGAGTCAATTAATTCATCATTTTGTGGTAGTTCAGTGGTCTTAGGGATTGGAATCAAAGAACTATTCAATGTTTTGATGTAAGCAATGAGAAGTTGTGTACCATCATTAGCCAATAGTCTCCCAACCGCGCCCTTTGGTATTTCTCCGACACCAACTCCTTCTAAACGAGCTAATTCATCAGAGGTCAATAAATCCCTCCCTGCCGCAGTTAAATGTTGCTTAGCCCCACGTTGACCAGATTCTGAATCTGATTGAACAAGCCCTTCTTCCCTCATTCTCTTCAATTCTGCAGAAGCATGAGGTAAACGTAAGCCAACTTCTTTTCCTGCAACACTCACAGTAGAGGGACCATCTGCAAGATGATCAAGTAACATCCGGCGATATCTACCACGTATACGGCGATGAGGGGCGCGTTCAACTTGTTTCAACATGTTAACACCAAACCTGAATTATCGTTACGTTTACTCGGAGGCACACCTAGTACTTCAATTGTTTCTTTTGTTACCATTGATTACATATTTCCACTGGAGAAAGTATGGTTTTACTAACTCACCGCAAATAAAAATCAAAAACAGGGTCCTTTATATGTTACAACCAGTAACAACAACTCTTCTTCTGTGGTAACGGTTATATCAGCAACAGCATTCCCTTGGTTTAGTCGGTGAATGGGGAGCGAGCCAAGATCCGAAAAATGACTAGAGGAAAGGTGAAAAAAAAAATGAAGACCGTTAGAATTAGACAGAAGATTAAGGCATTCTTATCAGATAGGCCCCGTAACACAGCAGAAATTCTTGAACACATCAATACCACAATGCGCCACGGCACCACCAGTCAACAATTAGGTAACGTTTTATCAAAAGATAAAGACATTGTCAAAGTGGGCTACATCAAGAGAAGCGGTATCCTCTCTGGTGGCTATGAAATTTGTGAATGGGCTGTTGTAGATTGGGTCAAGGAAAAGGATCCTGAATGGACCCCTGGCGAGCCATTTATCATTCAAAATGAAAACAACAAAAAATTATAAAATTATAATTTTTGTTCCAACTCAGCGTCCTCGCTCCATTTACCATATCTTGCCAAGCTATTCATCTTGGCACGGTGAGCAAATGATTGTTGGCTATCTTCTGGCGTCCCTTCCGCCCATGATTTTAACGCTGATGCTTGTAAAGCTCGCCCATAAGAATATGATAATTCCCATGGTGGGTTTGAATCAATTGTATTCATAATATTAAGGTGGGCAGTAGCATCTTCATCTGATTGGCCACCAGACAAAAATACTACCCCTGGTAACTCAGAAGGCACATTCTCCATCAAACATCTGAGAGTCAATTCAGCCACTTCTTGGCGTGGAATTTGGACACTACAACTCTTGCCCGAGATAATCATGTTTGGTTTCAGCAATGCTCCGGGAATGTGAACCCCTTGTTCTTTACAAGCAGAAAAAGTTTCTTTCAAAATCTCAGATGTTACTTCGTAACAACGTTGAGCATCGTGCGACCCATCCATCAATACTTCCGGTTCAATGATTGGGACTAAACCTTGTTCTTGACAAATTGCGGCGTATCTCGCAAGTGCATGAGCATTTGTTGAGATGCATGACTTGCTAGGGATTCCATCACCAATTGTAATTACGGCTCTCCACTTAGCAAACCTAGCACCCATCTGATAATATTCAGAACATCTTTCCCTCAATTCATCTAATCCCTCTGTGATTTTCTCTCCTGGACAATTTGCTAATTCTTTAGCACCCGTGTCAACTTTAATACCAGGAATTATACCAACAGATGTAAGAAATTCAGAAATTGGAGTACCATCATCCATATTTTGTCTGATAGTTTCGTCATACAAGATAACCCCACTAATTGCAGATTCACAATTAGGAGTAGAGAAAAGATTTGCACGATATGATCTACGTGCCTCTTCATTTGGTTCAAGACCCACACCTAGTAGGCGTTTACCCATAGTCCCAGTACTTTCATCAGCCGCTAAAATCCCACGGCCCGGGGAAACTAATTTCATTGCATTCATCTCAAGTTCTCTCGTATCCATGACTCAACCCGTGCATGACGAGCCGGCCTAGTATTTTCAAGCCATCGCAAATAGAAATACAATAAAAGGGCCAAGGCAATCCATTTCATTTACCGTATTCAGCACTAATGAACTTACGAGTCCCCACACTAACATCAATTACTTCTGAATGGACTGCAACCCTATCGCCGAGATCTTCAACACCGGGGAGATATCCAGAACAAACACCACTAGCAACAAACAATGCATCAGAACTTGAACATAAATCGTCACGCCCCCATAATCTGTAAATATCATCGCCCAACATATCTCGAGCACGACGTTCGTGATCTTCATTCGTAGTAACTAGGCGGCCTTCAAAATGGGCACCTAAACCTCTCATTGCTGTTGCTGTTATGACCCCTTCCGGAGCTGCACCAACACCCATCAATAAATCGATATCGCTATGTGGGCTTGCAGCATCTAATGCAGCAGATACATCACCATCACCAATTAAAGGAACAGACACATCGAGGTTTCTGAGTGTTTTGATTAATTCCTTATGCCTATCACGATCCATGACAACAACTTTCAACTCATTTACTGATTTGTCTAATGCTGCTGCTGCTGCTTCTACATTATAGGCAACATCTGCTTCAAGTGAAACTTCTCCAACTACTTCAGCAGGACCGGCCAACTTATCCATATAACAATCAGGTGCGTGAAGTAGCGAACCACGAGGCGCTGCTGCTAGTACTGCAATAGCATTTGGCAAATCTTTGGCAACATGATTCGTGCATTCTAACGGATCTACTGCTATATCGATTTGTAACGCCCCCGCAACACCTTGTAGTGAACCAAGGGGCTCGCCTATCCACAACATAGGAGCGTCGTCTCTCTCACCCTCGCCTATAGCCACACGGCCATCAAAAGGTACGCCATCAAACACCTCACGCATTGCCTCAACGGCCGCTGCATCTGCCAATTTTCCATCGCCACGACCCCGCCATTCAGATGCGGCAATTGCCGCCTTTTCAGTTGCTGATACAAAGTGAGAAGTCAAATCACTGGTCTTCGCCATGTACTTGCGAGAGGGTCTTAGTTCTCAATACTACGGTTATCCGCCCTTTACCTTCTCAATTACTTCAATGGAATCTATTCTTGTATTAGGGTACTGACCATCTTCATCTTTTTCCATTGATTTGACCATATCCCAAGCGCATAATAGCCCTGAAGTCACCCCTGCAAGGGCTTCCATCTCAACACCCGTTTTCCAATGGGCTGAAACCGCAACCGTACAACGTAGAGAGGTTCCTTCCCAAGACCATGAAACATTACACCCTTCAATTGGAATCACATGACAATGAGGTATTATCCTAGGTGTTTCTTTAACGGCTTGAATTGCTGCAATTGTGGATGCCTCTAATACATCGCCCTTTGCTACAAGGCCATCAATAATTGCACCAGAAGAAGATTCAGAAAGGTGGAGTAAACCCGAGGCAACCGCATCCCTACTTACAATTGGTTTGTGCCCCACTGGCACTATAGCATCAATACCTTCGCTCAACCCAAACCACCTTTCCAAACGACGCCGTCAGCACGTATTTCTTTTTTCCATAAAGGCGCTTGCTCTTTTAATTCGTCTATCAACCACCTGCAAGCCTCAAAACCTTCTGAACGATGAGGGCTAGCTACATGAATGGCAACTATTGGCTCACCCACTCCTACATGGCCAACTCTATGGGCCATTGCCACAGAATAAACCCCAAATTTTGATATTGCATTTTCCCCTAAATTCCTTAGAACAATTGGTAATTTTTCTTCCCAAGCATCGAACTCCAAGCCCTCCACTTTAACACCATCATCTTGGCCACGAGTAATTCCTAGAAAAGATACGACACTACCGCAACCATCCATTGATAATTTGCTCATTACATGATCTGAATTCAAATCATCTGGTGCAGGGATTACGACTACGCGGGGATTATCGGGCATCTTAATTGTAGGAAAGACCCCCCCTTCATTAAATTCGCCCCAGCGAACCTTTGATGGTTGAAGAGTGCTTCGTAAGCCACATGGGGGGCGCCGGAGACGATGGGGGAACTATCAAAATCATGGGCGCCGGACTATCTGGGCTAGCCGCAGCAATAATTCTTGCCAAATCAGGAAAAGAGGTTCATGTCTACGATATTCGCGAAGATTCTGGTGCTCGTTTTGATGGGGATTTCCAAGGCCTAGAGAATTGGACAAGCGAAGATGATTTTATCGATGAATTGCGTGGATGGGGAATTGACCCTGATGAGTTTAGAGTAACCCCCTTCCATGAAGTAGATGTAATACATCCTGATGATGAAATTACTAGGGCTTGGAGCCCTGAGATAGCATTTAGAGTGGTTGAAAGAGGGACTGCACATCATACTATTGATCAAGGTTTGAAAAGACAAGCAATAGCGGCAGGAGCAACAATACATTACAATACAAAAATTGCACCAGAAGAATGTCAAATTGTTGCAGCCGGACCAAAAGACACATCCGCAATAGCTTTTGGAGAAATATTTGAAACAAATCATCCAAACCATGTAACTTTTCATTTTAATGACAAATTAGCTCCTGGTGCATACGCTTATCTTATTGTGATAGAAGGCATAGGACTAATTTGCACTTGTCTTTGGAGAAAACAAAGAAAAAGCGAGCGTTTTCTTAATGAAACAATTGCTTGGTATGACCAACATTATCCCGATTTAAAAAGAAAGCCAATAAAAAGAGTTGGGGGGAAAGGTGATTTCACCATTAATCAGGAATATACATTTCAAGGACGGCATTATGTTGGCGAAGCTGGTGGACTACAAGATTTCATGTGGGGATTCGGAATGAGATACGCTATAACTAGTGGAGTATTTGCTGCTAAAGATATACTAGGAGAATTAACATACGATGAAGAGGTACGAAAAAAGATCCTTCCAACTGTAAAAACCAGTGTTTCTAATAGGTGGCTCATGAATCGTGTAGGCGATAGAACTTTCAAACGGATTGCAGTAAATTGGTATAAGGATCAAAAGAAAAAACAAGACGGCTTGCCCTATATTGCTAATTTATTCAGGCCAGATTGGAAAAGAAAAATCATATACTTTTTATTTGGTAAAAGAATGCTGAAAAAAGTCACAACTAATGACGGAAGAGTCATGCATCGCCTACCTTTTAGAAACGAAAGAAAGCGTGACAAATGGGAGCCAAGTGAAAAGGCAGTCAATGTGGGTAAGCAGTGGAAAAATGTCAGAAGAGGAGGAGGAACCACTTCCTTTAGTGAAGAAGAGTGAATTAGCGATATTCACGAGTAATGTCTTTTCCAGCAAATTGGTCTTCTGACTCACGATATACAGTCCTTAGATTATTAATCCAATTCATTTCTTGGGTTATAATTTGAAATTCTTTTACACCTATATCCTCAGATGTGTCCATCCAACCAAGAACAATTTCCATAGTCATTCGTGCACCCTCGCGATGAGGGTAAGCAAATACATCCATTGACAATGGAGGAGTTGCAACCAATTGAACTTCGTCCAAGTCAGCTAACTTCTCAAACATTGCTTCATACGCCTTTTTCAATAAACTACGACGTGATTCATCTTGAGTAGGACGGCGGCAATCTGGACCCACCACATGAAGTAGTTTCTTTGCCTCAAGTTCAAATGAATCCGTTACAACAGCAGTACCAACAGGGCAAGGCTGCAGATTATCCTTGCGCCTCTCAACTGCAATGTTATCACATGCTTCTCTTAAAGAAGCACCTGCTTTAGTATGAATCTTCGCATCAATCCCTTCCCTCCCTGCTAGGCGGTTATTTGCAGTAGTAACCAATACGTCTGCATCACTTTTTGTAATGTCGCCAATGATGACTTTTACCAAGCCATTTTTACATTGACGTGCTAGAAATACATCCGCCATGTAATGGGCAGGTGAGGCCGTCGGCAATATACCCAACGCTATAAAATAAAAAAAGTGGTGTTTTTTGAATAATTTTTCCACCACACGATTCCGATAATATATTGAATAATGCAGACGCTTCAATTAATGTGCAAAGAGTTCGCAGTGGCCTATTCATTGCAATGCTATTTGTCATTATGCCTTGGGCCGGCCTTCACCAACCAGAGGTGACAATCAATGCTAATGAAAGCGCTTCATCTAGCACTGATATCTGGAATGAATCACCATTAAGAAACATTGCAGTCCCTGAAAATTTCACCTTCCTATCTTATACTGATTATTCTGATGTAGGAATTCTAATCAATAATCAAAGCGAAGATAGTAAAGCCATTGGCTATGCATTTGTAGCAGCAAGAAATATTTCAGTTGAGAAGATTTTTCTTTTTGATAATGAAAGCACGCCCACTGAAGAAACAATTAACCCCGGTCAATTTGATACTTATTTTGCAGATCCATTACGACAAATGATTTCAGATAGAAATTTAACTACAGAATTAAATTATTTGGTTACTACAAAAGGCATCCCCCTAAGAATAAATGGACCGGGCAACGGGAAAGCTTCTTTTGATTCAGAAATTGGCCTGATTAATGGAGCTTTCAATTCTACAATACACCAAAATTGGTGGGCAAGCCATACTTATGGCCCCGGAGCAGGCGAAGAAATGAAACAATTTTCTAGACAAGAAGAGGGTTTCTATCTTGTCACCCGTTTAACAGGATATGATGTTGATACCGCGTTGGGCTTAATTACCAAAGCGAACAATAGTTTTGGAGAACATGGGTTAACTGTATTAGATTTAGCCACAAACCGAAATGGTTCAGGATACAAATGGTGGAATGACTTACTCTACACGACAAATGAGACCATGTCTGGAATGGGGCTCCCTGTTCACTTTAATCAAAATGGGACTTATGTAACCAATATGGATAATGTTTCAATGTATGCGAGTTGGGGGAGTAATGATGGTTCGTGGGCTGGAAATCTATTGCCCAATTCTGGTTACGATACATCGGATGGTAGTTGGTCGACCGGTGCAAGATATTGGGATGGTATTGGACCCTCCCTTTCACCAGGGGAACAATGGTGGTGGACTAGACAAACCGAAACAAAAAAGAATGGGAATGCGGCCATGGAAGGGCGTCTTGAAGATGCACCTTGTGGCGCCAATGATGCCTCGACAACTAACGGTTTACTTGCCGAATATTTTGACAATAATGGAATCACATACAATGTGAGCACGATGGTTAATCTATCTGGTAGAACACCTGATTTTATTCGTCATGAACCCAATATTGACTGGCCATCAACTCAAAATGCATGGACTGGATTGGACAGTCGTTTTCTTGAATACTGGAGCGCAAGGCATACAGGAATAATCCATATTCCAACTGATGGTAATTGGACATTCTATCTACGAAGTGATGATGGCTCCAAACTGTGGATTAATGATGTAGAAATTGTTGATAATCAAGGACATCATGCAATGCAAGAACGTTCAGGAGTTGTTTGGTTAAGTGCAGGAGAACATAGGTTACGAACTGAATTTTTTGAACACGGTGGATATGCTGGTTTAGAACTAAAATGGGAAGGACCAGGTATTTCCAAACAAACTGTACCAACTAATGTCTTAACCCGAGGCAGTAGTATCCCCGTTCGTGAATCTGATTTGATTCATCATTGGGAATTTGATGAAACCAGCGGAGATGTTGCCAACGATTCTATAGGAACTGCACACCTAAACTTTACAGGTACCAATGGAAGTCAATGGCGAAGTTGTGTGCTAGGTAATTGCGCCTTTTTCGATGGCATAGATGATGAGGCAAGAATTGATATTGAAGATTCTGTAACTGATTTCACAGTCAGTCTTTGGGTTCAAGCTAATCATACCGGCCAAGCACGCCATTCGTCAGCAATTGCTGTAAATGATGTAGCAGGGGATGACAATTCCTTCCAAATTCAAACTGGAGGAGGAAGCCCAGGGAACTGGGAATTATACCACAATAATTCATACATTTTTGGAGCAGTTGATTCTACTAGTTGGCAGCATCTAGTTGCCACTTTTGAGAATGACAGAGTCACACTCTATCTCGATGCTATAGAAGTTCTAAATCAAAGTGTCCCTAATGGAACAGTAAACAGCATAGAGATATACAAATTTGGTGTAAATCGCGCAGGCAACACGTTTTTCACAGGATCCATTGATGATGTGCAAATTTGGGATGCCGCACTAACAAGTTCTGAAGTGGAAGAAGTAAATGATGAAATCGTATGGATTTGCCCTAGTTTCAATACTACCAACAACACTGTAACTTATGTAGAACAAAATGTCACTCTTTTGAATTCTGGCGACCCTATTGACCCAAACCATGCTTGGGTTCTCGATGGCTATTCTATGAGAGAAGGGTGGATCGAAGGTGAATGGTGGTTGGAAGTTGAATCATATGATTCAAATGGAACTACTATCTCACTGAATTCTTCTGAACGACTAGATTTTTCAGATAGTTGGCAGAGTCGCCAACTACGATTCCGACCACATTCGCTCGCGACTAGTTTTTCTATTCGCCAAGTTGCAGAATTAACTGACGGAACATACAATGGTTCAATTTTCTTTGACACATTAAAACTGTACCCGATAAGACCACATTTTACGTGGCTAAATGGAAGCATTGCTGAAACAGCTGTGAGCACTAGCGGACGAACATTCATTTTTAATTCCAGTTATGGGCAAAGTTTGGTTGCAGATTTACTTGAAGATGGAGTTTCGGGAGTTAAAGGATATGTTTACGAGCCTTACCTAACAGCAATAGGCGACCCTGATATTTTACTACCTTACTACGCTAACGGATATAATTTCGCAGAAGTAAACTATGCTGCAAATCCCATGATCTCTTGGATGGGTACTGTTGTAGGTGACCCAAAAATGGCTCCTTATTCTGATTTAGTCCATGATGTGGAAATAGAAGGAGTTAGAACCAATGGGACTCTATCAATTGGAATTAATGGAAGCATCGATGTAATATTACAAAATATTGGACCCGGTTTAGTAGATGGCTATGTAGAAGTGATAGATCGAAATGGAAATTCTGTCTTAGCAAATGTATCACTACAAATGCCTAGCGGGAATGATTATGATTCGAGAAGAATGATTTCAATCAACCTGACGCCTCAGCGGGTTGGGTTTAATGAATACGTAATTCGTTATTCATCTAATAATTGGCTAAATCCAGAAAGAAATGAAAATAATAATATTGCTGTAATTAACACACAAATAAATGGGCCACCAAATGTATTGGGACTGACTTGTTCATCTTGGTCCATACATAGAGGAGGGACTGTTGGTTGCACCACTACTGTTGAAGATGATTTTCAAGTTACTCAAGTTCGTTTAGGTTGGAGGTTGAATGAAAGTGGAGATAATTGGACATTCATTAACTCAAGTAGTAGTGATTACATCGATTGGTATTCTAGTCTAACAATCCCACCATCAATAGAATTAGGCAAATTGGATTTAATTTCTGAAGTCAAAGATGAGCAAACTCAAGTTTCTTTGTTACAATTAAATGGCGCCATTACTATCACCAATTCCCCACATAATTGGCATGGAGTCCATATTGAAGGTGTTGACTATGAATTATGGAGTGGCGCAATTGGTTTGCCTAGCATAGCACCCAATGGAGTAAAGAGGGGGACTGATATAATTTTGAAAGCCTGTGTTGTAGATCCAGACCATGACCCACAAAGTGAATACCCTATGATAATTTCAGATTTGGGGAATGTATCAGCAGTTCAACAAATTGAAAGCCAATTCACAGATATTTCTTGTTACAGAGCAATTTGGCATATTGAATGGGGTAGTAATAGCAATAATGATGCTACAATTTACCTTTATGACTCACAAGGAATTTTATTTTCAACTAGAATGGTTCCAATAATAAATGAACCATTCAAATCTGAAATCACACTTTCTGACTTGGATGGAAATACTAAATATCTAGCTAAAAGTGTTAATGAGAAAATTATTATTTCCTTATCAGACCCAGATGATTTCCTATCAAACTATAATTATCACATGAAATACAAATGGCCTGGGCACTTAGAAAATTATGTTGAGGGTTCTGTTGAATCAAAGGGGTCCTTGTTTTACAACCACTCAGTGATGTTACCACCCCCTGAATCTGGACTAGTCTACGGGGACCTCGAAATAGAACTACAAATTACCGATTCTTCAGAGGGAGGAGTCACAATTACAATACAGAAGAACTGGCCAATACAACTACAACCACCAATTATTGAAGGAATTGAATTTTGTAATTCTGAAGAAATCCCTTTGACGCGAGGAGCAGATGTACGTGGTTGGGTAATTATTGAGCAAAATCGAATAATTGATGAAGTTACATTCAATTTAGCACAATTAGGTAACATTAAGTCCATGCAATCTAGTAATTTCAATTGGCATGATTGTAAAACCCCTAACTCGACCAACAACACTTATTGGAGATTTATCCTCAATGCTGATAATAGTTTCACATCAGGTGATTCGACACTACAAATTATTGCCACAGATATTGATGGGTTGAGGGGGATTGGAGAATTCAGTATAGAGATAATTTTCTCACAACCAAGGATAATTGAACAATATGGTAATTTTACAGTTGGTGAAATCAGCCCCATGGGAGCTTTCGTAATTGATACCGATGGACACCAAGGAACTCACTGTACCTATGTGATAATTGATACTAATGGTACAACAGTTATGGAATCTGAGGGGCCTTTAGATAGCAATGGCGTGTTTTCTACGAATTGGATGCCACCAGTTAGCGGAGCACCATTTTCATCAACCATTGGTTGTACAGATGCACAAGGCCACCAAGTAGCTCACACGAAAAATAATATTATTCCAAACACCAACAATAATCATAGTAACAACTCAAATCAATCTATAATCGTAAATGATATATCTTCAGAACCTAAGTCAAAACTAATTATTACTATGGTGATAGGAATTTCTAGCACCATGCTCATAATAATTATCACCACTATTCTGTTTATGCTGTATCAATCAAAAGAGAATGAATTAGATGTGATTACTGATGGCTTGCATGATAATACTGAATGGGCTGCACCTAGTGATTCACGATTAGAAGGTGAACAAAATATTGCTTTGATTGAAATGGCAATGGGATTATTAGAGGACCAAGTAATTAACGAAGAATTGGTTCCAGATGTAAATCAAATTTTAAACAGTGAAGAAGAATGAACATTGCAAAAGGATTGAATGTTGAATACTAGTCGGACATTCATGGCTGTAGGTTACGTACTCATCAATGTTAAACCTGGTTCAGAAATGGATGTATATGAAATTGTAAAAGAATTAGACATGGTTGAAGATGCTACTTTGTTATTCGGTGATTATGATTTACTAGCAAAAATGTGTTCTGAATCAATGGGCGAAATTGCTGCAGCAGTGGTTGAAAAAATTAGATCAATAGAAGGAGTCAACGATACAAAAACCCTTGCAGGCGCAGAATTATAGTTTAATGAAAGTTACATTTTTCATACCTGATTGAAATTATCGTTAAGCCGTTTTTCCTCAAAATGTAGTGCAGTACGCCGCTTTTTGCAAGAAATGATTAAATAACCTACAAATACGCAAGTAACACGGAGGCTATCCAAAATGAGTAAGAGATATTTCGTCCTAATGAAGGGCGGTAAAGATACGAGCCAAGTATTTGCGAGTAAGCAACCAAGGGGCGCTGCCCTGAAGGCTGCAAGTCGTGGAGAGAAAGATATTCATCTGCGCGAGCGCGGAGGAAAAGGACGCGTGCACGTGTTCACAGGATGGAGGGAGCAAGTTAGGAAACCCGACAATGGGCCTGAATGGTTACCTGACAAAGTTTGGAAAGCTAATGTAAAGAAAATACGTGTTGACCACCTTAACTAATTCAAACATTATACAAAAATAGTACAAGCCATATAAATCAAAATAAATTTGATTAATTATTTGCGTAGACCTATTTTCTTCGCGACCCATGCTAGGGGATCGTAGTATTCTGTTACCACTCTCTCCTTCAAAGGAATAATTGCATTATCTGTAATATTAATTCCAGCAGGACATACTTCGGTACAACAACGAGTTATGTTACAATAACCAATCCCATATTCATCCTTAATCTTACTCAACCTATTTCCTTGATCCATTGGGTGCATTTCTAAATTAGCTAAACGAACAAAAAAGCGTGGACCAGCAAACTCATCGAATAAATGGTGTTCCCTCATTACATGGCAAGTGTTTACACAAAGTAAACATTCAATGCATGAACGAAATTCTTGGATACGGTTTGCTTCATTTTGGTTAAATTTCCAATCAACTTCATCTGGACCTTGTAATGGTGGAATTGTTTTATTTAAGTCATAAGACCATTGAACATCGGCAACTAAATCCTTCGTTAAAGGAAAAGCTTGCATTGGTTTAACTACTACTGGGGAACCATCAGGTGTTTCTTCTAGGATATCTTCCATCCTAGTCATACACATCAATCTAGGCTTGCCATTTACTTCAGCCCCACAAGAGCCACATTTACCTGCTTTACAATTCCAACGACATGATAAATCAGGCGCATGCTCTGCTTGAATACTATGGATGACATCTAACACCACCATTCCTTCATCCATTTCCACCGTGTAATCAACCATTTCCCCGATAGGAATACCTTCATCATTAGGTTCACCTCTAAATACACGGAATGTTACATCATCTGACAAATTTATTCCTCCTCATGTAAATCATCGGCATCGAGCAAGTCCTTGAGATGTTGTGGAATTGGAGGATATTTGATATGTGACAAATTCATTCCACCATTAGAATCCATTACAATTACGCTATTGACCTTACCCCAATACCCATAATCAGGCGTAGGGAAATCTAGACGTGTGTGACCTCCACGACTTTCTTCTCTAGATAAAGCAGCCATGGCACACATCTTACTAATGTCAATCATAGCCCCAATCTCTAGCGATTGGTGCCAACCAGGATTGTAAATTCTAGTACCCCCCGGGGAAGTTGTTGCCTCCCTTAAACGAAATCCTTCCAATTCATCTAATGCTTCTTGAAGTTGAGTTCCTTGACGAATTATACCAACCTTTTCTTGCATCATATTTCGTAAATCTTCAACAACCTTGGCGGGGTTTTCACCACCTTTTCTCCCTAAAGGAGCAAGAGTTTCAGTAACTACTTGATCAATTTCATTTGCTGGTATTTCTTCAAATTCATTCACTGAAGAAGCCTTTTGGGCTGCATATTGTCCTGCTCTTTTTCCAAATGTAACCAAATCAGATAGCGAATTACCACCTAGACGGTTTGCACCATGTAATCCAGTAGCCGCCTCACCTGCAGCAAATAAACCTGATATTGTTGATTCTTGAGTAATTGGATCAACCTTGACTCCGCCCATCACATAATGAGCTGTTGGGCCAACTTCCATTTTTTCCTTAGTAATGTCAACTGCAGCCAACTCCATGAATTGATGATACATACCAGGTAATTTCTTTCTGACCTGTTCTTCTGGCCTCCACGAAATATCAAGATAAGCACCCCCATGTTCACTTGCCCTACCTGCTTCACGTTCAGAATTAATTGCTTTAGCAACTACATCCCTAGTTAGTAATTCAGGGGGGCGACGTGCAGTAGGAGTTTCATCAGCAACAATCGAATTTACCCAATCCATAGCCTCACCCTCTGAATCAGCAAATTCTTCACGATACATTTCAGGAACATAATTGAACATAAATCTCTCACCTTCAGAATTAGTTAACATACCACCTTCACCTCTGACTCCTTCAGTAACTAATATTCCACGGACACTGGGGGGCCAAATCATTCCAGTTGGGTGGAATTGCACAAATTCCATGTCACCCATTTCAGCCCCCGCCCAATATGCAAGAGCATGCCCTTCTCCAGAATATTCCCAAGAACCAGAACATACCGCCCAACAACGAGTAATACCACCGGTTGCCAAAACAATCGACTTTGCTTTGAAAACATGTAAACTACCATCAGTCCTATTGTAAGCAAAACAACCAGTAACTTTGTCACCATTAGTAAATATCCTTCTAACAGTATATTCCATGAAAACTTCCATCCCACTATGGATACCTCTTTCTTGCAAAGTGCGAATCATTTCAAGTCCTGTTGCATCCCCTATATGAGCAAGGCGTGGGTAAGTATGACCACCAAAATTACGTTGGTTCGTTAACCCTTCAGGCGTTCTATCAAAAATTGCACCCCATTGTTCTAATTCACGAATTCTATCGGGTGATTCCTTAGCATGAATCTCTGCCATACGCCAATCATTGAGATATTTACCGCCCTTCATTGTATCACGGAAATGAATTTCCCATGTGTCTCTGGGATCTTTGTTACCCAATGCGGCTGCTGCACCACCTTCAGCCATGACAGTATGTGCCTTACCTAGCATTGATTTACAGATTACAGCAACACTAACACCTTCACGGGTAGCCTCTATTGCAGCTCTTAATCCAGCACCGCCTGCTCCAATAATCACTACATCATATTCATGCGTAGTAACTTCAGACATCACATTCCACCCCATAAAACATAATCATTCCACCAGCCCATAGTACAAGCATAGACGTAAAAATCTGCAAACATTACCCAAAACAAAGAATATAATGCCCAATCTTTGTGATGCTCATTTAGAATAGTACTAATATTCCACAATTTATATTTGAATCTAGCAACGGGTGATGAAGACCAATCATTTGACCCACCACCGACAATATGACGAAAGGCATGGCACCCCAAAGTATAGCCTGTTAGCATAATGACATTTACAAGTAGAATTAGACTCCCCACGGTTAATCCGTATGCATGGCTGTCTCCTTCGTGGAAATTGATAGACATCCAAACATCGAAGGAAAGTATTGGAAGGTATGCTAACATCACATACATGAAATAGCGGTGTAAATTCTGAACCACCAAGAGTTTTGTTTCACCTTTGTATCCTTTCCAAGGAGGCAATTTTGGTTTACTAACAGCACAAGCAGTAGGTTGTTGTAAGAAGGCGCGATAGTATGCCTTACGATAGTAGTAACAAGTGCCCCTGAATCCAGCCGGGAAAATTAAAATGAACATCGCAGGAGACATCCACCAAAGAAACTCTGGAACTGGGCCGCCGAGACCACCCTCTCCTGGAATAATCAACGGGCTGAACAATGGGCTCAATACATGGCTTTGTTTATCTTCAATTGCCATAGTACCCGCATGCCCACCTTGACCACCTGATAAACCAAATTCAGAAAATATCCAAAAGTCTGCTTCCATAAATCCTCGCCATGTAGCATAGACAACCATGAAACCAAGATAGAATGCCATGGCTGTGGGGCCTTTCCACCAAGCATCGATTCTGTCAGTTGCCCCGAACCCTTTTTTCATTGGTAATTTGACCGGATTACCCATTCAACCAACTCCTGCGTGATGGCCCGGTAGCATACATTCTATCAACCTCACTACTACCACATCACAAATCAACATTACCAAATTCAGATAATAATGCTTTTTCTGCTTCATCAATTCTAGAAATTTCAAGACCTGGCACGGCACACAATGTGAATAAAACAGCAGCGTCATCGCCCATTATTCTAGAATTATGACTATCACGATAAGGATAAAGGGCAATAATCTCATCATCAACAACCAAAGCCAATTCATTGCCAACACATGGTTTAGATTCTGAATAACCAATGCCGAGAAATGGTTCATGTTTTTTGGCTAAGCGCATGATGATTTCTTTGTTGGTCAAATAATCAGCTGAAAATGCACCAAGACTAACTCTATTCTCTGCTGAAATCAAATTATATCTATCAACAATTGAATTAATTCTTGGAAAAGGCTTGCCTGCAATAATTCTACGAACAAGAGCTTCGGCTGAAGGCCGTTTCTTAGTCGGGTCTATCCCTAGACCCCAGTAGAATTTACGGTATGCAGCAACATCTGGCTCTTCCCGTAATTCTTCAAGCGTTACTGAATTACTAATTACTTCCAATCGTTTTTTCAGTTCATCATCATCAAGTTTTGGCCAGCCATCTTTACCCCGCTCAATTAGTATTAAACGGAGCTCAACTTCTGGTAGTTCACCCTCACGTGTAATATGGAACATAAGTAGGCCTTGGAGCCGTTAGGCTTGAATGTGACGTGCCTCTAGAATACCTAATGGACTACCAACCATTGAGTATTTGCCTGAAATGCGGTTTCATGCCTGGTGCTTTCATCCCCGGAATGGAATGTCCAGAATGTGGCGATATAATCCTATAACAAAAAATATTACTATTCTTCACCATGGATATTTGATAACCCAAATAATGCCATCATTGCCTATCACTTGAAAAGAAAGCATTAACGCCCCAATTAATGGCCAAATTGTATCTGAGGCTATTTCTTGTTGATGAGCATTGAATGCTAGTAAGCCAAGAAGAATATTACCTAAACATACCAACCAAAGATTACCTATTACAAGCCATTGACTAAATGTAGTCCCACTAGAAATATGATATGCTGTTAACTCAAGCCACAACATAGATGGAATTGTAACTAACATGAATGAAATTAGTAATCGTGTGTGACCCCCTGAATTCCCTTCCATCCATGGCCACTGAATTGATTCAACTACGGAAGTATCCCAGTGATAAAGAAAAAACCAAAACATGATGAAAAAACCCGCTGCTGAAACAAACATGCAAGCCACGTTAAGGGGGCGCCATGATTCTGGAATCCCACCCCATAATTGATTTGGATCATCCATGCGATAAATTCCAAACACATAGGAAGCTAATATCAATGGCCCGAATATATACAAGGCCAGCCGAACAGTCTCTCTTGTGATTTCCATATACAAACCTCAAGCTAAAGANGAATAATCAACCTCTGCTTCTTCTATCTCTATTTCGTCGACATCCATCTGAGCCAGTTGTAATTTGCCACTCAATTCATCATTGACAGCATGCCAGTATGAGTATGCTTCAATAACCCAGATTCCTGATTCACGGGTTCCGTTTCCTGACCCCTTGACACCACCAAACGGTAGGTGGGCTTCTGCCCCCGTTGTGGAATTATTGATTCCCGTCATTCCTGCCTTGATGCCGGTTTTGTAACGATATGCTTCCAAACGATCATTTGTGTATATTGCGCTCGAAAGTCCGTATGGGCTAGCATTTGCGAGAGTTAATCCGTGATCGAAATCATTTGCCTTAACAATAGTCACCACTGGGCCAAAAATCTCCTCATGGAAACACTCCATGTCTTGAGTCACATCCACGAAAACATGGGGCCACATGTAAACACCTTCACTAGCATCACCTTGGAATCCTTCGGGCTTGTTATCATTGGTAATTCTACCATTACCATATATTTGAGTTGCTCCACTTTCTTTACACATCTCCACGCCAGCAAGGAAATCCTTGGCATATTTTTCAGAAAGCATGGGGCCGTATAGCACACCGTCATTCCGCAAAGAATCACCAATTACTGTAGCCTCTACCTTAGCCATGAACATCTCCATGAATTGATCATATACATCTTTGTGAATAATAAGATTGCCCAAACTGGTACAACGCTGCCCTGCTGTTCCAAATGCTGCCCAGTAAGCACCTTCAACTGCATTCTCAAGATTTGCTGAAGGCATAACAACAAGTGGATTTTTTCCACCCAATTCAAGGCTTGCCGACACAAGATTCCTCCCACAAACTTCACCAATCATTTTGCCAACTGCAGTACTGCCAGTGAACGAGATTTTGTTGACTAAGCCTTCATCAACTGCATCCACAAGATNCTGCCCNGCACCACTACCTTTTCCATGTACTAGATTTATCACGCCGTCAGGAAGACCGGCTTCGTGCATTATTCGAGCCAGAGCAAATGAAAGCANAGGTGCATCTTGCGGNGATTTCCACACACATGTATTACCGCACATTATGGCTGGAATCATCTTCCAAAATGGAACTGCTGCTGGAAAGTTGCAGGCATTGATTATCCCGCAAACACCTAATGGCCGACGNTAAGTGAATAATTCCTTATCGGGTAATTCAGAGTTAACTGTCTGACCGTACAATCTACGGCCTTCTGATTGGAAGAAAAGACAAGTATCAATTGCTTCTTGAACAGAACCTGCTGATTCTTTAATTGTTTTACCGATCTCTCTAGTTTCAAGGCGGACAATTTCATCTTTGTATTTCATTAATAAACGTCCCATATTTCCTATTATTTGCCCACGCGTTGGAGCAGGAGTTGCAGACCAATTTGGAAATGTGGCTCTTGCTGCTGCTAATGCCGAATGNACATCTTCTTTGGTAGAGAGAGGGAATTCTCCTAAAATATCAGTAATNCTAGCTGGATTAGATGATTCAAATGTTGAGCCATCACTTGATTCTGTCAATTGCCCATTAATTATATTGTATCCTTTCACCTTAGGCAAACCATTTGGATTATCTGCTTCAAGAAATTCTAAACCTACTTCCAAGACATGAGTCATATACTAACGGGGATGACTGTTGTTCATGAATACTCCGCGGGATTGAGAATCATTCAGGAAGGGGAAAAAGTGGATTCTAGACTGCATGGTTTTTAGTGAGTCCGTGAATCCGGTAGTTTGTAGCCGGGGTAGGCGAGATGGCAGAAGATAGCAAAAAAACACTAGAATTGAAAGTAGCAAAAGCGATACCTAGTGATGTNGGGCATGGTAGGGCGAGAGTACCATTTGACAATGATTTAGGATTAAAGCCAGGAGATGTTATTGAAATAAAGGGGGAAAACACAACAGCTGCCATTGTTTGGCGTTGCCGCCCTGAAGATGCAAACCATGGATTAATTCGTGTTGATGGGATAATTAGGAAAAACGCAGGAGCATCTTTAGGAACTAATGTTACAATTCGTAAAGTAGAAGCAAAACCATGCCAAAAATTAATTCTTTCACCCGTAATGGCCTCCAAACAAAAAGTTCGTTTTGGNCCCGGAATTGAAGGTTTTGCACGGAGGGGGTTGAATAAAAGACCTGTTGTTGCTGGTGACCGAATTTTTATTCCCGGAATGACATTATTTGCTGAAGCACTACCCTTTGCTATTATGCAAACTGTCCCCAAAGGAATTGTTCAAGTCCTACCTGATACTGATATTGTACTAAAAGATGAAGCAGTAGACGATGAAGATGATGNTAGTGTAACTAGTATTGCCTATGAAGACATAGGCGGACTTGGAAATGAATTACAAAAAGTAAGAGAAATGATTGAATTGCCACTTAAACATCCAATTTTATTCCGCACATTNGGTATTGACCCGCCAAAGGGAGTCCTTCTACATGGCCCACCCGGNACTGGAAAAACCATGATTGCAAAGGCTGTTGCCAATGAAACAAATGCTCATTTCTCATCAATTAATGGACCTGAAATAATCAGTAAATACTATGGAGAATCTGAAAAACAACTNCGTGAATTCTTCGAAGAAGCCGCTGCTCANGCGCCGGCCATCATTTTCATTGATGAATTAGATAGTATTGCACCAAAAAGAGAAGATGTTTCTGGCGAAGTTGAAAGAAGAGTTGTTGCTCAACTTCTCACCTTAATGGATGGGATGCAGGGTAGAGACAATGTAGTTGTAATTGGGGCTACTAATAGACAAGATGCTGTAGATCAAGCNCTGAGGAGGCCTGGAAGGTTTGACCGTGAAATAGAAATTGGTGTACCTGATAAAACTGGGCGAAGAGAAATTGTAGATATTCATGTTAGAAGTATGCCAATTGCAGATGATTTTGACATAGAGTGGGTGCTCAATAATACTCACGGTTTTGTTGGAGCTGATATTTCAGCGCTCTCACGAGAGGCAGCCATGAAAGCATTGAGAAGATACCTACCCGATATAGACCTTGAAGAAGAAGAAGTACCTCCAGAAGTTCTAGAAAAAATGGAAGTGCAAATGGATGATTTTAAGCAAGCTATGAAAGATGTTGAACCTAGCGCACTAAGGGAAATTTATGTTGAAGTACCTGAATTAAGTTGGGATGATGTAGGGGGCCTAGAAGAGGTGAAAGAACGGCTAAAGGAAAGTATTGATTGGCCGTTAACTAAACCTGAATTATTCAAACACTTTGGTATTGAAGCACCTAGAGGAATCTTACTATTTGGAGCACCNGGNACAGGAAAAACACTGCTTGCCAAAGCNATTGCTTCTGAAGCAGAAGCTAATTTTATTACAGTAAAAGGGCCTGAATTATTCTCTAAATGGATTGGAGAATCGGAAAGGGCTATACGAGAGGTTTTCAAGAAAGCTGCACAAGCATCACCTAGCATAATTTTCCTCGATGAATTTGAAAGCATAGGGGCTCACCGTTCAGCATCTAGTTCAGATGGTGGCTCTCAAGTCACAAACAGAATGGTTGACCAATTACTTACCTGNATCGATGGTGTTGAAGCACTAGAAGGAGTAGTNATTGTTGCTGCCACTAATCGACCTGAAATGATTGATAAAGCATTACTACGATCTGGTCGTTTTGAAAGAGTTCTNCATATCCCACCACCTGACGAAGCAAGTAGGAAAGAAATTCTAACTATTCATTCAAGAAAAATGCCTATGGGGAAATTTGACATCATTGANTTTGCCAAAAAACTAGATGGATATACAGGCGCTGATATCGAAGCTGTTTGTAGANAATCTGCACTGATTACTATGAGAGCGGGAAAGAAGACTGTTACCAAGAAATTCTTCGAAGAAGCATTAGGTAGAGTTCGCCCNACTGTAACACAAGAAATGCTAGACTACTATTCNAAGTTAGAAGTCAGTTTAACTAGTGGGTTGGAAAGAGTGAAAAGAAATGATACCTTGTCTGGAATTGAGTCTGTTTAATTAATATGCAAATAAATATATTTTCAAAATAAAAATAAGAGGTTTCAAGTCCAACCTACTATGAGGCAGTATTGATGACAGCAACGTTCGGGAGAGAACTCATCGGTTTGACGGTCATTGATTCTAGAGGTGATGCTCTTGGAACTGTTGCTGATTTGATGTTAGATTTGAGTACTGGATCAGTGGGGACCCTCGTAATTGAATTAGTTTCAAACATAGATTCAAACTTATTGCCATGGCCCTCTGAATCAGGATTAATGTTACTTCCTACTAATGAAATTGATAGAGTTGGTACTCAAATAGTATTAAATCGATGATATATCTAAGATTCACTAACACACAACCGTATTAAGGTAGCCATTGTTGTCGAAGAGTTGAACCTATGGTTCAGAGGGTGTTGTGATGGCTATGAAACCAGCAGATTTGTTCGCCCGAATGAACACACATCAGTTTCGTAGAGGGGCTACTTTATTCGCATTTTATGTGGTATTAGCGCTATTACTAGTCACTTTGTTAGGTAGTTTTGTTAATCCAACAGATTCTCAACTTTCAGCATATGATAACGATTGGGATGATATCTCCAAATTCAGAAGTGATCTAAATTCAATGGGAGTCGACACTCACAGTTTGGTCAGTAGCCCCCTCCTCCTACATGAAATAAAAAATCCTGAAGAAACTGTATTTATTATAGCCGGGGTTGAGAAAGACACCATTAGTCTGCCAAGATTTACTGGCGATGAAAATGTAATACAAATGAAAGAAAATGATGGTTACACAACTAGTGAAGTAGAGGCTATCACCTCCTTTGTTGCAAGAGGCGGCACTATCATAGTGATGGACGACTTTGGTTACAGTTCTGGGGTGGCTGAAGCTTTTGGAATCGAATACAGTGGGCATAAATTGTATGATGCTGGTGCGTGGACACTAGATTACAATTATATTTGGATAAATTCATCTGACAGTTACAAATATACTTCAAATATTTCAAATTCTTGGAACCATCCTTGTTTTAGAGATTCTGATGGAGATGGTTTTGTCGATTTGATAGATCCAGACCCAACTCACCCTGGAGTCCCTGGAACAATGGCTATTTCAGCAGAACAAGCTGGCTTATGTGCTCACCATATTACTGGGAATGGTGCAACCCCATGGGATTTTGATCCAGGATATGATTTACTACTAAACAGCCCATCTGCTTTTGACCCAGAAAATTCTGATGACGAAGAAAAGAACAGGTATGGATTAGGTTTCTCTAGCACTGATTCATACTTAGACATTAACGATGATGGAGATCTTACTGTAGGACCTGCTGGTAGTGGTTTTGAAGGAGATATGCAAGGACCATTTACAGTATACATCAAATATTGCTTATCTCGTAATTGTGAGGATAAAACCGCAGGAAAAGCACATTTTATCTCGGATGGTAGCCTACTAATTAATTCGGTATACGATTATGAAAATTTATACGGATCTCAAGAAACCTCAATCGACCAGAATGATAACAGGAAATGGGCACTAGATGCAATTGCTGAAGCAATTTTATACGATGAAAATGGAACTCTTTCTGGGGGTGAAAATGCGCAGGTAATTTTTGATGAAAGTCTGCATCAACAAACATCATTTATGGGAGATACTTACAACTTAATTTACTACCTCTTAGTCTATTTCACTAGCGACTGGATGGCAATGCTGCTTCTATTCCTGACATTATTTATTGCATTTGAGGCTGTAATAATAAGAAAAACCGACCCAGAACCGTGGAGACATGTGTTTAGTATCATCTACTATGGTTTTGGAGATTCAAGACGTTATGGCTATTATAGCAGAGCAAATAAAGTTAAGCAGGTCCTTCTTTCAAGAGTAAGAAATCTAAATACCCTAACAAGAGATGAATTTGATGCATTACCCGCTAGGGAATTACAGAAAATGATAAATGACCCTGTTTTAGTTAAATTCGTATTTGAAGATCGGAACTATTCCCTAGAACAATTAGTGGCCGTTGTAAAACGAATCAAGATGTGGGGTAGAAAGTAAGGGGGTTAATTAGAGATGTGGACTAGAAAAGCAGCACTAATGATGACCTCAGGGATAGCATTAGTCCTAATTGGAATGATGATGTCTAATTTCCAATTAATGGTAATTGGAATTGCATTCATCTCTTTCCTAGCCATCAATGGGTGGGTTTCAGGACACGGTGAACTACACATCGTGAGAACCCTTTCTGCAGATAATCTGTACAAAGGAGACGACTTATATGTTGAATTATCAATTACTAACAACTCACGACGTAGAACTCAATTACTCGAGATTTTTGACAACGTACCCCACGAGATGAAAATGAAAAGTGGATTAAACTACATGATGATTAACCTTGGAGCGGGGCAAACAACAAGAATTCGTTATGTTTTGAGATGTCCACTACGCGGCCATTTTTCTTTAGGCCCTGTTTCTATAAGATTCCGAAATACGTTCAATTTATTTTCTAATGAAATGTTTGTTGATCATCGGTCTGACATCATTGTTTTCCCTCAAGTCAGAGATGTAGAGGAAGCAATGGTCAGAAGTAAAACACCAAAAATGTATACTGGGGCAACTACACTTAGAACACCAGGGCCTGGCACTGAATTTTATTCGTTAAGGGAATATGTTCCTGGCGACCCGTTCAAGAATATCAACTGGAAAGCTTTTGCCAGAACTGGTGAATTAATGGTTAATGAAAAATGTCGTGACGCTGTTACTGACGTATTTTTACTTCTCGATAGTAGAGATGTATCTAGGATTGGAACTGTACTAAAAAATCCATTGGAGATGGGAACTATAGCAGCAGCATCCCTATCTGCTTATTTCTTACAAAGAAGAGATTCTATTGCTTTAGCTGTTTATGATGACAAACTTTCATACTTACCCGCAGATGGCGGAGATAAACAACACTTCAAGATACTAAGTAGTCTAGCAGGAGTTGCACCTAGAGGAAATATGCCACTACAAGCAGTCACCAACGCTCTAGCACCACGTTTCAGCCGTGGAAGCCCAGTATTCATCATTTCTAGTCTAGAAGGTGACGGTACTGTACCACATGCAGTAAGAGATTTGGCTGGACGTGGTCACGAAGTCATAGTCCTAAGTCCGAGTAGTATAGACTATGAAAGACTAGTTTCAAGAATCCCCCGTATGTCCTACGAAGTTATGAAATTAGAAAGACAAAACAGATTAACAGCACTTGCAGGTTTTGGTGCAAGAGTAATTGATTGGATGCCTGATGTAGAGTTATCTCAGGCACTTCTACAAGTCAAAATGGCGTGAGGTGAAAGAATGGCAGATGAAGTAGCATTGCAAGGAGAGGGGACTAAAACCCTACACTTGAAATCACTTCGCATTAAATGGCAAGTAGTAGCAATTCAAACCATTGCAACACTTACACTAATCTGGCTTTACCTACAACTTGGTTCTAACTTTGGAGCTTGTGATACTACGAATGTTGATTCTGAAGGTGCTGCTCTTTGGTGTCCTGCTTTAGATCATACTCTAACACTAGATTTGTTTGAAAATATATTAGGATCGGAATCAGGAGATAGTGGTTTTGATTTGCCAATTCCTGATTTCCTTACAGGCCAGGGGAATGATGGACCTGGCCGGTATTATATGCCAATAATACTGTGTGGGTTGATAACTGCCGGATGGGTTTTCCTTAATCTACAAGCACCCCAACTTAGAAGAAGGGTGATTTTAGGTGGATTGAGCGTACTAATTCTATTCTTAGCTGGTCGTTTATTGCTAGGTTGGTTCTGGGGAATGCTATCTAATTGGGAATTGTACTTACCAATTTCAAGTGATGCTTCAAAAAACCATGCAGAGACTTTGGTTTATCCATTGATACTTTATACCCAATTTTTCATTGTCGCTGTTTACATGATTCCATTGTGGACTGGTATGATGGGTATTTGGGGGTTATCTAAGAGAATGATTGGATGGTCACTTGGAACTACTCTAGTATACCTTGGAATCCACGCATTGTTATCATTTGAAGCTGTGACTGTATATATTGACCTAGGCCTTAACCCGATAAGCCCTCAAATTAGTGAAAAAATGATGTTGGGGGGCCTAGTTTCAGAAACTATTTGGCCATTGTTATTAATGTCAATATTAATGCTAGTATATTCTGAATCAGGATTCGCAGTAATTAGGAACCTTGAGTATGCCTTCCGCCTACCAGAATCATGTAAGAAAGACCCTGAATACGTCACACAGTTTGATAATATGCTTAATGGCCACTTGATTCATACTGTTGGTATCTTTACCTTAGTTTCCATTTGTGCAATGTTTGCGCTAAAATTTGATGATTTAATTCTAGATATTGTTGCGATATTCGGATCATCCCAATGGAGTGGCCAGGTTCAAGAATCATTGGAATTACAACTAACATATGGTAAAGTTATTTCAGCAATGCTCATGTTAATATTCGTTGCAGGTATGAAATATATTCTTCCTTGGCAACGAATTGTAGGGTTTATTGAGTCCCGCCTTCCTGATTTGAACTCTCCAGAGTAGGTTCTGTAGAAACTCTATGAATTGGAATAATCAATAACCTCGCTATTGCAAATCCAGCAATCGGCAATCCACAAAACGCCAAAATATATTGCAAAAATGTAGGCAAAGAAAGATCTGCAGATAATGCAGGAATAATCAACAAAAATGATGAGGCAACTACTGCATATGTGACTATTTTTTCAATGAGCATTGGATATTGCTGTTGACCCTCTAATTGTACACCCGGCATAGGATTCGCACCTTCTGATGAATCATTTGATTCATTCAAGATACCACCTCATAATTCTAAGTCAGATAATTCGTCTTCCAATGAATTCAATTCTGACCGAATTTCAGGGTTTGAAGGAGGGGGGACGCCGTTAACAGTTTCTTCCCTCACTCCTGCTGCTGAATCTAATTCGGCCAATTGCTTTTCAATTTCACTAATCTCACTTAATTCATCAGTAGTACCCAATATTTCTACAGAGGGCAGACCCACAGTCATTCTGCTTGTTAAATCAATTCCATCTTTATCATCTGGTGCATCAATAGGCTCCCATGTTTGGCTAGAATCAGTAGGTTGAACCTCTATACGAGAACTATCATCAATAACACTAGTAGATATTTCGGGAGAATTAGGGTTCATGTGAGCAATAGCCAAATCATTAATCTCTGGACGTTCAATTGCAGTTAATTGGTGTACCTCGAAAGGTAACATACCACTATGTTGGAAGTTCCATAAATCACCAACAGGCAATTCACCCGTTAATCCACTAACATCTAAACGATATTTTAATTTTTCAAGAACTTCTACTGTTTGTTCTAATCCTACTGATTCTCCCGTTGTTCTTTGATCTGATTCAATGTAAATATCATCCAACGCCTGCTGAATCAATCTACGAACTTCTTTAGATACCGAAGGCAAGGCTTCCGGCATATGAGATATATTTTCTAATGGAGTTACTTGTTCAGAAGGAAGTCCCAATTCTACCATTTGACGAAGTACTTCCCTAAGATGCATTAACATAGTAACTGACTGTTCATATTCATTCAGTAGGTTCTCTAAATCTAAGACAACATTAGAAACTGTTTCAGATAACTTGTGTTCTAAACGATTCTGGACCGACCACCTGGTTAAACTTCTAACAGTATCTGCTGTTTCAGGTGCTTGTTGTGAAAGTAAATCCATTACCTCAGTAGATAGTAAATATCGTGGAGTCTGGGCCACCTCATCTACTGTGTGTTGGATGACCTGTAAAGCTCGTTCTACTGCCCGATCTAGAAGTACTACACTAAATCCACGAGAACGTGCAGATGTCATTCTTTCCAAAACAGGTTCTAACATAGCTAAGCCGCCTTCATCGCCCAATAATGCACGAGCAAGAGGCTCCTCGGATAAACGGGCACGGATTCTATTTGCTTCATCAATATCAGCTAAAGCCAAAGAGTGAGCTTCTTCCAAACTTTCAGCCTGTTCTATCAACATTCTAAGTTCGGCCTCAGACGACCCTCTGCGTGAATCTAAATCCCCAAGCTCACGCATTAATTGGCGCCTTTCTTCCATTAATTCCCTCAATTCTGATTGTAACAACGTATGTTTCCTATCCATTTCAGCACAACGAATCCTTTCATCCTCTACCATCCCACGACTCGAATGCAAATCACCTTCTAATGCAGTTAATTCATCACGGCGTTGTTCAATTTGCCTCTCAAGTTCATTCACTTCAGCCTGAGATTGGCGGTGCCTTTCTCTCTGTGCACCCACTTGCTCGTGTAGAACTCTTTGCACCCTCTCATCATCATCGATTGATCTTCTAATTTCTGATAGCCGTGACTCTGCAGTTTCCAACTCTGTTTTTACCCTCACTTCTTCGGATAATAATCCTTCCAAAGCATCTAGAAGTTGTTGTCTTGATTCCATCTCACCCAATGCTGATGCTAATTCTTCAGCCCTATTTTTAATCTGATTTTCTAATTCAGAAACACGACGAGCCAAACGATCAGCACGAGAAGATTGCTCTAAAGATGCCTTCTGTTCATCTCGGATTTTCTCTGCAGAATGATCCAATTTCTTTGAAAGAGATATCCTATCATCCCGGCCCTCTTCTAATAATTCCTGAAGTGCACCCAACTCGGATTTCAATTCATCCCGCTGTATTCGGGTATTTTCTACCAATTCCAAAGCCTTCATTTTTTCCGCATTAATTTTAGAAATCTCTGTAGATTGACTTTGGATTCTCACTTGAAGTTCAGCGACAACGGGACCCATTAAGCTCTTTCTAGTTGTACCTGGAAGTCCAGTCTTACCATCACCATCATCAATTAATTTCCATAATTGACGGCCCTTTTCCATCAACTCAAAACCAAGTTCAAAGCCAAATAATGTTTCTAATCTACCCTTAAGTAAACTTTGGCGATCTTCACTACGTGTTCTACAAGATGAAATTGCTTCACACATATTTTGAAGAGACCAATCATCCACAGTACTGGTACCGAGTATTAATCTCAATGCCCTGTCAAGCCTAACAAGTTGGAGACGATTTGATGAAGATGTTGCGTTTGTAATTGCCTTTTCTGTACTTTCTATCCCCTGTGTTCTTATCCCAACTGGTATACCCTCAATTAAAGTGATGGCAATGCTAACTCCATCCCTTGGTAAAGACTCTAGATAGCCCGTTACTGACTCTTCTTTTGCTGTTTTCAACGAAGAAATCAATTGATCAATGCCGCTTTTTGAGTCCTTAACAACTATTCCTTGAGGCAATGGCTCTCCTACATCATCTGCAGATTGTCCTATTGATTCAGTTCGTAGAAGTGCTGCCGCATTAGCCAATAATGCTGTATGATCTGCTTCAGGATTGGTCCAAACGGCGATTGCTGCATCGCCTGCTGGGGCAATTAACAATGAACCATCAACCAATGAAATAGAAGTTGCGAGTGGCCTTTCTTGTTCCATACCATTAGCTAATTTTTCCATCCCTTCCAAGTGAGTTTGAATCATAATTGTAAAAGATTCTGCATCAACAGGAAGTTCACCTTCCATGTGTACAAGCATGCCTCCTTCAATCCCACAAACACCACGAGTTACTTCACTCTTAGACAATGTTTCAACTAATAATGCCAAATCTTTGGATGGGATATGGCCTTCAATTCGCGGCATCGGTAGCAAAGTACCCAATGTTGCAGGGTCTACAAACGATTCTAGTAAAGAGCGAGCGACTTGCTCGAATTCTGATTGAGTCCAAACTACTCCCCTTTCTCTAAGATTTACAGAACCTGCAATTCTTCTTAATTCAACACGAGCGGCTTCTCCTGCAAGAAATTTCTTTCCTTTATCAGAACCACATAACCAACCTGCTGAATCTCCAGCACAAATCAACCTATGACCAACTGGTTTTTTGGATCTGGGTTTGTAATATGATATTGCTCCAAAATCAAACGAAAACACGTTAATATCTACTCCTAAATCCATTTCTCCTTCTATTGGTTCTCCTTGTGGTAGTTCAAACATTTTCATCACCTTACTAAATCTTCAATCACTGGCGCCCTAGCCCTAATCTCATGTCTTAATCTTCCAATATTGGATTTATCATGACTTGAAACAAAAAGCACAAATCCGCCTAATAAAGGAGCCAAGATGGAATTCCCAGAATCAGATTCCACCCAAAGCTGCTCAATGCCACCCATGCCTGAAACCGATGCAACTCTGCTAGCTTCACGTAACGATTCATGTATCCCTAAAGAAATATCAATCCCCTTTAATTCAGGTGTCTGAAAAGTAGCAATTGGTTTCATATCTGCATCAACAACTGCTGCTGATTGGACGCCATCAATTCGTCCAAATGTAGCAAGTAGTCTCTCTAACATGTGCTCCCCTGAAAATACATCAGGTTAACTACGCCTTCAAGAGGTTTTGTACGTTCGGCCCCTAAAGGGCCGATTTGTAAAGTAAAATTAATTCGCCAACTGGAAAATGATAATTTCTGCGTAAACTGAATATATTTTGCATATCTGGTGATTAAAAAATCCATAGATTAGATACTTTTTTATTATTGAAAATACCAATTAGAAAATTCATTTTTCAATTAGAAAATTTGTTTATCGTCCTTTGCGCTCAATTCAAAACAAAAAGCCCAGACGCAATTATTGATGAGTAGCATAAATGTAGCAACTTGCAGCCGCTGCAAAAATCAAGCAGTTTTACATCAAAGATATAGTGGTGTACATTTATGTCATAGGCATCTTGCAGATTCTATTAGGAGAAGAGTAAGTAAGGCATTAAAGGAACAGTTATTATTGCCAAAAAATGCCCTTAAGGCTGATGGAAAACCAAGCGTTATTTTACTTTGTATCTCAGGAGGAAAAGATTCAGCCGTTCTTCTAGATATGATTGTGAAAATACTAGGCCCTAGGAGAGATATTGAATTAGTTGCAGGATCTGTTG
>PBXQ01000002.1 GCA_002727675.1 Thermoplasmata archaeon | reverse complement strand
CGTTTTTGGATGGAAAGTTTACGCACAATGGGGATGCGTCCAGGCTTAGAAGTCACATCAGTTCTATTAACACGATTAGGGATGCCTCAAATGAAATTCCCTTCAATTCATGTAGCAGGTAGTAATGGTAAAGGCTCTTGCTGTGTAATATTAGCAAATGCTCTATCTCTTTCAGGAATAAGTTGCGGATTATTCACATCTCCTCATCTTTGTTTTGTTGAAGAAAGAATTAGAATTGATGGAGTTCCGATTTCTACTAAGAACTTTGATTCAATTCTACAAAAGGTAAAGGATGCGGCAGATCAAAATCCATCAGTCATGCCTTCGTATTACGAGGTCACTTTTTTAGTTGCTATGATGGCTTTTGCAGAAGCAGGCGTAGATAGGGCTGTTATTGAAACTGGACTTGGCGGTAGATTAGATTCCACTAGATTATGCTATGCAGATGCATGTGTTCTGACTGAATTAGCACTAGAACATACAGATATTTTAGGAGATACTTTAGAAAAAATAGCTACTGAAAAGGCTGCAATTTATCGCCCTGGGTGTTTATTTATTGCTCGTTGGAATTATGATGATGGTGCAAGAAATGCGATAGAAAATTCAGTAGTAGATCATAGCAAAGCTTGGTGGTGGAGATATGATAGGGCAATGGGTATTAGATTTGATATGGCTAATGAAAGTCATAGACCCATTCCTGATTTCGAAGGATTTGATGGCTGGGCTCCTTATCAAAAAGAAGCGGCTAGACTTGCAAAGATGACATTAGATATGTTACATTATCACGATGCAGCTGAAATGGTTGAGAGTGCGGTATTGCACACTGTTTGGCCAGGCCGAATGCAACGCTTAGAGTACAAAGGCGTCCCACTTCTTATTGATGCTGCTCATAATCCTTCAGGAATGGAAAAAGTTTGCGAACAACTTCGCATTCAAATGGAAAGTGACATTTATCCAACCCCGGGGGTCATTATCTTTGGTTGTACACCACAATCAGATATTGTTGGCTTTATTCAACCATTAATTGAATTAATTGTTGATGGTGAAATTAAGCATGTTTTAGTTACAGAACCACAAAAGGGTAGGAGGCCAGCAGTTAGTTCTACAGAATTACTACATGAATTGGAATCTCAAGGAGCTTCTATTTTTATTGAGAAACACCCCCAACCTTCTGCTGCATTAGAAAGAGCATTAGAATTAGCGGGAGTGAAACCGGTACAACCTATATTGGCATTGGGTAGTTTGTATTTAGTTGGAAATTTACTTGAGGCCATGGGATTAGATGATGTACATTCAATGACTGTATTACGTCCGGTGCCCGAAAATCAATATTGGACTTGACGACATAATGATAGGGCGACTCAATTACGAAAGGTTGCAAGGTGGCTAATTTGAAGGAGAAGCATCTGAAAATCCGAATCGAGCAATGTCTTGCTTTAGCCAAAGCAAGTAATTGTCCTCGTGCAAAATTTGGTTCTCTTCTTGTTGATCCCGAGCGGAACGTCATTTTGATGGATGGTTACAATGGTGGACCACGTGGTGGTGGAAAATTATGTGGTGGGGATGTTTGTTTGCGAGATACTGAAAAAGTAGTTTCTGGAACTAGGGTTGAAGTGGGATGTCATCATGCAGAGATGAATGTAATTTGCAACGCAGCGGCTAATGGGGTTCCGACAAAAAATGCCTGGATGATAGTTACGGGTGAGCCATGTATGATGTGTGCTAAATTGATTCATCACTCTGGAGTATCAAGAGTAATTGTCGTTGATGGTGGTTTTGGTGGAGCAAATGGTGTGGATTATCTTGAAAATCATGGGGTTATAGTTCAACGAACAGATGGTCCTAAGGACCCACGCGGTGATTTAAAGTAGGAATTACTAATTAATTCAAGAGTATTCTTTCATTAATAGTTCAAGTTGAAGGTGCAGGTCTTCGATATTTCCATTATTATGGATTACTACATCTGCTAATTTTCCAGTAGCAATTAATGCCTGACCACTTTCATCATGGGCAACAAGTTCAGATTCTTCTTGTTCTGAGAATTGTTCAAATGTTTCAGCATCTCCAGTTCTGCCTCTTTCAAGTAATCGTTGCCAGCGTAACTCTCGTGGCGCTCTTATTTCAAGCAATAAGAAGTCCTCTCTTTTTTTTAATGCTTCAACTTCAGCAGGTGTTCGTATACTATCAACAGCATGATTGCTACCGGGCTCAATAACATCAAGCAACATCTCAGCTAATATTCCTGGTCCCCCCATTGCTCGTAGTTTTCTTCCTCCCTCGATTAGGTTATCTCTAGTGATTTCTTGATTATTAGATCTTAGCCAATTGCGTATTGAATCAGAGCACGAATTAATTCCAAAACCTTTGTCTTTCAGCCATTCGATTATAGTTGTTTTTCCAGAGGCATTGCGACCAGTAATCCCAATTAACATTGTATCGGGGATAGGTTCTTAGTTCAAAGAAATGCCGTGTAAAAAATGAAATTAACCCCAAAACCTTCTAGTTCTGGCATAATTTAATTCCGCTTCGTGGATGATTTTCAACATCATTTCTTGTTTTCCTTTGGGTACTTTGTTCAATATTCTTGTTGCAGTTTCTTCCCCAACTCCTCTTGCCATTAAGCAAATTATTGCCTCGATTCCTCTTTGTTGAACAAGTTGGGCGTTTCTTTCCATTCTTGTCCGCGTCTTATCATCCTTTGATTCAATCCATTCTGCCAATCGTTCTTCAATTTCTTCGCGGGCAGTAGCTAACATTGTCCCTCCACATTCACAGTGATGATGTTTAACTCCATACAAAGCAACCCTTGTTCTTATTCGTGATTTGCAAGCTAGGCAAATTAATACTGCTCGTTCATTCATTAGACGTTGCTCTAATCTTGTCCTGACTTCGGCATCAGACCAATTTGGTAACAGTAAATCTCGTTCAGTCCTAGGAGTAATTCCTAAATTTCCATTTTGTGTGCATTGTATTTGTACAGCACCAACTTGAATGGCTTCAAATAATTTAACAGTAGAATCAATATCCATTCTGTCATGAAACAGTTTGTCTAATGATTCTTGAATTACCAAAGTCCCCCTGTAGCGATTAATTATTCCCTGCAGATTCACTTTTCGTGGATCAATTCCGCGTTGTAGAATCCCAAATGTTTTGCATACTTGAACTAATCTTGCGCGAAGTTGCCTTCCATTGGGGATAGTCATTCTCATAATGTCTCTCAATGCTTCGGGGGGTGTTTCAGTTAGCCAATTAATTATCAATTCTGATGTTAATGCAGGGACTTGTAGAGTAATACGATAAGGATCAATTATCGTCCGTCCACTTTTCCCATCTATGGTTGAAGCCATTGCTTGTAAGAAATGAGCTATAGTTGCATTCACTTTACTACCGTGGCTACAATTTAGTACCAAGGAATCTCTACGGCTTTCAATAGTGAGTAGTCTAGAATGTGGAATTGATCCAGTAGCATCTAGGTGTTCTGCAACACTCTGAGTAATCTTTCCAATAGATGCATCAGATAGGGGGTAATCTGAAACTGGATTTTGGGGCGGTAGTTGTTTTATCCAAGAATTGACTTTTATTCCCCAATCATCATTTTGTTGTTCTTCAATTTCCCAGCCGTGATCTTTGGCAATGGCTAATCTTAGATTACCTACTTCTTGAGCAATCTCTGCAGGTACTGGTGGCAATTCTCCCGCCCAGACAGGTGCAGAACTTTGGTCAGAAATTGGTGCCACTAAGAGTTCACTTTTTTCAGGATCTGCATCAACAATTTCCCAAGTTCTGCCTGCCATAACAAAACGTCTAGGATTCCCATCTTCTTCACTACCTGCAGAATCTAGAGATAACACGAATGTTTCATCAACATTTCCTAATGCTTTACGAGTAACAGCATCGCGAACAGAATATCTAGTTTCATCAGCAATCATGCTTAAGTGATTGAGCATGTAATTTCTACTTCTAGAACCAGGACTAAACCAGCCATTTTTAAATTGTTTAGGTAGAGATGATATTAGTGCTTTAGACCAAGAGTCTTTTATCTCATCATTTATCTCAGCCATTTCCTCAAATTTAGGTTTTTTATTTGGCAAATCATTACATTTTTCTGCAATCTTTTCCCATAGTATTGGTGGCCATTCTAAGGGGTCTGAATCGAGATAATTTTCTACTAAACGTATTAATCTCCGGTCGTCTAATATTCTCAATAATTCCAGAACTTCCTTATGTTCTAAGTCTGAGAACATACTTGCTCTTTGAATTAAGATAGATGCAGATTCTAATGGAATAATTTTCTCTGCAACAGATGTTAAAACTAATTGATTTGCAACTACTGAAAGTGATTTCCTTCGCCATTCTACGCCTTCCAATTCTCCAGCTATTGCGCGTCGTGAAATTACAGCAGCTTCAGCAATATCATCATTATTCCAACACAATAAAATTCCTTTGGAAGTTCCTCCAAGAATATGTTCAGAACGTCCAATTCTTTGTAATAATCTATCCACAGCCCTAGGAGATTGAATTTGATGAACTTGTTTGATTGCTCCTACATCAATCCCTAATTCAAGACTAGATGTACAGACAAGTGCATGTAATTCTCCTTTTTGTAATGCTAATTCCATTTCTTTTCTGGTTTCTGAAGCCAAAGATCCATGGTGTACTCCTATGTTAAGTTGAGCATCAAATTTCCCTAGTCGTTGTGATACTGTTTCAGCAGTGTTTCTTGAATTAACAAATATTAGACAGGGTGCGCTTTCTTTAATTATTGTTGATAATTTACGTAACGCGGCAAGTCCTTGCGGAGACACATGCAATTCTAATGACAGTGCTCTATCTTCTCCACTTATTGGTTCTGTAACTACTTCTATTTCTGTAGGTCGTGGTGCCGATGCAAGACAAGCTTTTGCATTGGGTGAAAGCCATGCGGCCATTTCTTTTGGGTTCCCAACAGTTGCAGATAAACCAATTCTTTGAACTCTTTTACCACATAATTCATCAATTCTTTCTAGTGCTATATTCAATTGTGAACCACGTTCAGATGCCGCCAAATCATGTACTTCATCAATCACAACAGCTCTTAGGTTTTTTAATCCTTGACGCAATTTACTCCCATACAATAGTAGTTGGCAAGTTTCAGGTGTTGTGATAAGTAAATGCGGAGGGTTGCGAGATTGTTTTGTTCTCTGTGATTGTGTAGTATCTCCGTGCCTCACATCTGCATTTAGGCCAACTGATTTACAGATCTCAGCGATTCTTCTGTCAATGTCTCTATTCAGTGCTCTAAGCGGTGTAATGTATAGAATACAAAGTGGGTCCCATGAATTATCTATTGCATTTGACAATAATGGCATAACTGCAGCTTCTGTTTTGCCACTACCTGTAGGTGCAATAAGTAGAAGATCATCACCTGCTAGTAATTGTTTTTGTGATGCTGCTTGAATTGGAGTTGGAGCCCAACCTCTTTTTTTTGTTAAATCATATAATTTGTTGTTTAGGGCACTGAAATCAGTCAGCAAATCAGAACCCCCAATTTAAGTTGGGCGAGTTAGTTGTATATGAAAAGGGAACCGGCATCAGTCGTCGTCATATTCTTCGTCGTCATATTCTTCATCATCATATTCGTCATCGAATAGATAGTCATCTTCAAACAATTCTGATTTTCCAGTAATGGCTCCTTTCATACTAACAAATGCAACGATTGGTAGTATGATTAATGCAATGATAATTCCGATAACTGCTAACATGTTCTGCCTTGCGTTCTCTACCCATCCCATACCCCAAGCATATTCAACAGAAATCCCAACACTTGCGCTATTATCAGATTCATCAACTTCTATTATATTATTATTTGAATCAGCAACTACAATTATTCGGTCAATTCCTTTTTCTGCTTTCCAAGTTGTACTAACAGGGATTGATTCACCAGCAATTCCATTAAGTTTCTGAGTTGAGAATGGAGTTTCAGAATTTCCAGAATAGAATGCAATGGTAAATTCTGAATTTGTTTCTCCTCCAACATTAGCAATCCAAGCGGTAATTTCAATTTCNGCTCCATTAGCAATTACNTCTCTATCAGCTGAGATTCTTTCGATTGTTAATTGAGCACCTAATGCTCCAAATTTNACCCATTGTAATTCNTTATCTTGATTGAGTTCCACAGGTTCTCTGACCGGGTCGCTCTTTGAGTTNCCTTCNGTCGCAAGTGGGTTTCCTGCTGAATCCCAACCTTCAATCCAAAANCCNATTTCATAATCTTGNAATGGTGGATTTACTCCATCACCAATAATGTCAACATTTCCAGTCCANGTNATTGATTGTTGNTCTTGAAGCATNCCTANTAATGAAGAACCNGAAGAAATCTGCCTTTGGTTTTCATCCCTCATTAACCAATGAACCCACTGTGGNCTTCCCGATAAATCGGCATCTTCCCAACCAAGGAAAGTTACTGGAATTTCCTTCAAAGCACTTTGATTAGATATATCTATGATATCTACTGGACTTAATCTTTCCAAGGCTCTAGGAGGNGCGTGATCAACATGTACTTGGAGGGTAGTTGATACCGTGTCTCTAGTCATATCCTCGCCCCTTCCAGGAATGTTTCTTACACCTGCTAGGAAGGTACGTGATTCACTAGATGCAAGTGTAGGTGCTGCACTTAGAGGTACTTCAATACTAAATCCACCATCATCNGTAAGGCTACCATCTGACCAATATTGNATGCCATCGAAAACTTCCATAGTAATGCCTAAATTTTTGGGTGCAGGTACATCACTTCCTTCGTAAACAATTCTTCCAGACCATCTTAACCTATCGTTTGGAACAACTCTGCTACCGTCTGAAACAGGACCAAGCCGTGGTTCTTGAACGTCTTCAACGATATACGAATTAGAGTCAATCACCAAATCATTTTCAACTCTAAATGTATGTTCAGTAAATATTATTCTTCGTGGGCCATCACTTCCAAGTTGAGTAAATTCTAATGCAATATCAGATAAATCAGCATCTGGCCAATCCCAAGAAAATTGAAAACCAAATGTAACTATTATCCATGGCATTCCTGTTTCATTAGTTGTTACTTGAGCACCACATGAATCATCATCTTGATTGTTACAAGCGGGTAAGATTTCTAGGTAAGAATCATCAGTCCAAAATGAGTTATTTACCCCACTAAATGAGATTGTCTGTTGGTCTCTAATTGGGTCAGGGCCTTCAAAATCAAAAATTAATGAGATGTCTGTAAAGTCAATTAATCCGTTAGCATCTACCAATCCTAATGAAAGGTACTGATTGGTTCCAGCAAATGATTTTTCTCCATCTTCATGACCTTGCCAATGCAGGCCTGTGAAAACAGATTCCATGTCCTTACGTGTTCTGTAGGTTACTAAGTCAAAATCAAAACCCGGCCCATCAAATCTAAGGATTGGATTTCCGGCAACATCTGTTCCAGTAACATAATATGAAACTTGAGCCATATTAGGGTTCATAGAATCATCAATATATCCAAAGAATAATTTATCNGGGTCATCTGTTAAGTTAGTCATTGTTTGATTTACATATTCTGCAGCATCTGCAAGNCCATTACGGTTCGCATCATGTTCAAATTCAACCCAATAGTGTAATTCTAATTTTTCAGGTGAACCNACTTCATCTTCTATTCTAATTATAACCTCTTGATTTTCCATNGCGGCTTCATAAGAATTGTCTGCNGGTTTCATGTCAATTAACTTAGGTATTGTAGCATCGACACGGATTGTTCTTTGCCATGATGAATTAATTGGCAAAACCTTCAACGGATCACGTGGGTTATCAACCCGAACTTCGTATAATACCCCATCCGGACGATCAATTGAATCAACAGTAATTGGGATAAAGAATTCACCATATTGATTGGAACGATCTTTAGCTTGTAAGAAATCCCCTTCAGAAGTGATTTTGAAGACAGCCACATCAAATGTAGAATCAAGGGGTGCATCAGTTGTACCATCATAATATATCGCACCTTGGAAATGTATTACTTCTCCAGATTTAATCCATTCATTATTTTCTATATCATCGTGAGTTACAATTCCATCATTGTCTCTAACTTTCAACCAACCAAGCCCATATGATTGATTTACTTTGATTCCAGTATTACCTCCAGTTGATAGGAACATCGGAGTAGTGCCAGTATCATCTGTACATGAAACTTTGAAACCTACGTTTTCCTGTTCAGGGAAATGAGACGTGACTTTGAATTTCCAATGAATTTCCATTATGCCATTACTGTTGTTTACCCATGTAGAGGTGGGGTCGGGAATAATCCAGTCATCAGGGTCTGTATCAATTAGTGTGCCATCGTTATTCCAGGTTAAAACAGGAGCGCTATTTGATGGTGAAGCCAATAACTCAAGGGTTGCTGAATTAATTGTATTTGCATTATCACCGATCACATGTCTAGTAACAACTTCGTATGGTTCTAATCTCTCATGTAACACCATGTCATCTTCCCAACTAATGTTTAGATTGACTGTAATCATGGTGTATTGAATGTTCATTGATTTAATTTCAACTTGCCCCTGAGAACTTGAGAATAGCTTAATTGGGACAATTATTGTACCTGAACCAGTTTGAGGAATATAACTGTTAAAAGCCGATTCTAATGAACTCCCCCCTGAACCAGAATTAGCAGTAACAGTCCCTAGTAAATTACCCGTATATTCCCATTCATAACTACCATCCCCTCCAATATCTATCTTTACATCTTTAGGTACATTGGTATAAGTCGCAATATTTATTTCGTTAAGTGTGGGTGAATATGCATTATTTGAACCTGAATAAAAATCTATACAGATTGAAAGGTATCCAGAATAGGTTAATGAAACAGTATCTCCTGATTGTGCTACATTAAGTCTAGTTCCGCTAGTACAAGAAGAAGATCCTGTTCTGAAATATACATCTAAATAACTCCCGCCGGGGGTTGATGCATTCCAAGAAACAGTAGCGGCAACAGGATAAGGAGAGCTATAGCGGTATGAACGTAATTGCCCTGTTGGATTGTAAGTTCCTGTGTATGAAATTCCAATTAAGTCAATTATCGGGGCAGTTGAAGAAGTTCCGTTTAGCCATGCTCTCCAAGCTAATTGATTTCCAGCATTGGTGAAGGTGATTGTTTGACCAGGNCTATTTGCTCTTTTCCANGTTGCTCCTGCGTCATTAGAAACTTCAAAATCAATTGATGTTCCAGACGGCTCCCATGTAGCAGCTAATGAAATTGTTAATTGATTAGTTGGTTTGGTAATTGTTTTCGTGCTCGAAGTAATTGTAGCACTTGTTGAAGTAGGTGTCCCAATCCAATCAGCAGCCCCATGCCCGCGTTTTATGATTTTTTGATTAATTGTAGACGGACAATATGCTGTGGCCGCGGCATATAAGCAAGTAGCGNCTAATTCTCCATCGATGTCCTCTAGACCCATTGTGGCGTAATCCTTAGGAATCTCTCCTTGTAATTCAGGCCAATTAGTTCCTTGGTGATAAATATTAATCCATGACAATCTGTCTTGATCACAGTAAGCATATGTGTATGTATAATAGTAACAATAAACATTTACAGAAATTCTAGGCATTTGTACAACCAATCCCGCTGGTTTAACATAACTTGATGCAGTAGTTTGACNTCCTGTTGGAGAAATAATTCCCAAACTCCATGATTGTAATGAGGTAGTGGGTGAACTTCGATTCACTTTCATTAAAGTCATAGCATAAGTATTGCTAGAATAGGTACGTTTGACTAAGTACATGTCATTAGTTAGCGGGTCAATTGAAATGCCTCCTACGTCATTAAATGCCCAAGATCTTTCACATTTATATTGAGCCGAACTACCAGTAGTTACTGACCACTTTGTAATCGAACCATAAGTGGAACTAGAATAAAACGAAGTCATCCAAACAGTTCNATCTCCATCGCTGGTTGCGTCTGTGAGATAATAAACATTGTTTGAACTACAGTTGTTATAAGAGATTGAAGCAATTCCAATTCGTGCATTAGTGGTTGAATTATAACGGGTGATTTGATTAATGCCACGGCCCCCATATGATGACATTCCTGAATATTTTATGACATGAATTTCATCATCTTGTTCCATAACAGGGCCAACGTAATTNCCCCANGATCCACCACTTAGACTTAATGTACTTTCATTACTCAATCCATCATATCCTGCTTCAGCACTGGAAAAATATTCTCCTGTTGTGTTGATACTTCCACCAGAAGATGAGGAAATTTGGTTTTGGTTATCCATTGACCAATATGATGTAGCAGTAGTGGGGATTAAACCCATTGCTCCATTTTCTACTTTGACATTTTGTCTATATGCATAGTTCCATCCACCCTTGTTGATATTCCAACCATATGCGCCGGTTCCTGTTTGACCAGCGCCACCAAAGTCAGAATCAGATGTAAGATTCATCCAATTTGTTGTTGAAGGGGTGCCTTCGAGTTCAAATTCCGCATTTGCAACATTTGCACCATAGGGCATCGTTACGCCTGGTGTTGATGCAGCCCCGCTTTGGGTAAAAATATGTGAGAAGGTAGTAGAACCATCAGAATATTGTGTTTCATTTACTGCACTAGCAAAGGGTAAAATCATTGAAAAAACAAATAACGACATCAAGAATATCGAACTATATTTTTTCCTGCGTGCTGCTTGAAGCATACGTGTTCCCTACGGGAACATTCGTATTCGGCTTTAATTCTTCGGGCTTAATAGTTCATTGTTACTAGTACCGAATAATGTATGAGTAAAGACCTCTTCGTAGGGGTGGATTGTGATGTCGCCGACAAAGATATGGAAGGGAATTAAGGATAATATCAAGAGTTCTCTCACAGATGCTTGGGAGAAAAGAAGGAGTCAGCATTTGATAATTTTAGGGATGCTATCTGTAATGGGAATCGCATTGTTAATTTGGGCAATTCTTTTCTTTACTTTGTTTTCTTCAAATGCGCAACAAGAGGCTAATTCTTGGGAAAATTATACTGCTGCTACTTGGGTTGGTGTATTATTTGCGTTAACAGTGTTAATTTTTATCATNCCAGAATTTTTCCATTATTTGGGTACTAGAAATTCTTTNATTGANATGTTGGAGACTGATTCACGAGCAGAATTACAAAAGAATAAGCGTGANTTGGANGAAGGTGTCAAATTATTATCTGGTCNTTGGCCNNCAATATTAGAGGCAAAGAGGGTTGAATTAGGTCTACGTAAAGAAATGCCAGATGGCATGGATTTACCTCCTGAAGACAACTGGATCAGCAACTGGCTAAATACTAAGAATTCTAGGTGGGTTGAACGTTTTCCTAATTCTGATTTGTTAAAAGATGCTGGAATTAATCAAATCATCATTGGTTTTTCTTTGATTGGTTTGATGTTGTTTCTGTATAATGCAATGTTTGGGTTGGCCAGAGAAGTAGTCGGGGGGCCACGAAATATGACTGTAGATTTTACAATGATTGCAACAGGTTCCGAATATAATTCTACTTGGGCTCCACACATTGATTTAATTGGGGGTCTGATAATTTTATTATTTGCAACCTTCCTTTTCATGACTAGTCCAGCACCTCAAGAGCCTTCAGACATCGTAGATTTAGAAGAAGAGTGATGGTGCTATTAGATGAGTAAATCATTCGGATGGATGCGTGAAGCACTGTTAGCCATCGGATTAATCTCTTTACTAGTTGTTGGGCTTTGGGCGGCTACTGGTTCTTTGCCGCCCATGGTTGTTGTAGAGTCATCATCAATGATGAATAATTCTGAGGGCGAAGTAGGTGCAATTGATCCCGGTGATCTGGTTTTAGTAATGTCAACAAATCGTCGTACGAAAATTGTTAGTTTGGCTGAAGCTACTGAAGAAGGTAGTGAATGGTATGGCTGGGATTCTCATGGTAAACCAGGTGATGTCATTATTTATCGTAAGAATGGAGGTTCTGATACTCCTGTGATTCATAGAGTGCTTATTGAAGCGGTAGCGAATCAAACAGTTACTCCAACAAATAGGGAATCTCAAATCTGTTTTGAAGGCACTTGGGATCCAATTTCAATTGATGTCGATGGAAACGCAGGGACGTGTGTTTTGACTTGGGATGCACCTGGTACAACTGTTGTTAATCAGACTAATATCACATGGACTTTCGAATCAGTAACTTGTCCAGGAAATCCTCACGGTTTAATAATACATGAATGGGATCCAGGGCACGCTGGTTATCTTACATTAGGCGATAATAACGGATGCGATGTTGATCAAGGTTCTAGTACGTACGTATTAGCTAATGGATTAACTGATGAAAATGGAAAAAAGGTTCAAGCTGTTCGTGCTGATTGGATTGAAGGTGTTGCTGGTGCAGAAATTCCGTGGTTGGGTACAATTAAATTAGCTGCATCATCTAACTCTCATGAGGTAACAGGTCATTCATGGAGCATGCTTGGTCTTAGTGCAGTGACTTTGCTTTTAGCAACATTTTTTATTGAGCAAGCCACCGAAAAATTACTCACAACCTCTCCAGAGATTACTCAAGCCACACTTGAAGAAGAAAATATTTCAGAAGAAGAATGATAAAATTTACACAATTAAGGGCATAATGATAAAGATAATTAGCATACCAAATAGAATTAAACTGGACAATCCTGAAATTTTGTTTACGGTGTTCTGCACTTTCATTGGGTGTGATTTATTGGAGAATTTAGCAAAGAAGGAGAAATAATCATGCAAACGATCTTTCATCATATGGCCTCCATCGAATGGCATTAACGGTATTAGATTTGCAAAACCTAGTAAAATATTCATCCATGTAATCCAGAAAAGAAGATGTAGAATTACAAAAGTTTCAGATGTTCCTATAAATGAATCACTAGTTAACAAATCTATCTCGTTTGGGTGCATGATTTCACCTTTGAAATTTAGTGGGGCGGAGATTAATTGTAATGGTTGAATTGCGAAACCAACGGCGATATTTAGTGGATTTTTTGATGTGTCCTTAGCAAGAGGTCCGGCCAATCTTTGAATTCCTTTTCCATTAGATGATAACCCACTAACTCCAACAAAAGCATCATTTTCTTCAATTCCATATGCTTCAAGAATTAAGGGGTCTGCCCCTTGGTCAATATAATATTGATATTGGTCTGCAAGAGTAAGTGAAATATTTCTTTCCTCTCTTTCCCTATTTTCATTGGGCATAGATAGTACTGTCAAAGTTATATTATTGCCTGCTTGATATAATTTTAAAGTTGTTGTAAAATCATCATGGTTTGAAATTTCAGTTCCATTAATATGTGTGATTATTTCCCAAGGTTGTAAGCCAGATTCATCCGCTGGTTGGTTTTCAATAATCCCCTCAGCATGTACTCCTGTGATGGTTGGTGACATTGTATTAGCAACCATAGCTAAGGCAATAAAACAGATCAATGCGCCATACATATTTACTGCGGGTCCTGCAGCAAAAACCCTCTGTCTTTCTTTTCTTGGTGCCCGAATTAATTCTCTTCCTTCTGGTTCAGCAAAAGCACCTATTGGAATCAATCCAACCATCAGAAGTCCAAAACTTTGTACTCTCATCCCATGAGCTCTTGCCAATATTCCATGACCATATTCATGAATAACTAGGGCAACAATTAGTCCAATTAAACCCCAAAGTAGAGGTATTGTGGGAGAAATTCCGGGTATAATAATTAGTTCAGAAGGGGTTGCGGATTCAACTTCTGAAGGGTTTAAAACCATTGAAATAAACCCTAAAACAAATACAATTAGAACAATCATACTAGTGAATCGGCAAGTCCACAATCCAATTTCACCAAAAACCCTCCAAAATTTTCTAGGTTTCGAAATTATTTCCAAAGCCGTTTGCCCTCTTTTAGTTCTAATCATTAATATAATTCCTAGTACTCTATCAGCATCCCATTTATCCAATGTGCCATTTAGTTCTAATCTCTTTAAGACAATATACCATGCAACTATCAGAATTAGTGACCAATGTATTTGGATGGCTAGCATGCAAACTAACGCAATGAAAAACCATTCGCGCCGATTTCCAAGGCTATCCTCTTCACTTCGCACAGGCCTTGCTCCAACCAGTATGTTTTGAACCTGCCTTTATTATTTAGTCACAGAACTCAAAGGCAAGAACCTTTCCCCATCAAACATGGCACCTCCAACCCCCGCGGGCCATTCTAAGCATAGCGTAGAGCACCGCCTTTCTGATTTGAAGAGAGAAGTTGATGCAATCAAGAGATTATTATCTCAAGCGTCTTTAAAGAGATTAACTATCGAAATTAACCGTCAAGAATTAGAAATTAATGAATTAGAGTCAAACCTTCACCGTTCTTTGTAATCATTCTTCTTCTGCGATCAGTTTCTTATATTCATCTAATTTTGTAGCATATTTTTCATTAGATATCCATTTTACCCACTCGTTTCGCATTTCATTTATTGCTACATCATTTACAGGTACAAGAGTAAATTGTCCACTCTCTCTAGATATTATTAGTAGAAACATCCATTCTCTATCGCTGCCTTGCAAATATAGAGCTACTTGCTTACTATAATTTGTTTTCCATTTGTATGTAAAAATTTCTTGTTGGTTAGCATCATTTGTTTCACTTGGGAACATTTTGATAGTTTTTGTTTCAATTGGAATTCCTCTAAATGAAATATCTGGAGTTCCACTAACAGTGACCCCCAATTCTTCACAATTAAACCATACTCTTTCCCCTAAACCCCATTCTTCAGAAGAAATTGAATTAAATGTCTGTTGAAGTAATTCATCAAACGCGTGCCCAATTTCAATCATCCCCATGGGGGCATTTCTATTTGGTTTTGGTTTACTTTTTCTCCAACCTGCAATTTTTACAATCACCTTTTGGAACTTCTTATAGTCCTTTAAATCCGATACCCTAAGATACCTAGTTTTGTAATTGTATAATTCAATGAATTTAGGTCTTTTCAATGTGGCATTATTTAGTATATTTTCCAAGTCTCTCCCTGCTTCATTAGCGATTTTATTTATTTCTTCGTCTTCAATTACACCAATTTGTCCCTTGCTTATTTCTGAGTGGGGAAAATATTTCCATTGAATATTTTCTATGAATGAATTGAACCAATTGGTAGTTTCTTGTGATATATGTGCTAATTGTCTGGCATTTGTTGAACAATGAATAATTGGAGAATTTGATTTTAGGAGTTGGCCACAATTTCGGCACCTCCATAAATAAGGCTTAGTTAGAGAATTAACCTTGAGCAAAAAAGAATTTTTTGTAGTTAATAATAGAGGGGATTCACCTGTTGCATTAACAATTACCAACCCATTAGCTGGCTTTACTCCCTTCTTTATCCAAACTTTATTGCTGTATTTTTTTGCATTATTAGGAGCCTTACCATCTTGTGAAATCCAGAGCCTGACTAACACTGTATCTTCATCAATTGTTTCTTTAATATTGTAGGCAATATTATATTTTTCAGAACGGTTTTCAGAGTACCAATTCTTCCAACCACTTAGCGTCGCTTCTAACATATTTTTCACTCAAGATTGAGCACANGGAGTGCTCTTATCAGTAAGATGAATACGGCCACTATATTTGAATCCATCTTTTACAATTCAATTTATTAGCCATCTTCTTGTCATTTTTATAATAATAATTTATTATTTAACATAATATATTTTTGTTTCTTAATGTTAAGAAGCATAATTTAATTGAAGGTCTTCGGAGGTATGAGAGGGAATTCATTTGCGAGAAGTAGTAGTAGTTTCTGCGGTTCGTACCCCTATTGGTAATTATCGTGGTTCTTTATCTAAAATCCGCCCAGATGATTTGGCAGCATTGGTGATTAGAGAGGCGATAAATAGAGCAGGGATAAATGATGAAGAGATTGAGGAAGTGTATTTTGGATGCACAAACCAAGCAGGTGAAGATAATCGTAATGTTGCAAGAATGTCATCATTATTGGCTGGTCTTCCACCTTCAGTTTCAGGAGTCACTTTCAATAGATTATGCGCCTCTGGTCTAACAGCTATTAATTCGGCTGCTAGGGCTATATTATGTGGTGAGGGTGATGTATATGTGGTTGGCGGAGTTGAATCTATGTCTAGAGCCCCTTATGCTGTAGGTAAATCAGAAGTGGGTTTAGACTGGGATGAGTTGATTACAAACAATCCTGAGGTCTATGATACTACATTGGGGTGGCGTTTTCCTAATCCCAAATTAAGGGATATTTATGGTAATGATAAGATGGGCATGACTGCAGAAAATTTACTAGAAATAGAGGGCATAGATCTTGGTAATTTAACTAGGGAGGAACAAGATAGATTTGCACTTCAAAGCCATGAGCGGGCGATTAAAGCTATTGATTCAGGGCGTTTTGATAATGAGATAATACCCGTAATGATTTCTCAAGAAAATGGTGACCTGGTTTCATTTAGTTTTGATGAACGCCCCCGTCGTAATAGTACCATTGAAAAATTATCCACACTGAGAACAATTTTCAAAGAAAATGGTAGCGTAACTGCAGGTAATTCGAGCGGTCTTAATGATGGCGCAGCAGCTCTTGTGATGATGAGTGCGGAAAAAGCCAAAGAGCTCAATCTAACGCCTATGGCAACATGGGTTGCTAGCGCTGCTGCAGGTGTAGAACCAAAAATAATGGGTTGGGCTCCCATTCCTGCAACCAGAAAGGTACTTGAAAGAGCAGGACTAGAAATTTCTGATATCCATCTGGCTGAACTAAATGAAGCATTTGCAGTTCAAGCATTAACTTGTATTAATGAATTGGGTTTAGATGAAGAGATAGTCAATGTAAATGGTGGCGCGGTAGCACTAGGTCACCCTCTAGGTTGCTCTGGGGCTAGAATCGTAGTAACTTTACTTCATGAAATGTCAAAACGTTCTTCCGAAGTTAGTGGCCAAATGAATGGTTTGGCCGCCTTATGTGTTGGAGTGGGCCAAGGAGAAGCAACAATATTTACTCGTCAATAGAATATTTCTTCAATTCTAATTATAGAAAATATATCATAGATTCTCCTTTAATGGAAGTGGGTACAATTGATATGCCTAGTCCATGTCCCGAGTCCGATAGCCTATGACAAACTGGCCAGAACTTGAACCGATGCCCAACCGATTAGTGAACTATGGTGTTACTGACAATGGAATTGCAGTAATAGAACTCATCTCTGATTCTGATGGCAAACCACTTGTTGAAGGAAAGACACCAGTCAATACCTATACACGTGAAATGTGGGAGGACATAGATCAAGCAATTCTTAATGCACGTTTTGATGGGGATGTTAGCGTGATTTTGTTCACAGGGCATGGTGAAAAATTCTTCTCCGCTGGAGCGAGTATCAATTACCTCAACAGTTTGAGTCCCCGATACAAGTACTTCTTCTGCCTCCATGCAAACGAGACACTTTCCCGCTTAGAACAAACACCAAAATTAGTGATTGCAGCACTAAACGGGCACACCGTAGGTGGTGGTCTTGAGATTGCAATGGCAGCAGATATTAGAATTGCTTTGAAGGGTAATTTCCAAGTTGGGTTGCCCGAAGTTGCCCTTGGTGTTCTTGCAGGGACTGGAGGGACTGCCCGCTTATCACGTCTGGTCGGTAAGGCAAAAGCCATGGAAATCATGGTCACTGGCCGTAAGTTTTCGTTTGAAGAAGCGAAAGAAATGGATTTGGTTCACGACCTCTACGACAGCATGAATCTAGATGAATTTAGGCAAGATGTCCTAGATTATGCCGGGCAATTCACTCTACCATTAGCAGCGGCCAAAGCAATTGGAAACATCAAGAGAAGTGTCCAGAGTGGAATTGAAATACCATTAGAATATCACTTGGCATTAGAGAGAGAGTTACAATCTGACTTGTTCCAATCTGAGGATGCAAAGGAAGGAATTGCTTCTTATGTAGAACGTAGGACTCCTCGCTTCTCTGGAAATTAATTGTCCCACTCATTGGGATGTTGATGAGCAGTTAAATGGGGTGTTGCTAAATATATTTAATGCCAAGTCATTCATTTT
>PBXQ01000038.1 GCA_002727675.1 Thermoplasmata archaeon | reverse complement strand
AATTTTCAAATCGTTGAAAGTGATGGATACGAATGGCGAAACGAGAATGGCAAGTTCCACTATCGTTTGAAAAACGGCGACGGCGTCTGGCTCCCCTGGGGCGAATAGTATCATATTGATTATCAGATTAATTCGAAATCAAGGATTACCCGGCCATGCTCATCCCATTTCACTATCGGACGATAGCCATCATAACTTGTTGCATCTAGTGCCGAAATTATACGGTGCATCACATCATGTGGTAATTCCACATCAAACCCTTTACCGCTATCAAAGCGTTTTGGCGAAGGTAGTACGGGAGCAGGAATAGAGATAGACTCAATTTGCGTACCATCTGCTTCTTCCTCCACAGAAATATCTGGTTCATTCACTGGAGGTGGTGTTTCTGAAGTAGTAATTTCCTCTTCAACTACCCCACTTACAGCTGTAGTTCCTGAGACCTGAAGTCCAGCCCTTGACATGTAAAGGAAGCCTTGGCCGAATAGAGTGAGAGCAGCAAGTAAATACATCACACCTTGTAGAATCCCATTAGAAATATCTCCTGCAATAATCAATATACCAATAGGGATTGCAATTAAAGTATAGATTCTTCTCCATTTTTCATCTTGCTCAAACCCGATCATCATTTGGACTCCACCAAATACTGATAAAATAGCGCCAAATAGCCACATACCTTGGTCAACTGAAGCAATTAAAGCGCCTATTGGTACGTAACATGCAGCATAAATACCAGCATAATTTGATAATTTAATTATGGTTTCATCACTCGCTTCATTCCATTCCCAATCCCAAGTTCTCCAAGATGCCCAGGTCATAAATAGTCCAACTAGAACTAACCAAATCCCAGACGCTTCTAACCCACCACTATGGAATATCTCATTTATTGTATTATCAATTGCAATTGCTTGAAAAATCACTGAAATAAATATTATCTTTGTATATCTCTGCTCCCATAATCTATATGATACTACAAATGCAGAAATTAGGAATGCTATCCCCATGAATGATTCAATACCTAACCAACTGAAAATCAAGGAATAGGCTAGTAGAGAATTGCCAAGATATTCTCTTGAAATTGGGTTCTTTAACATTAAGAATGATTCTAATTTGGTGTATAGCCCTCCAACAATATTTTCCTCTTTGATTGGTGGAGATCTAGACTGAAGGATTCCTTTCCAATACAGAATTGTCAAAGCCCACGAAACTAGAGAAGTAATAGTAAAAACTTGAGATTCCCATTCATCACCTAACCATAGTTCTTCCTGAGCAACAAAATCAAGAGATAATGCGAAGAACAATGGCCATGTCCAAAATACAGCCATTTTACCAGAAATGTAAGCTCCAATTGCCGCCGCAATTACGGCCACTAATAGCAATAAATGAGATTGTGCCACTAATAAGTGTAAACCCAGCAGTAAAGATGTAAAGGGCATTATCACTGGATATGGATTTTCAATTTCAGAACCTTTAGAAGAATTTTCTCTTGCAAAGAAAATAAGAGGAACTAATCCTATTATTAACCAACCTAAACCTATCCATGCTGGGAATTCATACCCGAAAAATAGTGAACTCCTAACAACTAATAATGATGTTATTTTTGGAGCATAATCTATTATGGAGGCAGGTAACTCAGTTAACAATATTGATCCAAATGCCCAAATTAATGGTAATAATATAATTGGATCCTTCCTTTTATGCTGAATGGATCTAACCATTGCCAGCATCATCATAGTCACAAACACTATTCCACCTGACACATCTAGTAGAGCAACTGCCATAACACCGTAAAGTAGCCAATCAGCAGCATTTCCTTCCTCTGATTTAACTCCTTGTTTAGTTAACATTACATGTCCTAATAATGGACCTGAAATCATAATCAAGTCAAATATTATTTGAGCAGAAGAAACTGCATCTGCATCACCAGTAAACAATGCTGTGTGTATTCTAAATGACCATGGAAGACCTACAAAGAAAAGCAACCAAATTCCTGCTGCCCTAGTTTTATTGTCTTGCGGTAATTCAAACAATATTTCTCTCATTAACACCATAATTGGCAATAATAACAGCAAAACCACCCATGTTTGGGAACCACCTGCAGCAGATAAAGAGAAAATTAGCAATGGTAAAATCATACTTGCACGCATTGCTGGGCCCAATTCAATATGCTTGACATTCTTCTTTGAAGACCATTCTCCAGTCAGAGGGTTCCAATCAGACACCTCCAATAAAGAGCTGAATAAACCGCTAAATATTCTACCAAGGTCATATTCAATTGAACGCAAATTTCTTCCTAGAGCATAAAGAGCAACAGACAATAACAATGCCTCTAATCCTAAATCTGTAATTCCTAACTGTTTTCCTAAACCGGAATCTAAACGACCCATCCATTCCAAAATAAATATGGAGAAACCTGTAACTAATACTAACATAGTTGTATTATTTCTTGCATTCACATCGTCTTGACGGACTTGATTTACCTCTATTGCTTCACGTAACAGTAACAACATTAGATACAGCACAAACATAAGAGGTAACCAAGAACCAGTACCAAACAACATTTCATGTGAAAGAAGAATTAAGATTACTGCAAGGTGGTATGGGGCAGAAGATAGTTTTCCATGACGACTTCCGAAGTAACCCAATATTAGCAGCGACGCAGGTGGAATTATGAGGAAATTGGGATCTAATGACAATATTTGGAATGGTCCCCCTATCCATGAAAGCCAATTTACAATGAACCAAGATGTTGCAAGCATCGCGTAAGTCCAATCAGCAACCCATCGGCGAGTTTGAGGCTGATTTAACATATATACAAACGCAATTAGTGCTAAAGCCCAAGCAAGAGCTGAACCGGGGGAGGGCAATAGACTGAGACCTACTGCCAAACCAATTGGCATCCATGGAACCCTCCTCATATGAACTGGAATAAAATAACCAATTAGTAATGAAAGCCAAATGAATAAGGGTAAACTGAGTAATGAACTATCAATAGACTCAACGATAATTATGTCCAATTTGGAATCAACGGCCCAAAATTCTGCAATTAAAACCATCATTACTAATCCGATGGATCCTCGTTGAATCATTGTTTGAGATAGGCCCTTTGCTGAAGCAAATACACCCTGCATTAAAACAACGATTGCAAGCAGACTTAAGCCTGCACCACCACCAACATTTAATTCGTAAACAAATGGAATAAAAGAGGAAAGAAAGGCAGAAGAAAGGAAAAGTGGAGCCCTGTTAGATGTTGAACCAAACCACATCCCAGCACCAGTAAGAGCAATTGTTGCTAATATCAATGGTAATGAAATATCTCCATCTGCCCAATCGACCCAAATTGTTGCTCCAATTAACAATATTACTAGAGGGGATAATACAGTAACTAAACGAGGAAGAATTGTTGCCTTTACTCTATCATTTTGCATCCATTGTAGGGTGCCAAGACCTACAAACACAATGGCTTGAACTAATATTCCCCATTCCCCTGGCATCCAATCACTTTGTGTTGGCTCACCATGGCACATGATACCAGTATCTGGGAAATATACACAATAGAAGTAAAGTGCCCAACGGCTTAACCAAAATGCACCAAGAATCGCAAAAAGATGACCGAATGAAAGTACATAGTCATGGACTATCGAAATTTCACGATGGCGGTGAAACTGTATTTCAACAAAAATATAAGAAAACAACACTAGCAATAATGCACCAGATGCAAGATAAAGAAACTCCATATCGCTATCCAATTCACTTGTCATGAATTGAGCAATTGCAATGGCAAGAGCAATTATTCCACCAACAATTGAAAATAACATGCCAATTTTTGCTGAATCTAAATCACTACCTTGAGAAAAATATTCAATTTTCACACCCGGATAATAATTAGATTGATGTTCTTCATCATTGACAACGGCTTTCTTAATATTTCTAAACCTAGAACGTCCTGTACTATCATCTTCCATAATATCGAGGTGGGCTATGTAAGTTTAAGGTGTACGACAAAAAAAAAGAGTTCGCACCAATAATGGTATGAAAATTATTCCTCGGATTGATTTGTCTCATTTTCTAATCTTTCTGACTTAGATAATCCAATTATCCCTGCAATTAATAATCCAATAGAAACTAGATAAAATAATGCAGTAATTTGGTCAATGAAGAATGAACTAGCACCTGTATCAAAATTAGTCCAATAGGTCAATTGCTTCTGATTATCTATTATTCCACTTTGCATTTGATCAACAGTGTCTTGATCTGCTCCAGCACTTGTTTCAATTTTGAAAACTGGTTGTAAGTCAGATTCCTTAGGTAGTGATTCGGCTTGTTCATACATTGTTCTTGTATCTAAGTGAAAGTAACTTGTAGATTCACCTGAAACAATTATTCTAGANTCATGTTGTACCTTCAATTCNACATCAGCAGCAAAATAAATNGGAACTGCACCNGGGAAAATATCTACAAGAGATTGTTGATTTGTCAATTTTGCCTGAATTGATCTATCACCNGGAGCAACATTNGCTGTCCAAACTTCTACNGGNAAACCTAGATATTCNCCATCATCTTGTTTTTCAGGACTAACAATGGCATAATCCCCCAAATTAAGTAAATCATTNGAACCNGTNAGGAATCCTCCTGAAGTTCCTGCCAAAGATTCGACTCCNATTTCACCAAANGTTGCNGCAGCCATTTCTGGTGTTCNCCAAAATAAATTNGGGCTACCATCTTGAGTNAATACTTCTCCTGTATCGCATGATGGATTTTCACCTGTACAAACAGTATAGGTTGTACCATTCCCTGTAGATACATTAGGAGAACCAAAGTAAGTTTTGTTGGTTTCCAAAGATTGCCACCCCATTGATAAATTCATCACATCCCCTTCTAATTGGGCCATCAATGGATCTCTCCAACCAAATAGCCACTGATCAATCGTATGGCTTACATATTTTGTTGCACCAAACATATCTGCTAAACTACTAGGAACCATGCCATTAAACATTGTTTGGCCTACAAAAAGCCTCAATGCAGCAGCTGAATTTTCATCAATCCCATACAACATAGCAACAGTTGAGTCATTCCATTCTAACTCTATTCCATTTGCATCAGGAGCCATTGTGGTTGGATTTAATGGGACTGTATGACCAGATATTTCGCCATATAAGAACATAACTGCAGCATCACCAGTAATTGCTAGAGGGCCAAACAAAATATTCTGTGATTGTTGCAATGACAAATTGACAGGTGGGTTTGAAATCCCCCAAATTCCACCCATATTTAGGCCAGCTTGTTCATATCCTCCTTTGACTGGATTCTCAGATCCAAATGCAATCATTGCATCCTCCGAAACATTATTTGTTCCGTTTTCAACAGTTACAGATTCAACTAATGAATCATATGCTGAATTAACAGCAAGCGAAACAGCCCCCACTCTTTGAGGTTCATACAATATATTGAGTGCCGTAATAGGGGTGTTTGAAGGAACTCCTTCCTTCCATTCATAAGTCTTAATTTCAGAATAAGTAATAGTTCCAGCTGCAGAATCATGAGAAATTAAATTCCTCTCGGTAGTAATTTCATAAGTTACTGGGCCAACTTCTTCATATACTGCATCTACATTAAAATCCGCCATCATGGCATCTAAATTGGTTAAATTCCAAGCATAGTAATCCCTCTCACTAGTTGAAATAAGCCAATCTTGGTTCAATTCAGAACAATCCTCATTTTCACAAATTGAATCCTTGGTATAAGTTTGGAACATTTCATCCACTGCACCTTCTACTGCACCTGTTGCAACCGTCCCAACTATTGCCATATTAAATGCAACAAGAACTAAACCTGCCACAACAAAAATTACATTTCTATCAGCCATCTTACTCTCCTCAAAACTCGGTAATCAAGACATGAGATGAACCTTGCCTTTATTGTTAGACAATAAATGAGGCGAATAACATAACCGTTCAGACCCATCCGCGAGAAACAGGGGAGGGGCTTACTTGGGTTCAAGACCATCTTTTACATATCGCGTAATACAGTGGTTATGTAAGCAAATTAGTTCCACCTGGTTTAGAGAACATGGAATTGTCGATGAAGAATGGATTCCAGAAGAAGGCGGTGTTTTATTTGCTGCTTGGCATCCCGGCTCTCTAATTGATCCTTTACTGATGCTTTCTCTACTCCCTGGACAATTAACATTCGTTGCTAAACATACACTTTTCAAAACTCCATTACTTGGTAGATTCATGAGAGCTGCAGGCGCTAAACCAGTCTATAGAAAGCAGGACTCTAAACCAATTGATGAATTAAATAATAAGACTAAGGATGGTAATTCTGCATTAATTGAAACTCTTGCAGAAGTCCTTTCCGAAGGCGGAAGATGTGCAATTTACCCTGAAGGAATTTCGCATGTATTTAGTAAGCCTCAGAAAACAAAAACAGGACCTGCTAGAATAATGTTACAAGCAATCCGAGATGCAGATAAAGATGGAAATAAAAGACCATCTTTGGTACCTGTTGGGCTGCATTACTCTGATGCTCAAAGGTTTCGTGAAAGAGCATTAGTTACTGTTCACCCACCAATGAATTTGCCACCTTTACCAGGGGAAAAGGGGGCACCTCAACCTAATGAGGAGTTAATTTCTGAATTCGGATCTGAAATTGCAGGCGACAGAGCTTGGGTTCAATCAGTAACAAAATCACTAGGTATAGAACTTCAACGTACAAGCCAAGGGTTGGAGTCTTGGGAAGATAAGAAATTACTATGGAGAACCCGTGGACTAGTTTCAGTCCACCAAAATAGGCTATCTGGACGTAAAACTAGAGCCACATATGCTGAGGCGGTTTTAGGTTCACGTAGAGTTAGAGCGGCATGGTATTGGATGCAAGAAAATGATCCTGAAAGAGCTGAAAATCTCAGAACCGGAGTTAGTTCA
>PBXQ01000006.1 GCA_002727675.1 Thermoplasmata archaeon | reverse complement strand
ATAGCAGGCATTGGTGGCCCAGTTGGAGTTGGTGGAGCAATTAATGGGTCTGCTGCAGGGGCAATAGCAGGCATTGGTGGCCCAGTTGGAGTTGGTGGAGCAATTAATGGGTCTGCTGCAGGGGCAATAGCAGGCATGGGTGGTCCTGTTGGATTTAGTTCGGGTGAAGGTGTTGGCTCAACCACTTCTGGAACATGCTTCTGTTCTGCTTCTGCAGCCTCCAATTCAGCACGTGCACGAATCATCTCGTCCATACCTGATTTGAAGACGTCTTCAACACTCTTCTCTAGGTTTTTACTGCCGTCCCCCATGGTCCCACTACCCTTCGCACTATGGACTATAACTTGAATGCGTTGGCCGAATGCTTTACCCGATTGTTCAACAGACTTGATGAATGCAGGTCACTTCGCCTTGGTCATGACCTTGGTTGGGATAATTGTAAATCCCGATGCTGGATTAGGTGGAAAACTTGGTTTCAAAGGCAGCGATGGGCGTGCTGAACAGGCTCGTAGAGAGGGGGCTGTTGATCGTTCAGGGCCTAGGATGGCCGAAACTTTTCAAAGGTATATTGAAATTGCCAACGAAGATGTTGAATTCGTGACATGTGAGGGCCGAATGGGTTCAAACTGGTTATCTAATTATGGCGGTAAAATATCAATAATTGATGGTGCTGAACCAAGTACTTTTAGAGATACAAAATCAGCTGTGGAAAAAATGACAGATATGGGCATAGATTTACTTTTGTATTCTGGCGGTGATGGGACAACTAGAGACATAATTTCAGCACTAAAAGATATTCAAAAAGAAGACATTCCATTAATTGGCGTACCTAGTGGAGTAAAAATGCATAGTGGGTGCTTTGCCGCCTCCCCTCAAGCAGCCGCTGAAGTATTACATTCCTGGATTTGCGGTGATTTGTTAGTTTCTAGTACGGAGGTAATGGATCTAGATGAAGAAGCTTATCTTAAGGGTCAATGGAAAGTAAAACTCTACGCTGAGGCAATGACTCCATCTGCTCCACGTTGGATGCAAGGCGCTAAACAACGCGTTCAAGCAGCAGATGAGTCTGAAATCATTGAAGGGATTGCTGAGCATATCGGTGAAATGATGGAAGAAGATCCAAATTTGATGATAATTTGGGGTTCGGGTGGGACTCTAAGAAGAATGGCTAAACACCTTGGTATAGATAAAACAGTATTAGGAATCGATATAATTATGGGTGGAGATATATTATCAGAAGATGTAAATGAACGGGAATTATTGGATAATCTATCGTCACATGACGGCAAATCTATCATACTCTTATCTCCAATGGGTGGGCAAGGTTTCTTGATAGGACGAGGAAACCTGCAGATTTCACCCGAAGTAATCCTACAAGTTGGGATTGATGGCATTTTAGGAATTGCTACTCCTGCAAAATTACTAACCATCAATGCACTTAGGATTGATAGTGGAGATAATCAATTAGATGATGATTTTAGGGCAAAAAAGTATCTTAAGGTATTGCAAGGATATAGGACAACAAGATTGTTAAAGATTGCAATAGAGTAAGAAAACCATGATTAATTCTTAGATTTTAGAGCGGCTTCAACTAATCCAAAGAAAGGTGGACTTGGCCGAGTAGGGCGACTTTTGAATTCGGGATGATATTGTGTTGCAAAGAAGTAGGGGTGTCCTTCCAATTCAATGATTTCCATCCTTTGCCCCTCAGTATCTTTACCTACAAAACGCAGGCCTGCTGATTCTAGTTGAGGGATCATGTCTGGATTAACTTCGTATCGATGGCGATGCCTCTCATGAATTTCCATTGCCCCGTTGTATAGTCTGTAAGCATCACAATTTTCAGTTTGTAAATTTGTTTGGCGGCTACCTAACCTCATAGTGCCACCCATATGTGTACGACTTCCTTCAGGCATGAAAATCACAGTAGGGTGGGGTGTGTCTTCATCGAATTCAGTGCTATTGGCTCCTGCTAACCCTAATACGTTACGTGCGTATTCTATCACTGCAACTTGTAGTCCTAAACAAACTCCTAGATATGGGACTCCATTTTCTCTCGCATAGTTTGCAGCAAGAATTTTTCCTTCTATACCTCTATTTCCAAATCCACCCGGGACCAAAACGCCATCTGCTGATTTGATATCATTCCATGCTTGTGAATATTTGTCAGGGGAAGTTTCTTTTGATTCAGGTTCAAGCATTGTCGCCTCAACCCAACAGATGTTCATTTTTGATCCAACTTTGAATGCTGAATGCTGTAATGCTTTGATGACACTAAGGTAAGAATCTGAAAGCCCAGTATATTTGCCAACCATTGCAATTGTAACTTCATCTGTTAATGAATCAACGTGGTTTGCCATTTCTTTCCAAGCATCTAATAATGGCCTTTTTTCAGTAATATTTAATTTTAATTTATCAGCAATCATTTGAGTGACATTCTGTTCTTCAAGTAATATTGGTACGCGATAAATGTTGGATACATCATGAGCGCTAAGTACATGAGATACATCAACATGACAGAATAATGCTAATTTTTCCTTAGTAGCTTCCTCTAATGGATTTTCAGATCTACAAACAAGGAAGTCGGGAGATAAACCTGCGGCGCGTAATTCCTTAACAGTGTGTTGAGTTGGTTTTGTCTTCTGCTCACCTACTACTCCTACTACAGGAACTAAACTTACGTGAATTAGGATAAAATTCTCACGCCCAACACGGAATTGAAATTGTCTCAAAGCTTCAATAAAGGGGGCACTTTCTATGTCCCCAACAGTTCCACCTAATTCAATTATACAAATATCTGGTTGGTCTCCATTCCCATCTACTGGAATATTTGCAACTCTTTCTAACCAATCTTGAATTTCATCAGTAATGTGTGGGACTACTTGTACTGTTTTTCCAAGATAATCTCCACGTCGTTCTGATTCAATAACTTTGGAATATACTTTTCCAGTCGTTAGATTGTTATCTCGTGTAAGAGTAATATCTAGAAACCGCTCATAATTCCCTAAGTCTAAATCTACTTCTCCACCATCATCTAGTACAAACACTTCACCATGTTCAAATGGACTCATAGTTCCTGCATCACTATTTAGGTAGGGGTCAATTTTGATTGCTGTAACCCTATAACCTAGTGATTTTAGTAACATTCCGATGCTACTTGCAGTTACACCTTTTCCTAATCCTGAAAGAACTCCGCCGCTAACAACAACATACCTCATGCCAATCAACGGGATATGGACCCGTTGGGTATGGCATATCAACATTGGGCAAATATTTCCTAAATTGTAGTATTTGTTGGGGTTTGTAATCAATACTATTGTTGCGCATCTTCAAGTATCGTCTGCCTTGCCGTAGGAATATGGCGGGGAGTTCAGATTCACGTATCCTCGTTACTGGTGCCTTAGGGCAGATAGGTACAGAATTAGTTGAAGCATTAAGAAGAAATAATGGCAATAATTCTGTAATTGCAACTGATTTACGTAAAATAGATGGACATCCAGTAATTAATTCTGGGCCCTTCCATATTGCCGATGTTTTGGATAAAGCTGCTTTAGAAGAATTGGTAATCAACAATTCAATTAATGAAATTTATCACTTAGCAGCAATCTTATCAGCAACTGGTGAAAAAAATCCCGAACTTTGTGAACGTGTAAACATAGGCGGATTGGCCAACGTATTAGAAATTGCAAAAAAACATAATATCAGGGTTTTTTCCCCTTCATCTATAGCGGTATTCGGCCCTGATTGCCCTTCTATTGCCCCACAGGTAACTCCTCTAAACCCTACAACTATGTATGGTCGTACTAAGGTGGCAGGAGAAGAAATGGCCAATTATTATCATCAAATCCATGGCGTTGATATTCGAGGAATTAGATATCCGGGGCTGATTTCATGGAAAGCCCCACCAGGGGGGGGTACTACTGATTATGCAGTAGAAATTTTTCATCAAGCAATTGAAAAGAAAGAATATACTTGTTTTGTACGACCTGATACTATGTTACCTATGATGTATATGGATGATGCTATCAGAGCCACTCTGGAACTAATGAACGTGCCATCTAAATGCCTTGGTCCTGCTAGATCTGGATACAATATTTCCGGAATATCATTTACTGCTGAAGAGTTGAGTAATTCCATTTCCGAGAGGATTCCTGATTTCGTTTGTAATTTTGTTCCTGACATTAGGCAACAATATGCTGATTCATGGCCAAATTCAATTGATGATTCTGACGCCCGTAAAGAATGGAATTGGTCTCCTAAGTACGATTTAGATCAACTTGTTGACGAAATGTTATCAAACCTATATTGAATGAAATTAGAGGAGTTAACATGGGGAAAGTGGACAAATTTTACGGGCTACGCATAAGTACTGCAGCAAATATAGCAATTTTATTACTGATTTTTGTTCTAACATTGATTCATTTAAAATCTGTAATACAGCCATTTATCGTTGCTGTACTGCTGTTTTTCCTAATCAACCCAGCCGCTAAATGGCTAGAAGAACGTTATGGGCATCCTCTAATTGCTTATGGGATATTAGTTTCCTTGACAATTGGTTCAATTGTTTTAGTCGCAATATTACTTTATTCTAATCTTCAATCGTTTTCTAATAGTGTCCCCGAACTTACAGCACAATTTAATGACAAGGTTTCTTGGCTTGAGAGTATTACAATTTTGGGCTATTCAATTGATATTAGTTCAATAATTGATGGTGTTGGAGTTGACTCAATTGAAGCATTTTTAACGGATTTTTTTGGTACATTAACTAACTTTATTGGTGGCGTGCTAACAACTTTAATTTTCTTAATTTTCATTGTACTTGAAGCGGAATCATTGCCAAGAAGGTTGCAGGCAGCATATCCTAATCATGTGTCTAGATTTGAAAAAATAGCAGGGGGGTCTGGAGAAAGTGTCAGCACCTATGTATTTACGAGGGCATCAGTTGCTTTTGGTCAATCATTGGTTGTAGCTTTAATCCTCTTTTTCTTCGGAATTCCAGGGTGGTTTCTTTGGGCTTGCATTGCTTTCCTACTAGATTTTGTTCCTTATATTGGAGGCCTTATTGCTACCTTGCCACCGATTCTTCTTGGATTTATTTTATTCGAACCAGCTACTCTAGTATTATTATTGGTACTATTAGTTGTGAATCAGCAAACTTGGGGGGGCTTTATTGAGCCACAATTATCTGGTGAAAGACTCGATATGTCACCAATTGCTCTACTATTATTAGTTGCTTTTTGGGGTTGGGTTTGGGGCTTAATGGGAATGGTTCTAGGAGTTCCTCTAGGGGTAATTATGAAACTGGCTCTAGATAATGATGAGAAAACCAAACCCATCGCCATCATGCTTTCAAAAAACCCACCTGAAGAAGAATAGAGTTCAGATTTTTGAGGACTTAAATTTTTCAAGTCTCTCCCTCGGACCCGTCAGATTTTTCCCAATCAGGAATAGATGGGTCTTGATTCGCCCAAAGCACATCATCGATACGTAGTACAGATACAGCAGCCTCCATTGCTCCTGCAATGGCATTATTACTTACAGCAAATGGCTCAATTATTCCTGCTTGATCCATTGTTTCTGTTTCTCCATTTGAAAGATTCAAGCCAATCCAAGGACCATTTTGTTCCTGGGCGGAATTTAATTTCAATAATTCGTCTAGAGGTGACATGCCAGCATTCTCTGTCAAGATTCTTGGAATTGATTCAAGGGCCGCAGCAAATGCCTCAACAGCAAGTTGTTCTCGCCCTGGTATAGTAGTAGAAAACTTCCTCAAATGACGAGAAAGTGCCATTTGTGTTGCGCCGCCACCAGGAAGGATGCGCGGGTCACGAACGATTCCACAAGCAACACCAATAGCATCATCAAAACAACGTTCTACTTCCTCCATTCTAGTTTTGCCTGTGCCTTTGATAATTAGGGTCAAACCACCCCGTAATGAACCTATAATTTTCATGTACGTTACGTCACCTAGTCTTTCACTTGTAAGTGAAGAAAACTCTCCTAGATCTTTCGGTCGAGCCAATATTGGTTCGTGAACAATTGTTGCTCCTGTTGTTCTTGAAAGTAGTTCTAAGTCAGGTTTTTCAATTCTTCTATAACATGTAATTCCCGCATTTAGCAACATCCCTCTTGCATCATCATCAATACCATCACGAACGCATAATAAATTACATCCAGTAGCTGCAATCGCATCCACGCGATTTTGAATATCGGTTAACTCCTGTTCATTTAAAGCTGAAACCATTCCTAAGTCTGTAACTTTTAAGTTGATTTCTAGATCAGGTTTTCTTCTACTTATGCCGCCATCTAAAATTAAGATAGTACCGCCGCTTGGATACATTTTCATTTCAGAATGAAGTCTTTCCTTTGCCAATACTAATCCAGAAACCAATTCGCTTTCAGTACTGGGTCTACCCCTAACTTGTATTTTTTTTACTAAGCTAGCATCAGCATCTTTTCCATCTTCAACATCTTTTGTTAATTCAGTTGCAGCATTAACCGCTAATTGACTAAGGTGTTCACGAACGCCTTCATCAGACTTTCCAGAAAGCGAAGTCATTACGGATTTTAGCCAATCTTCTTTACTGGCGGGCTTAGCAATTGTTGACAAATATTTCATTGATTCGCCACTTGCAAGCCTATAGCCTCTTTCAACAATTGCGGGATGAACTCCGATATCTATCAATTCTAAGGCATTTTGAAGTAATTCTGCTGTTAGGATTACTGTTGTTGTTGTCCCATCCCCTGCTTTCCTATCTTGTGCACTTGATTGTGAGATTAACATTTTAGCTGTAGGGTGTTCAACTTTTGCAGTTTCAAGAACTGTGACTCCATCATTGGTTACTGTGGTAGAATCAGATCCAACTAACATTTTGTCCAACCCTTTAGGGCCGAGGGTACTTCTTACAGCATCAGCAAGCGCAAGCGCAGCAGTGACATTGTTTCTTAGAGCAGCGCGACCATGAGTACGTTCAGTATCACTCAATAACGACTCATGCTCTTGTGTGACCATTGTACTTTCCGAGCCACTGCTTTGTCTTAAGGTCAATGGATTGATGAGGATATGGCTAACACTTGGAATACTTGTTAATTGAAAAACAAGGGTTCATATACACCCACTATCTCCCACTATACAACCACGAGTTGATAAGTGAGGTTTTTCTAATGTCGGACAAGGGTTTTACACCGGGTGGAGAAGATTGGGAAAATCAAATTCTTGATCAATTAGTTCAGATGTTCAAGAACATGGGAATGCCAATAGATAGTAACACATTGAAATCCATGATGGAACAAATTCAAAGCCAATTTGAGGAAATGGGTATAGATCCAGAAAAGGTGGCTGAAGGAAAAGTGGAACTTAATCTTGAAGCAACAATGAATGATTTGGCAAAAATGATGGGAAAAACATTCCCAGAAAAAGAAGTACTTGAAGTTGAGGTTGAAGCAACTGTGGAATCTGACGACACTCTAAATATTGATGAAAATGATATTTTCATAGACGGTGAAAACATGATATTAACTATTGATTGTAGCCGAGTTTCAGATATTGATGATAATGGTGTAGGGGTAGAAATAATTCTTACTAATGATAAAACAGTATTGAGTGTGATGGTTGATGGACGACCACATCCTGTGAGTAAATATAGTATTGGAAAAACAGTGACTTGTATTGAAGAATGGAGTATTAACAATGGAATATTAGATATGACTTTGAAGTTATAAGGAAGTGAAATAATGGCAAAAAAACAACCAGTAATAGGTATTGATTTAGGAACAACAAATAGTTGTGTTGCAACTATTGAAGGAGGTGAGGCGATAGTAATTGCTAACGCAGAGGGTGCACGAACAACACCGAGTGTTGTTGCTTTCGCACAAGACGGGGAACGAATGGTTGGAGTCACAGCAAAACGTCAGGCTGTCACCAATTCTGAAAGGACCATTATTTCTGTAAAAAGAGAAATGGGTTCCGATTGGACTCAGAAAATTGATGATGCAAAGTATACTCCACAAGAAATCTCAGCTTTCATTTTGCAGAAGATGAAGGCAGACGCTGAGGATTATCTTGGTCAAGAAGTAAAACAAGCAGTAATTACTTGTCCTGCATATTTTACTGATGCTCAACGTAAAGCCACTAAGGACGCTGGCAGAATTGCTGGACTAGAAGTTCTTAGAATAATCAATGAACCAACTGCTGCTGCTTTAGCTTTTGGAGTTGATAAAGATGATGATCAAACTATTCTTGTCTATGATTTAGGCGGTGGGACATTTGACGTTTCAGTATTAGAGATTTACCAAATCGATGGTCAACCACAGATTGAAGTCAAAGCAACTGCTGGAAATAATAGACTTGGTGGGGATGATTTCGATGAGAAGATTATTGATTGGGCTGTTGCCGAATTTAAAAAATCCAGTGGCATTGATTTGTCAAAAGATTTGCAAGCAATGAGCCGCTTGAAAGAAGCAGCAGAAAAAGCAAAAATTGAGCTTTCAGGTACATCTCAAGCCCAACTAAATTTGCCATTTATTACAATGGTTGATGGCCAACCAGCTCATCTGGATCTTTCATTGTCTCGTGCTAAATTCGAGGATGAGATCAGTGATCTTGTTGAGGCTTCTATGAAGCCAACCAGGCAGGCTGTGAAAGATGCGGGCGTATCAGCATCAGGAATTGACAAAATTCTGTTAATCGGTGGTTCAACTAGAATTCCTGCTGTTCAAGAAGCAATTGAGAAAGAGCTAGGAAAGAAGCCGCATAAAGGAATTAATCCCGACGAAGCAGTGGCACTTGGTGCTGCTTTACAAGCGGCAATCATTGTTGGAGATGATGCTGTTACAGATGTTCTTCTGCTTGATGTGACTCCACTTACTCTCGGGATTGAAACACTTGGCGGAGTCACAACTACTATGATTGAAAGAAATACTACAATTCCAACACGCCGTTCAGAAACATTTTCCACAGCTAGTGATAATCAACCAGCAGTAGAAATCCATGTTCTTCAGGGTGAACGTGAATTCGCTCGTGATAACATTACACTTGGAAGGTTTTTCCTTGAAGGGATACCAGCTGCACCTAGGGGTATGCCACAAATTGAAGTTGCATTTGATATAGATGCAAATGGTATTGTTAGCGTATCTGCTAAGGACTTAGGGACTGGTAAAGAGCAATCAATTCGTATTGAATCGGCCACCTCTTTGAGCGAAGATGAAATTCAACAAAAGATTTCAGATGCGGAAAAATTTGCTGAAGAAGATAGTGCCCGTAAAGCCAAAGTGGATCTACGAAACCAAGCTGATAGTATAATTTACCAAACACGTAGGACACTCAAAGAAGCCGAAGATAAATTGAGTGATGATGATACTAAACCAGTTGAAGAAAAACTTGGTGAATTAGAAGAGTTAATCATGGATGATGGTAATCCAAAAGATATCGAAGAAATAGATGAAGCTGCAATTCAAAATAAAGTAAAAGAATTGGAAGAATCTATGCACGCAATTTCTGCAAAACTGTATGAAGCAGCATCAGCCCAAATGGAATCAGAACAAGCAGCTGAAGAAGCAGGTGCAGATGGTAGTGATGTAGTTGATGCTGATTTTGAAGTAGTTGACGAAGAAGAAAATTAATTCTTCTGATTCAAAATCAGGTTTATTCGTGTGTCCTCATATAGTGCACTGCTGTTGATTCTTGACGGTTAAGGCCAGGTATTGTTTTCATTGAATGTGCATTTTCCCATCGTTCTTCGAAGGATCCCTCCATCCAATCATCTAAGAACATTGGACGAATGTAAGATGACCTACATACAGAACGAGTGTTACCCAAATCACCTGCAACGGTATCAATTACTGCTAACATTGTTGCTAATCGTTCTGATTCAGAGTCGCCTTTAATCTTGCCTGATGAAGCTAATTTAGCTAAATTCTGTGGGCGTTTTAGTTTAGTACTTCGCCATTTAATAGATGGTTCTTCATCAGTACCATCTATTCTTTTTAATTCATTATTAGTTAATTTAACTAAATTGTTGATTAAATTATCACTGGCGCTAGATACTAAATATAATCTAGCACCAGTTTTCCACGATGCACTCCAAGTTCTAAATTCCTTGGCAGTATACCTTAATCCCCCAAGTGATTCTTCGATATAGTTATTGATATGCTCTGCTTTAACATCAAAATCTTGTCCGTTAGCATTTTCATACCTAAACAAATCTTGAGTTTTTTTCTTCCCCCCTATTTTTCTAGAGTCTTCGATTAATTTTGCTAATGTATCATCTTCAATTAACAAATTCCAATGTTTTCCTGATTTACCAATGAAATCAAAGACCGCATCGATTTTTCCTTCTGCATTTTCCCCTTTTATGAATTTTACATGTCCTTCTTGTAGAGTTGTTAATCCGTATGATTCATTCTCTTTTGCATATTCATCAGAACCTACCCTAATATGGAATAAATCCATTAATTTAATTACCAAAGCAACTGATTTTTCTAACGGCATTCCATCCAATGTTAAATCAGCATTTACTCTGTCTCTTAGTGTTGGTAAGGCTAAAGCAAATTCATCCACATTTGCAAATTTCAAATCAGACTTTATAGAGTTCCAATCAGGATGATAACGATATTGCAAACGCCCTTTAGCATCTTTTCCAGTAGCTTGGATGTGGCCCCTATCATCTAAACAAAACCAAACATCTGTCCATGCAGGGGGAACAGCTAATGAATTAAGAAAGTCAATCCTCTTTTCATCATCAATTATTTTGCCATTTGGTAATTTATAATTTATTGATATTTTAGGGGAATCTGATTTATTATTAGATGGAATCTTTTCAATAATTCTACTAATTCCTGGCTCATCTCTATTGCTGATATTCAGGTTAGCCAATTTGGCAGCGGTCAATGAATCGGTTTTCAAAATATCACCATTTTATGATTTAGTGATCTTATTTTCCAGTAATCAAACGAACAAGTGTCCGGACATGAACTCCAGTTGCACCATGTGAAACCGTTGAGTTTGTAGTAGTGCCCCAAGCAGTTCCAGCAATATCTAAATGAGCCCATGGATATTGTTTCTTATCATCTCCATCTCCTTTTTCAGGCACGAATTGTTTGAGGAATGCTGCTGCAGAATTAGATCCCCCGTATCTTTCTCCAAGATTCTTGACATCTGCAATTTTTGAACCCGTCATTTGCTTCTCAAATGCTGGCAAGAGCGGCATCGGCCAAGCCAATTCACCGCTATCTGCTGCAGCCTTTCGTAAATCCTCTAACAAGTCTTCATCATTGGACCACAAGCCACTAGCCTCGTGCCCTAATGCTACTACACAAGCACCAGTCAAGGTTGCTAAATCAATGATGTATTCAGGATTATATTAACCTGCTTTCCACAAGCCATCAGCGAGAACTAGTCTACCTTCAGCATCTGTGTTTAGCACTTCAACGGTTTTTCCTGAATATGTGGAAATCACATCACCAGGTCTGTAAGCAGTTGAACTAGGACTATTTTCAGCCATGCAAGAAATCGCCATCATGTGGCCTTTGTGGCCAACACCATGTAATGCAACCATCAAACCAAATACGGTTGCGGAACCGTGCATATCAAATTTCATTTCATCCATTGCAGCGCCCGGCTTCAATGAAATTCCACCGGTATCAAAAGTGATTCCTTTCCCTACAACAATTGGGCATGGGCCGTCTTTTGCCTTAGCATTTAATTCCCAAATTACCATGCAAGGTTTGTGTTCACTCCCCTTTCCAACATTGATGAGTCCACCCATTTTGTTCTCTATAAGTTCGTCCCATTCTAATACAGTAACTGACAAGTTATCCTTACCTTTAGCAAATAATTTAGCACGTGAAGCGTACTCCATAGGAGTTAGTTTGTTAGCCGGCTCGTTGCCAAGGTCTCTTGCAATGTGTACTCCTGTTGCCATTGCTGATACTCTATTACACCCTGTTTTTAATTTGGATAAATGACGTTCTGATGTTTGAAATATAACATTGTATGGGGTATCATCATCACCATCATCATCATCTTTTGAGAGATATTTGTCAAATTTGTAATCTCTTAACATCATTCCTTCAGCAAAAGAAATCATTTGTTCAGCCTTCCAACCAGTTGTATATCGGACGGCCAGTTTTTTACCATGTGTTTTATTCATTGCAGCCATTGTTTTTGCACCCGCATCTCTAGCTGCGTTGTCTTTGAGTTCGCTAGATTTGCCCATTCCAACTAGGATTACTTTACCACCTTCATTCCATAAAGAAATTATCTTGCCTGTTTTCCCATCAAAATCATCGCTAGCAAGAGCCGCTTTAACCTGTGTTTGAGCTGATCTGCTCAATCCAATTAATGAACGGTTAGGGGGTTTATCTTCTCCTTCAAAAAGTGGGAGGATTAGTGTTCCTTCAAAGGCTTCCATTAGATCTACTTGGTGTTTCATAAACACCCCGATTGGGCTGCAGTATTCAAAGGTGAGTATTAAGAAAATTAGCCGTAGTTATCTTTTTCGACTGAAAATTTTCATTCAATCTTCTAAATCATCGTTTTTACGGCATTCTGAGGTGAAGGCCGCTCCAAATGCTGAAATTAAAGAAATTACGATTCCCGGTGCAGGGAGAAACCCCTTTTCCTCTCCTTCAGAAATTTCAATCACTTCTTCTGGGATTGATTCGTTCACCCACATACTCGCATCGATGACACGTTTCTGATAGAATAATTCGAAGTGACCGTAGTCTGTAATGCTCAGATTTGTCGTATCAAGATAAACGTGCGAACTGTTGGTAGCATTGACGCTAAATAACTCCGAGGTCCAAACAACTTCTCCGTCATCGATGTATTGAACGGTGGCATTTGAGGTGGTAGCCCGACCCAGATTGTTAACCTTCAATTCAATCGTATCTCCATTGTAATCAAACGCTGTCACCGATAATCGGGCCCTCCAATACCATGTATTGGTAATCAGATATCGCATTACATCCATTTCTTCCCCAAGTCGGCTTGAGAGGGGCTCAACAGTACCCAGTGCCCATTGTTCGTCGTCTGTTTCAAAAGTGAATGTAGGGAAACCCATTACCCCGTATCCATAATCTCGGCTGGTTCCACAATTGGGATAAAGTCCTTGATTTGCATTTTGGATTGGGATATCAGAGATATTTGCGTGGACATCATCTCTGATGAAATGAAACAATTCCCAATCCGAGGGCTGCTCTGGCCATTTACCCCAAGGATAGAGCATGATCCAAACACCTGTATGCATAGTCACATACAAATCCGCATCAGGAACAACCGTGTTCATGTAAATTGAATTTGCAAGTGTTTCGGATTCACTGAATGCACTACTACCTGGTTGGGTAGTCGGGCAGGTATTCCAGTAGTGATCGTAATTTCGATTCAAATCCACTTGATTAACGTTCCAACGAGTGTCAAAATCATTCCCATCTGCATTCAACATGATGAGAATATGTAATTCAGTTGTCTTGAGAACATCAACGGCCTCCTGATTTCCAGCCGCCCACCCCTCTATGTAAAATTCAGCCGTTAGGAAAGCCAATTCGGTCCCCAAGTGCTCATTTCCATGGTGTCCTCCATCGATGTAGACAATTTCTTTAGCCTCTCCATCTGGTTTTGTTTCAACACTCCAATCAGATAATCGAACCATCCACAATTCTCGGCCAAGTTCAGTATTTCCAATGGTGATTAAATCTACAATTTCAGGATAGTCATCCGCCCATGAATTGACATCAATTGTTAACGTTGCATAGGAGTGATACCAATGCTCCTGGATAATGTCTGGTTGTTGTGCCACTGTAGTGGGCACGCTACTAACAAAGAGACCGATAACCAACAACAGAGGGGCAATGCTTCGCACGATTATCGGCATAGGTGGTTTTGTTTTGAGACTTAGCATTACAATTAATAATCAAACATGTCAATTTTAAATCATTTGTTACAATGTTGAAATGTGGGCAGCAATGATTTTTGTTGCCAACATTGCTGCAGTAAATTGTGTCACATTATTATTTTCTCCAGGAACTATTTCAGCAACATCTGCTCCAATAATGGTGGCCTCACGGGCAGAAAATAAAGTTTCAATGATTTCAACGGTTTGCCAATATGTTAGCCCTCCAGGTACAGGAGTGCCTGTATTTGGGACTAATTTTCCATCCAATCCATCGATGTCTAGTGTTAGCCAAACTTGTCCCTTTATGCTTGAAATTTCATCCAATAGTTGTCTCCAAACTTTTTCGCCGCCACAAGGTGACATAAAATCTCTAGCAAACCAAGTATTTACCCTCTCATCATTTACAATAAATTCATTTTCTTCACGAGAATAAGCTCGTACACCAATCTGAATAATTTTTCCTACACCTTCGTCAAGAGAACGCCTTGCAGCACAGGCATGACTGAAATTCTCTCCGTCTAATTCATCACGTAAATCCGCATGAGCATCAATTTGAACAATAGTTAATTTTCCCAAATCATTATTCAAATTTGGATGATTAGAGAGAGCTCTCATTTGTGCTGGTAAAGAACCATGTTCGCCACCTAATACTAAAGGAAATGCTCTTCCATCAAACCATTTTTCTAGGTAATTTTCAATTCCCTTAAGTTGTTCTACTAAAGTGCCCCCCTCACCATCCCAAGGCTTAGCAGTATGGATTATTTTTCCTGATGGTAAATCGCTATCTATTAATGGGTCAAATAATTCTACTTGTCCTGAAGCTTCTATACAAGCAGCGGGCCCTTGAGAAGTTCCTTGGCCATAGGAAACAGTCAATTCATAAGGCAATGAAAGCACTACAATATCAGGTGAACCTGTTGCATTAGGTAATCCCAAAAAATTACCCTCTTGGAACTCTAACCCCATGACCCTCATTTTTTCCCCCGCACCCTTATTTTTATGACTTTTTGAAGGTCAAATTTTTCATAGAATTGCCAATATCACATTTTTCAACCGGATTGTTGATATATTGCGGGGTACAAATAAAGTGTGTTCCGGAGATTGCTGATTCGTTGGCATCCTTAGGGATTGGGGGAGAGAAAGTATGGGAATGACTATGGCAGGCTTGACTGCTGCGATTCAGCGTCACATCGATAAAGAAATGGAAAAAACTGTAGCTGAAGGCATGGCTGAACATGCATTGGGCTTTTTTGGTTATTATGACCGTATTATCGACAATGCATTAGAGCCAACAGATAGAAATTTATTCTATATATTTCAAGATTATAATTTGCTAACTACTGAATCAGAAGAGACCACTCTTTGGGATGGTAGAGAATGGCGAATTCACTATTGGAAGTTCAAGGCGGAACTTGCTCAAAAGGCTCAAGGTTACTTAGATGATATTGTAGAAGAAGACGAAACTCCTGAATTTAACGTCTACGAGGACATCCCTCAGGATATTTGGAATCGTAGTGATGATGGTTATGAAGAACCATTGTTCTGAGAAAACTGTTCATAACCTCTGCCAATTGGAACTTCCCACCAATTATTTTGTTGCGCCCACGCACGCACGTGAAGCACGAGGGAAAGAATATGGTTCACATTTAGAAAATAGTGAATGAAAAGTGAAAGTGAATAATTAGTAATTTCAGATGAAATTAGAAGATTCACATTGGAAATCACTTTCAACCGAATGCAACCCCTCCTTAATTGATTGATATACTCTAGCCAACTAGTAGGGCACAAGCAGGAGATGAATTGAATGGCTGGAAAGAAAAAAGATGTGGAAAAAGAGGAAGACTTGAAGGAGGGCGACGAGTTGCTCAATGACGAGGAGGTCGAAATAGTGGTTGAGGTGCCAGAAGAAGAACCGACGGTAGATGATCTACCAGGTGTTGGCCCAGCGACCGCAGAAAAGTTGAGGGAAGCAGGATATGATGACCTACTATCAATTGCAGTTATGTCCCCAAGTGCGTTAGCAGATTCTGCTGAACTTGGTGAAGCAGTTTCTAATAAAATAATCAATGCGGCAAAGAAAATGGCAAACATTGGTGGTTTCGTTAGTGGCGGATCACTATTAGAAAGACGCAGTAAAGTCCTCAAATTAACATCAGGTAGTGTAGCCCTCGATGAATTATTTGGTGGCGGTTTTGAGACGCAAGCTATTTGTGAAGTTTATGGAGAATTTGGTTCTGGGAAGACACAAATAGGACACCAATTAGCAGTAAACACACTTCTTCCATTGGAAGAAGGTGGACTTGGAGGAGAAGTGTTTTACATTGATACTGAAGATACATTCCGCCCAGAAAGAATTTCTCAAATGGCACGAGGAATTGGTATGGACCCCGATGCAGCATTAGAAAGAATACATGTTGCACGTGCATACAATTCAGCACACCAAATGTTGTTAGTTGATGAAATTAAGAGAATGTCAAAGAATATCGATGTTAAGATGGTAATTGTTGATTCACTTACAAGTCATTTCAGGGCTGAATTTTTGGGTAGAGGTAAACTCGCCGAGAGGCAACAAAAATTGAACAAACACTTGAAAGAATTGAAACAATTAGCCGATGTTAACAATGCTCTGGTACTTGTAACAAATCAAGTTCATTCTAAGCCAGATGCAATGTGGGGTGATCCAACTAAGCCAATTGGCGGACATATTGTTGGTCACGCAAGTACATTCAGACTATACTTAAGGAAATCAAAAGCTGGAAGAAGAATTGGACGCCTGGTTGACTCCCCAAATCTACCTGAGGGTGAAGCTATCTTTAATGTGACAGGCGATGGTATTCGTGACTAATCAGAAAGGGGAAGCATAATCTTTCACATGCTCGCTAATTCTCAGCAATTGGTTGTATTTTGCAACTCTATCAGTGCGGCATGGTGCGCCTGTTTTGATTTGACCTGCATTAGTCCCTACTGCTAAATCTGCAATAGTCACATCTTCTGTTTCTCCGGAACGATGACTCACTACTGTGGTAAAAGATGAATCCCATGCTGTTTGCATAGTTTCTAAAGTCTCAGTGACCGAACCAATCTGATTAAGTTTGATAAGAATAGAATTTGCAGAATTTGAATCAATTCCACGTTGTAGTCTTGCCTTTTGAGTTACAAATAGATCATCACCAACGATTTGACAACGNTGCCCTTCTCTTTTGGTGAAAGACTCCCAAGAGTNCCAATCATCTTCACCAAATCCATCTTCGATNGATAATATAGGATATTCGTCTAACCATTTGGAATATAAATGTCCNAATTCATCCCCTGAAATCGCNTGTCCATCAATTTGGTATGNGCCATCTTGGTGGAATTCACTTGCTGCACAATCTAAAGCAATGCCAATCTGTTCTGTTGAATATCCAGCACCTTCAATCGCTCTAACCATGTATGAAAGCCCTTCTTCATTAGCAGGGAGATTTGGAGCAAAACCGCCTTCATCTCCAACACCACCGAGTAAACCATCCATTTTTAGAGCACTTTTCAGAGAATGATAACACTCGACACCAGCCCTGAATGCTGTTGGGAAGTCATCAAAACCATGTGGTACAACCATAAATTCTTGTACATCAACGTTTGAGTTTGCATGAGAACCGCCATTTAGAATATTCATCATTGGTACTGGGAGTGAACAATCATCTCCCCCTGCAATATGCTTCCATAAAGGCTCATCAGCCAAATTTGCTGCAGCCTTTAAGCAAGCCATGCTTGTTCCTAATATTGCATTAGCTCCAATGTTTAACTTGTTATCAGTCCCATCAGCCTCGCACATTGTTGCATCAATAGCAGCTTGGTTCGTAACATCCATACCTAAAATTGATTCATAAATAGGACCGTTTACGTTTCCTACTGCAATATCGACACCTTTGCCAACCCAGCGAGATTGGTCGCCATCTCTCAATTCTAGAGCCTCATGTACTCCTGTTGAAGCGCCACTAGGAACAATAGCTCTACCAGCCATTATTCCTTCAACCCAACATTCAACTTCAACTGTAGGATTGCCCCTACTATCGATTACCATACGGCCAACAATATCGCTGATTCTACTACTCATGCAACTCGCCTTGACCATTGCTTGTCCAATTCGGTGGATAACCTTGCGCCATCAACTATTCAACCAACCAAGCCATTTAGCAACCTCTGATTGGAGGTTTGGAATTTCATTTTCATCGTTACATGAAAGAATATAGCATAATTCTTCATCTCTTGGAGATATTGAAAATAGTTCTGTTGAAAATATGGCTTCATCTTCCAAACGACTCTGATCATTCCTCTTGTCATCTACAAAACAGTGGACCATCCCTTTGGGATAATGGTGAATCCTACCGCCTATTGGATTACAAACAACAACACTCTCTTCAAGGAAGATAACAGCAGAACCATCATCTGGATTTGTACTATGCCCCAGGATTCGGCACCCTCCTAGTATAGTAGCAACATCTACATTATACCATGAAATATGAGATTCACAAGTATCTAAATTGCAAACATCGTCCAAAAATTCCTGTACCCGCAGTTGACTCAAAGAAGAGTCCGAACCGCTTTGCATGATACTACGAAAAGTTCGGCCCATTTGAACCCAATGCTAAATAATGTATATTTCAAATCATCATTATAACTTTGATTCGCAGTTTTTATGCATCCCAATTTACCGGTAATTTCCATTATTTTTCCGTATTTGTTTATTTTTGATATTTTTTTTTCCGGAGAACGGAATATAATAGGATTAATATACGAAAAGCGGAAAATTGAAATCATGGGCATAGATACCACAGACCGTGCAATATTATCAGAACTAAGAGAGAACTCTCGTGCATCATTCGTAGAGTTAGCACAAACTACCGGCGTTTCAGAGAGGACCGTAAGAACACGAATAAAAAAACTCGAAGAGGATGTAATACAAAGATATACTATTATTGAACGAGGTATTGGGCTGTCTGCTTTAGTCCGTACAAAATTGGGACCTGGTACTGAAGTTGGTACTTTAGCAGGTGAATTTGCTACTTGGGATGGCGTTCTAACATGCTACGAAGTAGGAGGTGGTCTTGATGCTGATTTATTACTTGTAATTTCAGTTGATGACACGCATGCTCTAAGGGAATTACTTGACAGGATTTGGCTTACTGCTCCCGATGGAGCAGTAGTAGAAACCCATACTACCATAATTATCGAACAATATTGATTCAACCCCTATTCTAACTTCATGGACCGGTTAAGCCATGAAGGGGTGGGGTGGCCCCCCAAACAGGTTGGTAATGTGTCACGTGAATTGATTCGTCTTGATGATGTTCACAAGGCCTTTGGAGCAATTTCTGTACTTGAGGGAGTAAACCTTCGTATTGACGAAGGCGATAGAATAGGGGTAGTGGGTCACAATGGTTCTGGAAAAACAACATTATTACGTACTATTTCAAATCAAGATCAAGATTTAGGAGATATTGTTTTCACCCCTGCTCTAAGAATTGCATTTCTCACACAAGTTCGTGATATCGAAGAAGATGCTACTCTAGAAGAAGAATTGAACCGTAGGGGGCGACAATTCAAAGAAATTGATGATGAAATAGCTACAATAGAATCACAGATGGCGGACCCTGCTTTTTACGATGGTGATTGGCAAACAGCTATGGACAGATATCAAGAATTACAGAGTTTAATGGCTCGCTCGGGTGGGGCTGATGCAGCAGGACATGCTCAAGAGATACTCAAAGCACTGGATTTAGCTCATCACCCAATGGATATTCGTTTATCTCAACTCTCTGGTGGAGAAAGAGCAAAAGTAGCATTAGCAAGACAATTGGTAGGTTTAGGAGAAATAGATGTTTTTTTCCTCGATGAGCCAACTAATCACTTAGATTTAGAGACCCTAAATTGGTTGGAAGATTTTCTAATTGATTTCAAAGGTGCATTACTAATTGTAAGTCACGATAGATACTTCCTTGATCGTGTCTGCAATAATATTGTTGAAATTCACGACACTTCCCTGAGAGGCTACCCTGGAAATTTCTCTGCCTATATTGCTCAAAAAGAATTGTTTATTCAAACTCTAGATGAAAGAATTGACAAAGTAACTAAAGAAATTAAGCGATTGACAGGAGCACTACAATCAATGAAAAGAGCAAATAAATACGACAAATCTATTTCACAAAAGCATCACATGATTATGAGGTCTCAAAGAGAATTGAAATGGTTAAAGTCACTTAAGCCAAAGCAAAGAAAAGCACTACGATTTAACCTCGAATCAACTGAAAAAAGTAGTCTTGAGGTATTGGATTTTCGTAAATCAAACCTATTTTTTGAAGGTCTTGTCAGACCTATTTTAGATAATGTTACTGCGGGTGTAGGGAGAGGTCAAAAAATTGGGGTTGTTGGGCCTAATGGGGCAGGTAAAACAACATTATTGAGGCTAATTATTGGAGAATTAGAATTAGATTCTGGTGAATTAGACGTGAAGCCGGGAGTTCAAATCGGATATTTCCACCAAGATCATAGAACCCTTAATTTTGATTTGTCTCCTGAACAACAAATACAGAAAATGAAACCAAAAATGCCGTACGGGGATTTGCGTGCTTTACTTGGACAATTTCAGTTTACTCCTGTAATGGTAAAAACTCCAATGTCAAAATTAAGTGGGGGGGAAAGGGCAAGGGTTGCCATTCTCAAACTATTACTTGAAGATAATAATTTATTATTATTAGATGAGCCTACAAACCATCTTGATACGGATGCACGTGAAGCCGTTGAAGGGGCATTGTCTGAATATGATGGGGCAATTATTGCAGTTAGTCATGATAGATGGTTTTTGGACCAAGTTTGTGATACTATTTGGGAATTAAAAGGAGATGGGAGTCTAAAAATTTGGCCAGGAAATTACTCAGAATATGTTAGTAGAAGTCAACAATGACCCGTGAGACTTGAATACTTAGAAGTAATCCTAGGTTTGAGGGGAGATAGTGTCTGAGTTAGGTTGGCAACCAGATGAAGTTGATGTAAAGCGTTCCAAAGTTGAGTCTAAAGTTGCAGATATTATTGAAGGCGACTCTCTCACAAATCTAAAAAATAAATCAGATTCAAGTGAAATATCTGAAGAAATGGCCAAATCAATCCGTGCATCCAAAGGCGATGTCCGATTGGACACCACTTCTGCTGAGCAACAACGTGCAAATCAAATCACTGATGCGGTTACTTGGGTAATTGTTGGGATTGCTGTTGCAATTACATTAGGCGGTGTGTTGTTGTCTTTGGCATTTGGATTAATCAAATTATAATAAAAATCATTTGTAAAATTCAGGCATTACCAAGCCTAACGGCTTAGTTGGCTGGGGCGGTTTGCGTCTTGATGAAAATAATATTAATATTGAAACCAGTAATATTACAAATAATATAATGACCACTTCATTTGGAATATCTAATCCTCCCTTAATCAATACTTCAGAGTCATTGTTATCAGTTGAATCATCATTTGATTCATTTTCTCCATCATCGGGAATTTTCTCCTCATCAGGTGGATCCCATAAGAAGTAATATATTGGCCAATGTTGTTCAAAAATAATTTCGCTATTTTGTATAATAATATCCAATGACCAAGGGCCAAAGGTTTGATTATGTCCTGAACAAAATATCTGTTCAGCTAAATTGTATGCTAATGGTTCACTGCAATTATGAACATCAATTTCAATGAACATTGCATCAAAACCCTGATAATTTCCAAAAGTAGGTTCTAAATTAGAAACGTAATAATTTGGAAAACTGAAATTAACAGAAATATCTGTTTGGTTTGACAATTCCGACCAAGAAATACTCGTACCATCTAGCCAAATTATGAATTTAAAGGACTCTTCTGTGGCGTTAAGGTGAGAACGATTTTCATTTTCATCAGTAGGAATTGCTAACCAATTAAAATAATTAGAAAAGATAATACTTTCATCAATCTTATTATTGCAATTATCATCAATCCAATTCCAAGACTCATTCAGTCCAGGAGAACGAGATGAATCATTGTCGTCACAATCATCGAACCATCTGAAACCATCTCCATCTTCATCTAAATCAGGATGGAGTGGATCTGTATGCGTATACAGTAATTCTTCTCCATCTAGAAGACCATCTCGGTCACTATCATTATGAAATGGGTCTGTACCAATTAGATTAAATTCATCAAGGTCAAATAAACCATCTTGGTCACTATCCATCCCATAGAAATCTTCGTCAATTGAATTATCGCAGTCATTATCTACTCCATCTAATAATTCCACCATCCCTGGATTCAATGAAGCATTTTCATCATCACAATCATTGAACCAATACCATGAATCTTCATCTGTATCATTATCATAAACCAAAGCATTACTTTGCCAAATTAATATTTCGTCTCCATCACTTAAACCATCATTATCCGTGTCAGCCAAATTATAATCCGTACCAAAAATGTGATACTCTGACCAGTCAACTAAACCATCATTATCTTGATCAGTTGAATTGAAACCTTCATCAATCAAACCATTACAGTTTTCATCAATATCATTCAATGATTCATTCATTAATGGATGGATTAAAGGATTAGTATCATTACAATCTTCAAACCAATACCATGAATCTCCATCAGTATCATTATCATAAACTAGGGGGTCTGTGAAAGTAACTGTAACCTCATAACCATCTAACAATCCGTCTGAATCAGTATCATTATTCAATGGGTCAGTCCCATTAATCAATACCTCGACACCATCTAGAAGCCCATCTCCATCAGTATCTGGATTAAGGGGGTCTGTTGAATAATTCAGTACCTCTAAGCCATCTAAAAGAAAATCATCATCAGTATCATTATCATATGGGTCTGTGCTATAATTGTCAACCTCAATATCATCTAGAAGCCCATCTAAATCAGTATCACGGTTCAATTCAACTCCATGCAAAATTAATTCCCAATTGTTGATTGTTCCTGATGCCCCACTATCCTTATCCTCTACTGACAAAGTCCAATTTCCAACACTTCCTTCATCCCAAAAGTGAACAGATGAAAACATCCAGTTATTGTAATCATTACCATTATCACTATGTTCAGTAGCCAAAGTAGATTCTGTACCAGATGGTGATGTAAGGGTTATTTCCAAATCACCACGTGAATTATGATCTATATCAACAATAATATCAACAGATTCTAATTGAATATCATCACTAATTTGAATAGTATCAGTAGTAGCAACCCCAGTGTCATCAGCAATTGCGGCATTTAGATTTTGTACCCCGCTGGTTGCATTTATCTCAGCATCAACAGTTGTCCAATTTTTTGCTAGTGATATTGCAGCACCAGCATCAATAACTCCAAATCCATATTTATGGCTAACATCATGACCAGCACCATTGATGTCCCAGGACCAATCTCCAGCGTCATTTACTCGGGCAGAATTAACTAAAATGTGTTGTAAATCTCGCCAAGTCAAATTAGAGTTTGCTTCTAAAATTAAAGCAATGACCCCTGATACAAGAGGTGTGGCTGAAGAAGTACCTCCGAAATTATCTGTATAATCAGAATTAGAATAACCCCCAGAACCTTCAATATCTGTGGTTGTAATTCCTTCTCCATCACCATCTGATGGCGCTGCGACAAGTATGTTATCTCCTGGTTCTGAATAGTACGAATTATCGCCATAATGGGTTGTAGCTGCAACCGCAATTGTGTATCTGCTATTTGCATAACCATCATAATTTGAATCATCATCATTAGTCAATCCATTACCAGCAGCCCAAGTAATGATATTTCCAAGTCCCCCTCTACCTTGGTAAACATCAGCCTCAAATGCTGCCATCATTAATGGCCCAGGTGCTTCTAAAGTATTCCCATTATCACTTGGACCCCATGAATTAGAATAGATATCAATAGATTGTCTTTCGTGACTTAATGCATTAGCTTCTTTAGAATCTGAAAGGCCACAAGATATGAGTTGTAATCCAGCAAGTCCTGCCTCTGGAGCAGAACCTGAAACACCCAAACTATTGTTTCCTACTGCCGCTGCAACTCCTGCTGCTGCTGTTCCATGTGCATCCCAATTCGATGGGTTTGGGTTCCCATCATTACCACAGTAATCATAATCTAGAGTATCCTCATAATAATCATCCAAATCTGGATGATCCCAATCTAAACCGTCATCAACAATTCCAATGACTACTCCCAAGCCAGTATAATTATCCCAAACTCCAGTGACATTTGCATCTTCACCTGAAGTACCTCCAGTTTGACCAGTATTTTGCAAATGCCATTGATCAGAAAATTTAGTGTCATTTGGTATCAACTTCTTAGTTGGTTGCCATTCTACCAAGGGATATGCAACCTCTATAATTCCTCTTTTTTGCATATTTGAAAACATTGAAGGAGCTAAATTTGGGTTGACATCAATTATCCAAGTATTTTCTAAATCTGAAACTCCTTCTCCCAAGGGGGTACTACTTACTACGACCCATTGATTCGCAGAAGTCAACTCTTTTTCAGAATAAGTGGTCAAGTCACTTACTCTAGCAAAAGCAGCACGGACAGCAGGAGAAAAACTGTAAGTTATTGGTGCATCTTCAATATTTTCAGAGAGAGGCGCTCCCAATAATTCACGCTGTTCGCTCTCATCAATAACCGCACTAACAAACGGTGCTGTAATTGAAACTAAGAGTAAGGCAGCAACAATAGCCCCTCGCATAACTCAAAGGCCCACAAGGTCCCAATTAGCACTTACCCTTCGAAGAGCCATGAAATGTACATCATTTGTGAACACACGGTGTCTTAAGATTGAAATGAAGATATTGCAGAATGTACCTCATGATCATCCATTAATTTGCGCCGACTCTTGGCAACTTCAAACAAATGTGCAACTAGTTCGTCACTAACTTCATATCCATTTTTCTCCAACCAATAGATCACATTAGAGCGTCCAGACATGTGGCCAATTCTAATTACCTGCTCTAATCCAAAATCATTAGCAGGGACTCCCGAATATACTCGGTCTGCCAACCAATGATTTCCCTTTTTCATTGCTTTAATTACAGCCGAAGCATGAACTCCAGTACCAGTTTCAAAGGCGTCGGAACCAAATACCGGATAATTACGAGGTAAAGCGACCTCTACATATTCATGGGCTTTAGCCATGTATTCGGCAAGTAAAGTCAAATCATTGTCAATAACCCCCATTAAACTTAGATTTACTAGAGTCTGGTCAAGTGGGGCATTACCTGCTCTTTCACCCACGCCTAATGCAGTACCATGAATTACATCAGCTCCCGCTTCAACAGCAGCCAAATTATTTGCAACCCCCAAACCCCTATCTTGGTGTCCGTGCCAATTAACTTCGATATCTCTTCTTTTTACACCAGCATCAGGTATGACTTCATCTTGGATAAAAGAAAGCAATTTAGTTACACCATTTGGGGTTACGTGGCCGCACGTATCGCATACACATATTCTATCTGCGCCTAATTCAATTGCTCGTGTGTATACCTCTTTGATTTCATTTGGTTTTGAACGAGTAGTATCTTCAGTAACAAACATCACAGGAATGTCATTATCTACGGCGAAGGTTACTGCTTTTTCAGCAGTAGAAAGTATTTTTTCCATTGTCCAATTTTCTGCATATTGACGAATTGGTGAAGTCCCTAGAAAGGCGCTGGCTTGAATCTGCATCTCATGTTTCGCTTGTAAATCAACCAAAGGCTCGATATCACCAATAACCGTCCTTACCGCACATCCAGGGCGAATTTGAAAGGACTTGTCCTTAATTTCTGTAAGCATTGCATCAATGTGCCCCACATGAAAAGGACCAGCACCAGGAAGCCCCAAATCGACTTTCTGCATGCCCAATTTTTCCATATAGTTTAACAACTCAATTTTCTCCTCAATCGTTGGATTCCTAGCACTAGGGCTTTGTAATCCATCTCGTAGCGTTTCATCATCAAACCAAACGCCATGTGGGTGGTTACTAGAATCTCTTTTGAAATTGTAATCAACTTTATTCCAATCATAAACAAGGTCACTTTCTTGCATTGTAATCACCCCTCGGCGGCCTCGCCAATGTTTGCTGAGAGGTGTGCCTTTCGTAAAGACTCAACGACGAAAAGTTAATCTGTCAAAATTCTATTTTATAGATGATTACTTGTCATTTTTAGCCAATTTGTAGATTTCTTTTAGTAATACTACCCCTAGTAGTATTAATCCCACATAGAAATTAGCCACGCACATTATCAATGTAATGAATAGCAGAGCCAAATATTTCATTGAAATCATGAATGACCTGAAAGCAGTGGGTATCCTACCTTTTTCATCACGTGGTTCTCTAATATCTATATCTAACACTGATTGATTATACCAAATTCCTAGTAATAATACCCATGCAAAATAAGTTGTTGAAATTGCCCACCCAATACTCCAAACTTCAGTACGCGGAAACCCCCACATTACTGGATCGATAAACATCGCAGAAATTCCAATCAATAAAGCAGTGTAAACACGCATTTCTATTATCGTATGTTTACTCCCTCTAACAATGGGTAACATAGGAATATTTGCACGCTTGTATTCTTTGTCACGAAAAAGTGCCAATGCCCAAAAGTGAGGTGGAGTCCAAAGGAAAATTAACATGAACAATAGCCATGGTAATGCTGCTCCAAGATCAAAAGGCTGGGCGATAGATAAACCATCATGGGCGGCTGCCCAACCAACTAATGGTGGAGTAGAACCGGCAATTCCACCTATGACAATATTTTGGCTAGTTCTACGTTTAAGCCACATTGTGTAAATTATTACATAAAATAATACACTGAAAGCAGCCCAAAAAGCAGCTACTTCGTTTGCAGTTTCTATAAGCCAAATTGTCCCCAAAACTGCTGAAAATATTCCAAATAGTAAAGCCGTTCTACCATTTACATTTCCTGAAGGAATAGCTCTCTGAGAAGTTCTACCCATATGTGGGTCAATGTCAGCATCATACCACATGTTCATCGAGTTAGCGCCACCTGCAGTCAAAAAACCACCAATAAATACAACTACACAAGTCCATAAAGTATCTAAAATCTCAGAAAAACCATATTTAGAACCATTATGGTAATCAATCAAATCATGTACAATCACTGCAGAAATAGCAGTAACTTGTAACAATCCTATTACTGATGGCTTCATTAATGAAAATAGGGCTAACAACAAATTATTGCTTTTGATTTCAGGAGTTGCCTCTGCCATTATTTCACCCTGTACCATTACTTCTCTATCAATGCCCCTCTTGCTTTAAAGAACAAATTGCATAACCAATTCCGAATAACAAGATCACATCACTACCCAAATTAAGGTGTAATAAGGACAATAATTCGGGAAAACCATCTTTTGCTAATACAACATATAATCCACCAACTAAAATATTTAGTAAATAGGCTAAAACACCCAAACCGAAAATCCATTGCAAATTTTTGGAACTACTTACTAATCTGTTTTTCATATCAATGAATGACTTAACCAATACAACACCCACAATAATTACGGCAATACGATGAATCCAAGCGACGAAAATAGCAATATTGTCAAATATTTCCGGGAATAAAGAACCTTGACATAATGGCCAACCTTGCCACCAACCTACACTACAACCTTGATTGTAAGCACCGCCTTCTCCTGTTGCAATCCAAACACCTAGTAATAGAACTGGAGAGGAGACAAGAATACCTAATTTGAATGTCTTAATTTCCTTAACACCGGATTCGTCAATTTTCGTCAAATTTGGGAGTAAATCTACATCTCTACGCCATAATAACCACCACCAAAAGAGCCAGCCAGTATATGCTAATGCTAATGTTAAATGAAGTGCTACTGACCAAGATTCATTATCAAAAATTACAGTTATAGCGCCTAGTAAACCTTGAGAAATTACTACTACTAAGGATACTTTTGCAGCGTACCAATTCTCATCAGATAATGCCTCGCGATTACGATGAACGATAATTAATCCTACAATGACTACTGCACCAGAAGCTGTGGCAAGCAATCTATGAAACCATTCTGTGAATATTTCAAATGTAGAATAGCGATGAGCCTCTCCCCTAGAGTCAATCTTGTCAGGGTTTGCTGCAAACCATACATCTTGCTCCTCTTCACTAACATCGAAGCCTAAGGTGCCAAAACAAGTGGGCCAGTCGGGACATGATTCGCCAGCATCATGGATTCTGACAAAACCTCCGGCAAGAATAACTGCAAGTGCCATTATGGCTAATATTAACGGGATGTCACAAGCCCGAAGCAACTTACTCATGTGCCCTCGTCATGGTAGCCGCTATATCAAGCAACGGCTACGAGGGTTTCGTATGAAGGGCAACTACGCCACCTATGCACTAGCCCTAGTTCTTGTTTTCGTTATTGCTATAACTCCAATTGAAGTGATTGGAGAAATGAATTCTAACAACAATTCTGAACCTAATTCTGGAAAGGTTGTATTAGTTATGAAAATGCCTTTGCATAATGGTTCCGGAAACTCTGATAATGCCTCATTGGCGCCACATTTAGTTGAATTGTATTCTGCCACTTGGTGTATTCCTTGTAGAAAAGTAGAGTCACAAATTGATGAATTGAATGTTTGGTGGCCTGCTGTTGAAACTATTGCGTTGCATCCATCTCAAGAAAGTCCCGATCAATTAGCCACAAATATCAGTTATGAACTATATAATTATTATAATTTAAGTGGTTTTCCTACTTTAATCATCGATGGTTATTGGATAATGATGGGCGACAAACAATCTGCTGATTTGCAAACGCTTCTGACTAATATTAGTAATGATAACTTGCCCAGTGAATCAAACACAACACTAAATTTTAATTGGGAGTTATCTGATAATAATCTAACAATTAACTGGATTTTATCATCTACGATAAATGTTTCAATTGATTTCATAATTACTGAAAATGATGTGCCAATACCTAAAACATCCATGTACTTAGATAATATTGTTAAGGCAGGATTAGTGAATCAAAGCAATTCAGGTAGTAATATTATTGACATAAATAATTCAAATGGAAACAATCTATCCATTACTGCAATTGTAAGGGTTTCTGGGACTCCAAACCTAGTATTTGGTTCTGAAATACCCCTTGATTCAGAATTATCAGATACCTGGATAGAACCTAGTCCAACTCGCTCAATTTCTCCCGAAACAATTGCATTGTTCACTATTATTACATTGGTACTTGCAATCATCCCTTTAAGGCACACATTACCTGTATTATTTAGGAGTAATAATCCACAAATTACTTCAATAATTGAAGAAGAATGATTGTATCAAAACCCGAATGCCTTATGAGAGGGGCTTAGTTCGCCGCCACATACACACTGACGAGCGTGATAACATGGTAAAGCCGAAGAGACCCCACACCCGCTTTGAAAAGGCAAGAATCATTGGTTCTAGAGCCTTGCAGATTAGTATGGGGGCGCCACTCCATGCTACCGAAGAAGAATTAAGAGAGAAGTTCCGAGATGAACTTGTTTCTCTCTATGGAGTAGATGAAGTGAATATTCGCTTCGTACTAGATCCTCTCAAGATTGCAACTCTTGAATATGAGAAGCATCTCATACCAATAGATGTAGATCCTCATTTGGATTAATGATTATACCGCTATGAGCATCGCTACGGCATTACCGCCGCCTAGACATAGAGTTACTATCCCAAAGCCTCCGATTGCAGGCGTGTGATTAGCATCGTTTGATTTATCACGTTTAAGGGCGTTAATTAAAGTCATCAAACATCTTGCTCCAGTTGCACCCAATGGGTGCCCAATTGCAATCGCTCCTCCATGAGGATTGAATTTAAAATCCGGAATATTGCAAGCAACTTGGATTGCGCAGGATGCTGCTGCAAAAGCTTCGTTGTGTTCTACGAAGGACAAATCCTCCATTGTCATTTTATTTCGCTCAAGAAGTGTCTGAATTGCTGGGATGGGTGCAGCCATGACTCTAGCAGGCTCAACTCCTGATGTACAGTAATCGACGATATAGGCGAGAATTTTGAAATTATTTGCCAAAGCCGCTTCTTCACTGGCAACAAGAACCGCAGCAGCACCGTCAGAAAGTTGCGAAGAATTCCCTGCTGTGATTTGCCCATCTTCTGTAAAGACGGGAGCCATTTCCCGAAGCCCAGAGATATCCCCATCGTGATGGGCCTGAGCCATTTCGGTATTTATTCCCTCATCACGTTCAAGTTCTGATGTTTCAATGACCTCAAAATCCATCCAATTTGCTTCCCATGCACGGTTTGCCTTTGCGTGAGAATATACAGCGAAATCATCTGCATCAATTCTAGGGATTTCAAATTCCTCAGCAACCGTTTCGCCGGTATTTCCCATGTGCTCGTCGTTGTAAACATCCCAAAGACCGTCATGAACCATGGTTGATTTCATATCGCCAAATTCTGTTCGAGAGATTTTCTTGCCGAAATAGGGTGCATTGCTCATAGATTCCATTCCTCCTGCGATAATGACATCGTATTCACCAGCTCGGATACTATTCGCCGCCATCATGACGGCTTTCAATGAAGAGCCACATACTTTGTTAATCGTTGTTGCAGGTGTACTTTTTGGGAGTCCTGCACCCAGTGCAACCTGTCGTGCAGGCGCCTGTCCGGCTCCTGCTTGGAGTACCTGTCCAAACAACACCTCATCGATAATTCCACTTGCAGGGTCAATTTCTGCCCGCTCAAGCAATCCTTTGACTACATGAATGCCAAGTTCTACTGCAGAACGATCCGAAAGGGCTCCACGATATTTTCCAACAGGTGTTCTCGCAACGGCACAGATTACCGGGCTTCTAGGGCCACGGTATTCACCATTGTCTGTCATCCAACCGCTTTGCATGTACACATCTCTCCAACTCAATTTTCTTTTCCAGCGAATCCATAGAATTCTGAGTTTATTAGCCCTGGCAGTGATTCCTTTTTGATTAGTAATGTCCTTACAGTCCACAAATCACTGAACACCCGATACTTTAGAGTTGCATCAAGGTAATCAACACCTGATGAACCTCCTGTACCTACTCTTCGTCCAATTATTCTTTCAACCATTCTAACATGATGAGTCCTAAAAAGAACTAACGATTGCTCCAATTCAACGAATGTATCAATCAATATCCTCGGCCATGTAAGTAGAGGTAATTCACGATAAGATTCAATGAATAATAAACCCGCGCGAGCACGTGAAATTTTCCCATCCGGAATTAGAAAATCATTAGCAGCAGCATGGGCTGATTCAAAACGTTCCCTGACAGCATCCATGTTCTTTACTCCGTTCTCAGCCATTCTTTCAACAGCCCTTTCACCAATTCTTTTATGTTCAGACAGGTACGAATTAACAAATTCTGAAACAATTTCTTCATCATTTTCATCATGTGCTAAAGAACCTTGAATTGGAGTCCTAGAAAGCCATTTAGAAAGTATTTCACCCATTGTAGGCATTTGTTCTTCTGCCTCTAGTATCTTGAGAACCTCGGCATCGCGCCCACCTCTTTCAGCAAGTTTTCTGAAATGAGCTAATGGGTCCATCTCTTGAACTCGTTGACTTTGCTTCAGGCCAAGCATGAGTTCTAATTCTCTCATTTGATATGATTCAAAACCTGATGCTGTTCCCAATCCCTCGCGGAACGCTAGGAAATCTTGAGGTGTCAAAGTTTCCATTACTTTCCATTGACTAGTCATTAATCTAAAAATTTCAATACACCGATTGAGATGATGAACAATCCTTGGAACATCATCTTCGGGAAGAACTGGTTGCAGAAGGAGGCTTCTCGCAGCTTTTAATTCGATAATCACCAAACGAAACCATAACTCAAACACTTGATGAACAATCATGAAATGTTGTTCATCATTAGATAATTCAGAATCATTTCCTTGAAGAGACAACAATGTATGAAGTTCAAGATAATCTGCATAGGTTTTGCTCCCACTCATAATACTCGGCTAGTGTCGAGGTTTAACGATTTGTCGCCTAAACCCTCTTCAAATTATTTCTCATCCGTCATACTCATTTAGTGGACCCCTCAGCCGTTCCTAATGGCCGAAGATTCTAGTGCACTATCTGAATGGCTTTCATCTTACAATTCTGATGAAATTACCATTGGAGTAGTTGCTTCTCATTCGGCACTTCAGATCCTTCATGGAGCACGTGCTGAAGGTTTCAAAACTCTTGGAATTGCTGTTGGTGAAGGCCGGCGCAAGATGTACAAAGCATTTCCCGGTTCCGAACCTGACGAATGGTTAATTTTAGATGACTATAAACAAATGCTGGATTACGCTGAATGGTTCAGAGAACGAAATGTAGTAATCATTCCACACGGATCATTAGTAGAATATTTGGGCGCTGATAATTTCATTGCATTAGAAGTTCCAACATTTGGAAATCGCCGAATTTTGAAATGGGAATCAGGAAGAGATACTCAAAGAGAATGGTTAGAAATGGGTGGTTGTACAATGCCAAAATTAATTGATGACCCACACGATATTGATGGTCCTGTAATTGTAAAATATGCCGGGGCAAAAGGGGGAAGGGGTTATTTCGTTGCTAGAAATTTTAGGGATTTCAGAAGAAACGTAGACTTAGAAGAGAATTTTACTATTCAAGAATATATTCTTGGCACCCGTTATTACCTACAATTTTTCTATGATCCTATTTGCGATGATGGTTACCAAGTTGAAGGAATGATGTCTAGAGACGGTCAAGAAATTGGTAGATTAGAACTCTTGACAATCGATCGTCGTGACGAAGCAAATGTTGATGAATTTTACAAACTAGGCTCACTAAGAGATTTGCGAGATATGGGGTTAGAGCCATCATTCGTAGTGACTGGGAATGCTGAGGTCGTATTACGAGAGTCTCTACTTCCTGAAGCATTTCGTTTAGGTGAGGGGGCAGTTGCAGCATCTCTAGAACTGGAAGAGGGTGCTCGTGGGATGATTGGGCCATTCTGCCTTGAGTGTATTGTCACTGATAAATTAGAATTCAGAGTATTCGAAATTTCTGCTAGGATTGTAGCAGGTAGTAACGTTAGCATTGGTGGTTCACCATACATGAATATCAATGAGAACAATATGAGTGTAGGTCGTCGTATTGCAAGATGTATCAAGAAGGCTGCAGAGAAAGGGAGACTAGATGAAATCCTATCTTGATTTCAATAGATTGTTATCTACTATTATCTGAATATTTCCAGGTGGTAACGATGCTAAAACATCATCTTGAGTTAGTCCTGTTGATTTTGCAATCTGGTTGGCAATAGTTTCTTTTTTGGTATTACCTGGGCCAATTTTTACCCACCTACTGCACCACTTTGTAACTGCTTGATGGGTTCCAGTCAATGGTAGGGGGATGCCATTAATTACAGCCATCCCAAGTGTCATTTCCATATTCAAATCACGCAACCAATTACGCTTACCACGGACAATCCAGGCTCCTCGTGCAAGAGCCTCACCAGTCTCTGCAGTTTTACTAACTTGAGTAGGCTCTACCCAAAAAGCAGTTGCAGCTGCACCCCCTGATGACCAACCACGACTCCAAACTACAGCCATTGCAGCCGCATCACCAATAGTCTCCTGATTAAAATTTTCAGCCTCCATTGTTTGAGTTAATCGTAGGGCGGGGACCCCTTCAGGTAGACCTGGTAATGGATGTGGGTCTACTTCAAAACCCTCTTTCAGTTTCAGTGCACATGAAGGGGCGCCATGCAAATCAGCATGTAAGTAAAGATCCTCTCTCTTGAGATATTTGTTTACAACGGTGTCATTTCCTCGTGCATCTTTACCGCCAAGCAATAAGTGCCCGTCTCCTACTACAGACCAACGGTGTTTTTCAATCCACAATTGCTTGCTTCTTTTCACCGAATGTAGCCTACCTGCAGCCTCATCTTTGGCTTTCTTTTTCTCGCCTCTTGCAATCATCTTTTTTGTCTCTTCAATGGCTTTCAGCGCACCTACTGCTTTCTCTTTTTGTTTCCGCCCTGCTTCAAAATAACGTTGTGCGTTTTGATGAACCGTTTGGTCAAGATTTAATTCAATTCTTTGATCAGGCTCTCCATCCTCATCAGGCAAATATGCCTTCATGGTGCGTTTTGCAGGGTCAACTGATTCAATCCATTCTATTTCACGTAATTTTTTTCTAACTGAATCCCAACCATCATCTTCTACTGCTTTTATTGTCTGGTTAATGATCATATCAACATGCTCCCAATTGTTTTGTATTGAAATCCCAAGCGTCTGTTGTGATTCAGCCTTAGCATGGAAACCTGTAATTGCTCTTTCCTGTTGTAAAAGTCGTCTTTCCAAAGCGCTGCCTTCATCACTACGCTGCCGATCCTCTACCAATTCAGCGGCTTTCTCTTGTGCTCTACGGGCAGTAGCAGTAGCATCCCAACCACCTTTCCAAGAATCTACTGCTTGAGCGAAAAGAGGGTAATCAATACTAATCATTCCTTCGTGCTGTGGAAGTAAAAATGGGACCACTTCAACTCCATGCTCTTCATAAACAGCATCTTTAGCAAGAGGATTTTCTCCTGCTTCAACAAGACCCTTTTTTGCTTCTTTACCTAATACCACCACTCCACCAGATTCAGAATCTAATTGTTTTGCTAAATATTGAAGGCCCGAGAATAATCCTTCAATTTCTTTTTCAGTAAGTTCTGCGGAGGCCTTGTCTGGCGACAACCCGGCAAGGTTGCAAACTGCTTCTGCGTAGGCTCCGGCAAGATTTGCACGACTAGCTAAAGTTCTTACTGAATCAGCATCACTTTCTGACAATATTTTGGTTAAGTCACTTGGATTAAGAGCGCGAGGGTCAATCTGTGCAGGTGGGAAATCATATTTTTCTCCTCGTTTTAGGGTCCTTTTTGCATATTTTACATTAGTTAAAGGCTGAATGATTATTCCTTCTGAGTCAAGTAGCAATACGTTACCATCTCTAAACATTTCAATTACCAGACTTCTTATTCCATCACGCGACTCGAAATCAAGGGTCAATATTCTATCAAAAGCATGTTGCCTAACATCAACCAAACGACTGTTCATCAAATGTTTGCGCAGCAACATAGAGAAAGAAGAGGGATTGGGGGGCATTGGACGATCTCTTCGAGAAAGGTAAATTCTTTTTCCACGTACTATTACCAAATCCACTTGCGCCTCTTCTTTTGGATTAAGTCTGAGAACAACCTGTTCCCAATGTGGATGATATGATTTACGCGCTCTTGAGCCAATAAATGTACGTAATTCAGATGCAATTCTAGCAACATCAAAACTGCTCATTTGCCCTTTCATTGTCTCACCTCCTACACCCTTTGGCCCGGCATACCAATTATACCCCAACGCCCACCCTTCATCAAATTCTCCATTATATTGATGTTAATAGATGCCATAGGATGATAGGTAAAACAGTTCTCCGGGTAGCATGACTGGAGCTTTGACGTTAGTGATTGTAGTATCTATCATAATTTTGTTGATGTTGATATTTTGGATAATCAGCGCATACAATAGAATGGTTGACCTTCGTAATGAAGTTGAAAATCAATATCAGAATTTGGAAACACAAATTGGAGTAAAGGATCAAAAAGTTGCTTTAGTTGAAGAAACCGACTTGGCGCAACTTGGATTAGAGAGTTCTGTCTATGACAAAATAATCGATGCCCGTAAGAAATTCGCCCAAGCAAAAAGCAGTGGTAATAGGGGCGACATGATGGCAGCAAACGGTTTGCTTGATTCTGTCATTCCTCAAGTTCTTGCATTTGCAGAAGATAATCCACAATTAACATCCCACAATGTTTTGGTTGCAGGGCTTGAAGAAGGTGTTCAAGCAATTGCTAAAATGGCAAATGAAGTTGAAGAATACAATCAAGCAGCAAAGAATTACAACACAGTAACAGAGATGTTCCCTACTTTACTTGTTGCTCGTATGTTTGGTTTTAAGCGCGCTGAATTATTCGATTTATACTCTAAAGAGCAGGTTGAACAAATGTTTGATCGTAGAGCAAACTTAGGTAGCTTTGTAGAATCAAAGAAATCTGCAGCCGACTTGAAGACAGAGGAATTAAAGGATGAAATGGCGGCTATTGAAGCAGAAACCGAGCTTCTTAAGGCAAAAGCTGAACTTGCAGCTCTAAAGGAAAAAATGGCAGAATCAGAATAATTTTACAATGCAGTCATCAACACGACTAGCGTTGTAATAATTAGCAAAGCAGAAGGTCCAAAGTTTCCAAATGCCGACCTCTTTGCCTTCAATACAGAGAATTCAGTTCCCTTCACTAACTTGGCATGCCTGCGTGGTGCGTCTTCACCTATTGCCATTAGTGTATGATGAACCCTACTAGCATTTTCCGAAACAGTTCCTTTTGGGATATCATCGTATGGCCGATTTGTCACCCTAGCCATAGCATAGGTTGGGTCTCCAAAAGCAATACCATGTAAACTCCATTCGTGTTTTATCATACTTCCACCATTTCTTGGAGACGCATATGGGCCACATCCTTTCTTCCCGCGCCTAAGTCTTGACCAAATTTCAGGACCCAAATTCAAATCATTAAAAGTAGATGTTTTCACTAATATTCCTCCAGTACCATCATGTAGTAAATAATCAGATGCATGCCCTCCTCCGCGCACAAATCTTCTTTCAGTACGGGTTCTAGTTTTCCATTGCTTTGATGACGAGTCATAGTATCTCTCAGTCCATCTTTCAGTAGCATGGTATGACCAGGACCATGCAATCAAATTTTTAAATGTCCAACTTTTATCTTTACAACCATCAACATGTAATACTAAATTTGGGACATTGTTAATTGGACGAACTTGGCCTACAAATTCATTGTGTCCTGCATCAACAAATTTGACAATTGAAGTAACTGTGTCCCAAGCTTCCATTATTTTCTTATTATTTATAAATGAAATCATCAATGAAAAAGCCCCAATTAACATCAAAGAAATATAAGCCCAAAAAAGATCTATTCTTTCTTCTCTAGGGTAGCCGAACCAACCACCCATTAGAAACAATACTGAAAAGATGTAACAGAAAAAGCTAGATGAAAATTGAGGTGGTGTCGCATTAAAGAGAGATCTGAAACGATTATGCCGGGGATGTTCAGAAATAATCATTTCTTGAGCATCTAATTTATCTGATTTTTTAAGCAATTTTAACATTTCTTTTGATGCTTCAATTTCAGAATCAAACCTACCCTTTTCTTCATTATCTAATAATAGAACCCATTTCTCATCTTCTTGAATCACAGAAATTGAGGGGCCATCTTGTTCATATCTAGCTAATGGATTAGGAATCCATTCTTCCAATTTTTCATTCCATTCCAACCTGTTTAAATGCCATTTGGATGGATCCATTGGTGGCTTTGGATTAACATTCCATTCTCCCATTTGATTATTAGGAACTATAGATTTCATCATTTGTTTGAATGGATCTGGGCTAGCAATCCCCATCATCAATGCCCCTGGAGCAGAAAAAAACAAGGGAGTTGATGAAATTGATACTATGCTAGAAACCAATCCAAAACCCAACAATGCAAACCCTGCTGACCAAAGTACCCACCACCAAAACGAACTGGGCCAAGTCCAGCAGAACCATTTCGGTAAATATGTGTCACAATCACAAGAAAAGCACCCTGGTGTACATTTACATTCACTAATTGGGCAATCGCCACATTCACAAATTTTAGGATTTAATTTAAACTTAGAATTATTTGATACCGTCAAATCCCCTACTCAATTATTCTGCAAGATACCATTTGTCTTGAATATGTACCACATCTCCTCGCCTTTCATGTGCAAGAAGGTGAGATAGTGTTTGGTCTGTCTTGAGAAAAGGATGTGCCTCAGGAGTATCTTTGTAAGCGTAATCAGCAATTTCAGAAATATTGGATAAACCATTCTTTACAGCTTCAAAAACAAGAGCATGGCGTTTATTCCTGTGCTTTATGTAACGTTCTAGTAATTTCTCAGGTACTGGTGAAAGAGGGCCATGAGCAGGGAACAACATCGGTGGTTTTTCATCTCTAATTCTTTCTAAACTGGTAATGTATTTTTCCATGTCACCGTCACTAGGCGGCACCAATATTGTGCCTACCATTACTGCCATGTCGCCCGTAATCATGCCAACATCGCTTGAAAGACAAAGATGGCCGGGGCAGTGCCCAGGAGTTTCCAATACATGCCAAGTTTTGTCACCAAGTATGATTGTATCACCCTCTGCAAGAACTTTGAGTGATTCAGATGTAGTCAATGTTTCAAGAGTCTCTTCTGATGCCCAAATCGGTGCTTGATAAATTCTAGAAATTGCTTCCATATCGCCGATATGATCTGGATGTTTGTGAGTGAATACAGTTGCAATTATTCTACCTCCCAATTTTTCTACAGCACGAATTCTTCTCTCAAGATATTCCAAACTTGATTTTTCTCGCGCTGCAGGGTCAACTACAATGTATTCACTTCCTAAATTGCCAACAATATAGCAATTGGTATGAGTCGCTGGAGGTAAAGTGTAAGTGGAAAGGGGAACGCATTCAACTCCCGGTGCGAATTCAATCCTATGTTCTCCGGTTTGTGGTTGCGTGGCCATGTCCGACATTGCAGAAATTATGTCCCCCTCATTTTTTGATAATGCAGAAATTATGTTCCTTAACAAAGTGATTTGAGGTGGTGGAATCCGCATTCTACAATCAATCCATTCTTCAAGTGCTTGTTTTGGAGTTAGCCAACAAAATTCATCGAACTCACTTCTTCCATTTGGATGAGTAGGGGTTGGAGGATTGGAATCATGTAAATGGAAAAATCGGTTTGTAAACCTCATTGGAGTCAATGGTGGCGTTGTACGAATAGAAATAATCTGAAATCCTTCGGGATTAATTGGTATTTGTCCATCATCAACTAACTGGTACCAATTATTGCCATCTTCAACCACTAGGTCTCTGACTGGGGAACTAACCATAACTAAGCCATCTTCACTTGGTGCCCAACCCACTTCTTCAACCATTTCGCGCATTAATGCTACCAACGCTGAGCCATCTTCACCTTTTGGAAAGTAGGATAATTCTTCTGCTGTATCCCTATCAAATTGATTAACGCCACCCCCAGGAAAAGCCCAGAAATTAGGAAATGAAGGCATTTGAGATACACGGTGACAGAATAATATCTCAACGCCAGTTGAGCCATCTCTAGTAACTAATAATGATGCAGATTGACGGATTTTAGATATGGCAACTTCGGGCATCTCAAATCCCTCGGGCACCTCACTCATGGATTGGCCACAACCTCTCTCTTGAAGAATATCCCCCCCTTCGCGAACACATGAGTAGAGATGATCCACTCGCTCCATTATTAGAAGAGATTGAAAAAGAAGAGAAAAGAAAAGCAATTTCATCACGTATTTCTAAGATTTCCCTTGCATGGTTCATGATTCTCTTAATGATTGGATGGGTCTCAAAATATGCATACCGTTTAATTTAAAATCGTAAAAATAGCCCCTTCCAGATTCGAACTGGAGTCCTATGATCCAGAGTCACAGATGATGGACCGCTACACTAAGGGGCTGTCAGTAATTGTTGCGAGTAGTATCGGTTATTTCAAATCCACCGAACAAAAGGGAGGGATTTTATGTCCATCATTCCTCTTTTTCTTTTCTTTTCTCGGAAACATATGAACCCTTTTCTTCGTATTCGTTTAACAATTTATCACCTAACCATGCAATAAATAAACTGATAGGATCACCAGGAATTAATATAATTACAAAAATTACAATTACTGCCCAGTAATACCAATCCATTATTTATTCCACCACTCAATTTATGCACGAAAACGCGAATTGATGGTATCTAAACTAGATTCATTTGGGCGCATTAAATCATCACTAATTTCTGAAAGGGGAGTACTTGATAGATTTTGATCTTCTGTAGCAGATGGTTTGGTTGAATCAAAGTACAATAATCCAGTTACATGCTTATTTTCTGTTTCAGCTAAATGCAATGCATTCAATGCAGACATTGCATCTGATGGGTCGTGATCAGAACCTATAGTTTCTAGGCGTAAAACACTACCATCAAACAAAGTAATGTCGTGAAATTCACCTTCGGGAGCGGCTTTAGATTCAATTGGTGATTGTATGGGTATGTAATCATAAGCATGTAATTCTACATCATGATCTTTGACATAGGTGTAAGATCTGAGGCTTTCGTCGTTATTATTGAATGTAACACATGGACTAATGACGTCTATCAATGCGAATCCTTTGTGACTTATTGCTGCCTTCATTAAAGCAGTGAGTTGTTTTTTAGAACCACTGAATGAGCGAGCGACGAATGTACAACCCAAATTTATCGCTAGTTTACATAAATCAATAGGCTGGTGTTCGTTGATTGGACCCTTCTTTTTCTTACTTCCTTTCACTGCAGTAGCGCTATATTGTCCCTTTGTTAGACCATAAACTCCATTATTCTCAAGGACATATACCATATCGAGGTTTCTGCGAACTGCATGGATGAATTGCCCGATTCCAATGCTTGCAGAATCACCATCCCCCGATACTGCCAAAAAGGTCAGTTCACGATTACCCATGGCAGCACCAGTTGTTACTGCTGGCATTCTCCCATGAACGGTATTAAATCCGTGAGATTGACCAAGGAAATAAGCAGG
>PBXQ01000037.1 GCA_002727675.1 Thermoplasmata archaeon | reverse complement strand
ATCTCCATCTCCATTAACTGCATTTCCAGTGGCAACGAATGAGATTTTTTTGCTATCATCCTGTGGTGCAACCCACTTAATTTGCCACGACAATTGATCATTTCCTTGTTCTGTATGAGTCGCTTCTCCATTTAGAATTTGTACTGCTGTGTTGTTTACAGCTGAAAGTGTCCCTCCCGAAACTCTTAGATTAAAGCCGCCAATATTTTCACTTGAGTTGGTAATATTTGGGCCACCACTAACATTGAGTGTAAGTATTACTTCATCTCCTGCAGAGTAGTTTTCTGGGACTTCTTCAAGAGTAATAATTACGCTTTGAGTCATGCTTCCTGAATGACAAACACAACCTAACGATACCCCCGAAACTCCGTAAGGATAAGCATTTGCTGGGGCAATAATTATTCCTGCAAATAGTAAAATTGTCAAGACGGTGACAAGATACGACTTGGAACCCAAGTACAACCCCCCTCAATTATACTGTGAGCATGCCTTACAGTAATCTGCGTTATAGGATGGGATGTGATGAACTTCCATTGCACCGCAATGTTTGCATGGTTTACCTGTAGGGACCATTTCTCCTGTCTGGCCACTACTTGCTGTAGTTGCTGTTGCAGTGCTAGCTCCGGACAATTGTGCTTGTGCTTCAGCAAGTGAAGGAATTGCTGGCATAGTTGCTCCATCTTTCTTTCCTCCAGTAACTAGTAGTACTACTAATCCAATAATTAGTAAAGCAACAATAGCAAAAACACCTCCAATAAGTGCAGTACTAATTCCTTCATCAGATGAAGGATTTGCATTTTCTCCACTGGTTTCATCAGAATTATCATTATTCTCATTGCTATTTGAATTGCTGTTTTGATTATTATTTTCACCTTCGATAATTGGGAAATCTAAGGCGAAAAGTGGGTCCGTACCATTTGCAATTTCATCAGCATCTGAAAAACCATCTCCATCATCATCATCATCTAACTCATTTGCGATACCATCTCCATCGTGATCGGCACAACCTCTCAAATCCCCTGTGGAGGTACCATAAGTTGTAGGACAATCATCTCCATTCGTCCCACTTGAATTATCGCCCATTCCATCACCATCAGAATCACTATGCTGGCTAGCATCATTAGGCATGAAATCGGATTTATCATTAAATCCATCACCATCACTATCTCTCTGACTACCCCCACAGCCATTTGAATCAACACTTTCACCAGGTGGCGTTTCAGTACACTGGTCTAGCAAATCACTGACTCCATCGGCATCAGTATCTCTTTGCGCATCTGAGCACCCATTACTGTCTGCTGTAGTCAAATCAATAGTGCCAGGGCATTGGTCTATTGCATCATTTACACCATCTTGGTCAGTATCTTTTTGGCTAGGTCCACATCCATTTCCATCTGCTAAATGAGTTTCATGTCCGGGCGTATTTGGACATAGATCCAAGGAATTGGATACCCCGTCATAATCATCGTCTCTTTGTTCGTTTGAACAACCCCACATGTCAATATCTTCTGAGCCATAAGGAGTGCCAGGGCATTGGTCATCATCATTTTCGATAAAATCATGGTCGGTTTCCCAAGCAAATCTTTTGATTTCCCTGAGTTCATTTTCATCGGTATTAGTGTGGTACCAAACTTGCTCCCAGCCATCATCAGAAACCAATAATTTCGGATATGTTCCTGCGGTAGCAGAATCTATTACAGTTAGAACTTCCCAGCCAGTACGAGTTGGAGAAGCTATTTGCAACGCCCCCTTAGAACTATCATACCAAGCAGAATGAATTAGTCCTGCTGAATCTTCAACTACTGACAAATATGAAACTGAAGTATCTGCTTTTTGGCTTAGTATGTGGTAAACAAAACTTGTACCATTCCATTCAGCAACCTGAACTGTACATTCTTGTGCCCCATCACAATAGGAGTCTTGCGAATTTTCGCGCCCCCGGAAATAATTTATTAGCAANCTTCCATCATCTGTGACNTCAGTATCTAGNCGATAATAACCTACTACTCCACTTGTGGTNACATTGTGNATATCCCAACTAGAACCATTTTCAATAGCTAGGCGAATCATTGCGGGATTACTGCTGTAATATGAGACGTGAGCAATATCATTAACATAATTGACACTAGCGAAAGTAGCATTTAACTGGATAGTTTCTTCTAACCAATTATTGCCTACTTTTTTAGCAACCTTTAGAGCATCATAAGTGCCTGTTCTATCAGTATATGAAACTATATTATTTCCTTGTGAGTCAACTGCAACATCTGTATACCAACCTGTTGAGTTATCTTCAGCAATGGTTTCAACTACCCAACTTCCACCATTATTTATGGCAATTTTCGCGGCAGTTTGGCTAACTCCTCCAAATTGATTTATAGCAGTTTTTGAATGAAATGCGACACTTTCAGTTCCATCATCTGCAATTGCTATTGTTGCATATCTACCAGTTTCTCCTCCTTGATCTATAATTTCTGACGCACCCCAAGTTCCATCGATGTTTTGTTTACGATAGACTAAATTACAATCATCAGTTAAATTGGATACTTCTCTATCACAGGAATTCCCATCTTCAGCAAATCCCCTATAATGTACTAAACGAAGAAGTCCATCACTTCCTTTTGCAAGGTCCACATAAGCAGAATCTGAACCAGTGGTGGTAAGTATTTGCTGTTCATAATGGCATCCCACATCATCGATTAATTTGCCATTTGGAGTATTTGGACACCTATCTTGTGCATCTGCCAAGCCATCTCCATCTCCGTCAGAAGCAGGTGTTGAGATGATAAGGTTGGAATTATCCTCGTCATAATATGAAAATATCTCTTCATCATTTTGATTAATTGAAATATCTAAATAAGAACCAATATCTCCTAATGTGTCAATACTAATTTGATCCCATGTGGGTGAATTTTGGCGAAGCAAAATAATGTCACCATTTGATGAATCATAATAAGAAATATGCAAATCTCCAGTGCTATCACTTTCAACTCTAATATAATCGCCAATATTGCTACTTCCATTTTGAATCATGCTGTGGCTCCAAGTGTTCCCACTCTTGACAGCCAAACGGACGCTATCTAAGCCGGAAGTATTTTGGTAAGCGATAAACTCATTTCCAGATGAATCAACTTCTAGTTCCAACCATTGTGCAGGAATATATGGTCTATTTGTTTCATTTACGTGAATGTCATTTACACTCCAACCAGAACCATCAAAATCAGCATATCTTAACGAATATGTATACCAAGCACTAATTTGAGTACCAGTAACAGGGTCACTAAGTGTATTGACAATTATGCATGTATAAGCTACACGTGGTCTTCCATTATCCCCAATTTGTAAACTACTAAATTGACCCAAATCTGAGTAATCATTGTATTGTATATCTTCACCTATTCCATTATCGATGGTTCCGTAACCCCAACCCTGTTCTTCAGGTAGATTTCCGGCCATTTGCTTTGACTGGCAACTAGAATCACAATTTGCAAATGAAATATTGTAATCACCGTCAGAAGGTGTACTACTATCAGCAACATAGAATGAATACCATTCTGAATCAGAATCATCAATTGCGAAACCAATTCTACCTTCACCTGCATAGGGGTTGCCATTTCCTGAATCATCTCCGGGTGCTACGGTTCCAGTACTCCATGAAGTCCCATCATAACGAGAGATCCTTAGAACTCCATTGGTAATGTCATAAGAGGCAATGCGTGGATTGTTATTTGAATCAATGTCTATTTCAGCATATTTTCCAATATCTCCAAACGAATATACTGTATTTACATTCCAAGAACTACCGCCCCAATGTGCAGCTTTTAAATCGCGTCCGGCTGCTGAATAAAATGCAACCCAAATCGACCCATCACTAGCTATGGCAGAAGAGGTCCATTGACCCGTGTCGCCGTCATTGTCGACTGTTTCTTTCAACCATGCTGTTGCAGAACCGGAACGTGCCTCTGCGGGTAGTTGTTTATTTTCAGTCAAATTAATGAATTCACCTTCTTCATTTACTATATTATTGTTCAAAACCAAAGGACTTAGAGAGGTAATCACCAGTACAAATAGCAGTATCAGGCCGGCCGTCTTGCTCACGCGCGTGTTTGTCATCGCTACGCGCAGGCGAGTGATTTGGATTAAGTTTTCACCCTAATTTGACCATAATGATTTTTTGGGCATAGGGATACTACTTATTGCTAAGACCTTTTGTCAGTGCCATGGCTGAGGAGGGTGAGTCAGGTGATGCCTATGCTTTACCTGATGATATTCAAGTATCTTCTGACGGTATTATTACTCCCGAAGCTCTAGTTTCACATTTTGATGCAGATAAGGATGGCGTGGTCACAGTGGCTGATTATGCCGAAGTTTCAGCTCATGATAAACTAGACAAAAATCTTGAAAGAATTAAGCAAAGAAGAAGTGGTAGGAAGGGCATATTTAGAGGCCCAGAGGGATTAACATTTCTTGGCGGATTGTCTTATGGGATTGTCTTCTTTGGATTGATGTCGATATTATCAACTGGTTTACTTGGTCCCTCATTCAATAATTCAGTTTGGTTAGATCAAAAGGTCTCTAATTCCTTCGCAGATCCTGGTGGGGAATGTCTGGATAGTTCTGGGGTAATTTGGATTAATATTTGGGCAGATAATGACAATGACAATATAAGAATCAGTGTTTTTAATGTAGGTCATCTAGAAGATGAAGCCAAGTCACTTAGATGGGAATTGTATAGTGGTGATGTATTAATTGCTGAGAATATCATCGGAAATAGTTCAGATGGTTTTATGAAATATTCGCCCTATCCTGACGACGAATATGAAATGAAAATCTTTTTCCATAATTTAACTAGTACTGATTTGACGAATCAAACCGAAGAAAACCGAACTTTGTTGATAAAAGCATCACCACTGCATACAGATGGACCCATTTCAACAATGATTGATATTCATACAAATGAACCCACTCTACCATGGGAGACTGAATCAGTACAAGAAGCAAAAATTATTGAAAGCAGTGAGCGGATTTGTCTTACTTATCGTCAATTAGGAGCTTGGGGTTGGGCTCTGATGGGGGCAGAGTGGGCAGGTGGCCGTGAAACAGCAATGTTGACGGGGGGTTCTGCTGGAGTGCCTGCATGGTGGATGGCCTTTATTTCACTTTCAATGAGTATATTTTTCTTATGCGTACAATATCCATTGATGTACCGTTTTTATCATAAAGACATTGATGATATTTTATCTGAAGAAGAGATTCACCGTATTGTTCAAAGGGCGCTTGAAAGATGTGAGGAAAAATTCCATTTGAAAATTGATTGGGATGATTTTAAGATGAGAAAAAGAGATCTTTCAGTTGATGTATACGTCCCATACAAAGCTGGACAAACAGCCATTATTGCAAGGAATCAAGTTAAATCTGCAATGTTGAAAGAGGTGCTCGAGGATTTCAAAATTTATGGTGAACTGACGCCACTGCAATTGAAGGCTGTACCTCTAGATGATCATCATGGTGCTTTTGAATCACTTTCTCAAGGGCGCCATGATGTTGAATTACCCGAATTGGATGTTGATAGGCCAGCACTAGTTCAAGATTACAGTGATTTCTTTGGGGGGATTCATCATACTGCAAAATTAGAGAAACATGTTGAAGAATGTTTGAAAGATTTCCTAAAGAAAGAAAACTTAGAAGGAAATTGGTGGATTATTCATGATGAGCATCGAATAGGGATTCGTTTACATTACAAGCCAATTATGAATCGAGTCAAGGCTTTCTTTAAATTCGCTTTATCTTATGTTGATATTGAAGAAGATTTGATGGATTATCTAACTACTACCGTTTCTGATTACCCTAATGAATATGAATTCATAGTTTCTTGCCGAAATGAAATTTCAACATTGGCAGATCGTACTGGTGCAGGTAGAACTGAAAGTGGAAAAGGTGAACTTAAGGGTGCTGCTCACGTAGCAAGACAAGATGGAATTGCAGGAACAATTCTACAAACAGGATTCATGGGCGATATTCTTTCATCTGTTGAGTACGTGGCTCATGAAAACCGTGATAGAATTGATCGTTGGGGATTCTTTGGTCTGATTGTCTTTGTTTGGATTCCATTCATGGCGTCTGGTGTTCTTGTAGGGGCAATGATGGGTTTGGTTGCCCGTATGCCGTTTTTACGCGTTCTTACGGCTTGTTTTATCGGAGGTGCAGCGGCCTCAGTCACATGGGCGTATACTGCTGAAAGCATAATTGATGTCTTACACGCACTTAATGCAGAATTGTTCATTCCAATCATTATTGGAGTCATTTTCATTGCTGCGTTAATGCATATTCGCACTAACAAGAAACGTCGTCAAGAAGAATTGTTCAAGGGCTCACTAGCGTTTTTCACTGGGCAAAGCGAAAATTAGTACCATTATTAGGGGCGATAATCAAAACCCTAGCCCCCACTTCATCCATTCATGATATGGTGGCAACTGGTTGTGCGTGGACTCCTTTCAGGTAGTGTGGTAGTGGGTGCTAGTGAGTTAGCAAAGAGGGATGAATTGACGGGTGCTTTACTAATTTCAATCCCATTAGCTTCAATTCTTGCTATTATTCTACTATACAATGATACATCAGATACCACACAAGTTGCAGATTTTACTACAGGGATTCTATGGTTAGTAATTCCTTCTTTAGTTCTCTTTATTTCACTACCAATATTTCTGCGTAGAGGAATTGAGTTTTGGCCGTCGCTTGGTGCAGCGTGCCTCTTGACAATAATTGCTTACTATATTGGTGTTCAACTAGCTACCAAATATGCAGAAATAACTTGATCACTGTGATAGGTCCTTGACCTTCTCAACTAGGTCCATTTTCTTAATCCTCCACATTCCAAAGGGTGTCAAAGAGATTGAGATAAATACAACAATTCCAATAAGTAGGAAGATAGATTCATTGGAAGGTGCGACGGTGAAATAAGCCGTCCAAGTTACGAAACTGGACATCATAAATTTCGTCCCGAGAATTGAGAAAATACAACCCAATATTCCGCCAATCAATCCAATGCCGAGGTGTTCACCAAAGAGCATCAAACCTAATCGGTTATTGGATGCCCCCAAGACTCGAAGTGTGGCCAGTTCAGTATCTCTCTCAGCCAAATTCATCACGAGAGTGTTGAACAATACTGCAACGGCAATCAAGATGCCCAAGCCCTGAATCGCAAGGAATATCCCTTGTTGTTGTTCCAGGAGGGTCATAACGGCATCTACGGAGTCCTCACGTACCGTAATACCCAATGAACTCTGAGCCAGTTGTTCGTCAGTCTCAACCCCATCCGGCAATTGAAGCATTACGACTGTGGCCTCCAATCCGACGACTTCTGCCAAATCGGCACGATGGAAATACACGGTGCGGGAAAGTTCACCTCGAGTGAAGCCAGTGATTTTGACCTCTACCGTTTTGGTTCCAAATTCGATTGAATGAGTTTCACCAATTTCCCAATCGAGGAAATAGTTGAGGCCTTCGTCAACGAGGACTTCGGGTATGGTCTGATTTTCAGACGGTAAATCGCCTTCTGAAAGATAGACCAAATACATCGATTCACCGGCCTCTGTGGTAACATTTTCAAGACCATAGGCAGTCAATTGCCGATTGTCGCCCTCAGGATTACCTGGGAAGACAATCATGAATTCATGTTCAGCATCATTTTCATCTGCCCATTCAAGAATGGCGTCTTCATTGCCCATTGTGAATGCTTGCGCATCCCAACTCTGGCGTTCATCTAATCCTCCAAGAAAGATATCGCCAAAGGAATCCATCATTATGATCATTGATCCGAAAATCAACATTGAGAGTCCGACGGCCAAGAACGTGAACATCATTCGAACCGGTTTTCGGACGCTGGAGCGAATGGTCAATCCAACGGTTGCAGGTAACTTTGATGTCATCTTCTGCAACATCCTGGAAGAGACTCGAATTTCGTGCTGACCACGCAATACTTCCAGTGGTTGCAATCGTGATGCCTGCCAAGCAGGCCTCAATCCTGATAAGAAGACGATGAGCATGGCGGTTACAACGATTTGTATGACCAAAGACGTGGGTAGAGAGTGGTCAATTATCGGGATGCCGATAATCGATTCATACATCGAAACCATTGCAGGTGCTCCAAATAGGACCCCGGGTATGGCCCCCAATACACAACCGATGCCGCCAATGAAAATCGGAGCGATGGCGTAGCCGGGCATAATCGACATACGCTTCACTCCAAGAGTACGGAGAACTGCGATTTCCTTGGCCTGGGTTTGAATCAAACGTTGAAGGCTGAGGAAAATTGTGATGCCCGCAACAATCGCAATCATACCAGTCACGATTGGATATGTTTTCATCGCTCCCTCCACATCCGCCCTCAGAAACTCAACTGAATGCACTCCGGTCCGATCATAAACACCCGTTGGCGAGTCATTGTTCTCTGACACAATCGCTGAAATTCCCGTGATTAAATCGGCCAAACCACTCTCGTCTGCAGCTTGTGAATCTGGAGTGCCGACGACGTCAATCAACAGTAAATTAGATTCTCCAGCAGTGAAATTTGCAAGCACCTCTAGGCCCTCATCCGTCATGTATCCTGTCACAAATGTTCCCGGTTGTGCGGGTATAATTTCTTCCCCAATTGTGAAGTACAAATGGTTAGAATGGAATCCGATTCCAACCACGGTATAGTTCAATGCAAAGCCCGCACCGGCGCTGATCCTAACGGTGTCTCCGACCTCTATATTCAGGCCCTCAACAGCGTGTTGATCGATGACAATTTCATTGGCGGCGGTCGCCATCCGCCCCGAGCAGCAATCGTGTTCAGGAATCCAAACTTTGTCCACTTCTCCTTCATCGATTCCATGCCAAACTGAAGGGACCATGCCGATCTCTGCGGATTCACTGAAAAATTGGCCATTGGATTTGAGGCGAGGTTCACAATGGTCCAGTTCTAGGGTGTCACTTGGCCACTGGTCACGAATTTCTTGGCAGAGATTCTCGGCAGTTGTCGCATTCCAATTTCCAGCATTGTTTTCAACCCAAAGATCGGGGAGATTTACACCTTGTTCATCATCTTCGTAAATGTCATCGTAAAGAGTGGTGACCGACATTGCGTAGGCCCCAAACGCGATACCTGCGAATACACCGATGGATACCATCAGAATCACTGCTGACAGACGTAATTTGGTACGCCAAAGGCTTCTTGCGAGCCTCTTTGTCAGCAACATGGACATTGATTCACCTCAATTATTTACTTTTTCATCTGAAATTATTTTTCCACTATCTAGTCGTACAACTCTAGTTGCATATTTTGCTAGAGATTCATCGTGAGTGACCATGATTACTGTAATCTCCTCAGCTTCGCATGCTTTAACAAGAACTTCCATCACTTTAGTAGAAGTTGCAGAGTCTAGATTCCCTGTAAGTTCGTCACCCAGCAATAATTTAGGGCTCTTGGCTAAACTTCTAGCAATTGCTACTCGCTGTTGTTGCCCGCCACTAATTTCCCCAGGGAATCTGTCAACTTCACCTTCTAGTCCAACCAATTTGAGCAATTCCAAAGCTCTATTCTTGTCACGTCCATCAGATAATTCCTGAATCAAAAGTATATTTTCTAACACTGTTAGATCTTGCAGTAGGTTGAAAAATTGAAAAACATATCCAATATTTTCTCTCCGAAAAGAGGTCATTTTCTCTGAATGACCACGAGGTACTTCATGTCCTTCAAAAGTATATTTTCCAGCAGTAGGGTTGTCTAATGCTGCAACACAATTCAACAGAGTAGTCTTACCTGATCCTGATGGTCCAAGCAAAATTATCCGTTCCCCTTTATCGATACTCAAATCTATTCCATCAAGTGCTTTTACAGTCTCCGAAGGCATTACATAATGCCTTTTCATATCAGAAATTTCAACTAGACTCATAATCTCAGTTATGGGACAGGTTTTGTGTATGTCTACTTTTCTTAGACCATTATTAGAATAAACTACTTGCAGTCAATTATTTTCGAAAGGATTGGGGGCATAATATTGAGAGTAGTAACTTGGAATCTCAATGGCATTCGTGCTGCTCATCGTAAAGGCATGGATGATTTTGTAAATGACATAGATGCCGATGTGTGGTTATTCCAAGAGGTACGAGCTTTGCCTGAACAAATGCCAAGTGGTTGGAGTGCTGCTCCTGGTCATGAAGTAATTTGGCATCCCGCTGAAAAAAAGGGATATTCAGGGGTATCCACTTGGTCTAGGGTTGAAATGACTGAACAAGGCCGTGGGATTGATACTGAATTGGATCCCCAAGATTTGGAGGGAAGAGTGCTTCATACCAAGCATGGAGAATTGGACTGTGTCAATATCTATTTGCCAAATGGTGGGGCTAGTATTGAGAGACAACAATATAAAGACAAATGGCTAGAAGATTTGTTAATTTGGTCTCAGAAATTTATTGATTCTGATAAGCCAGCATTACTTTGCGGTGACTTGAATATAGCACATACTGAAAATGATATTTGGAACCCTTCAGGGAATAGGAGGACCTCTGGCTTTTTACCTCATGAGAGGGAATGGTTCACTCGTTTATTGGCAACTGGTTGGAATGATTTATTGCGGATTCAAGTTGGTGATGTGAAAGGTCCCTATTCATGGTGGTCTAATCGCGGTCAAGCAAGAGTGTTGAATCGTGGTTGGAGAATAGATTATGTTCTTGCAAATCATGCTGCAAAGGAGTTATTCAAATCTGCTAAAATATTGAGAGAAGGTGGACTTGTAGTTTCAGATCACGCTCCTTTAATTGTTGATTTGAATATGTAATACTTAGCGACATACTTTAGCATGGCTGCGCCCCCTTAGGGGCGCAAGCGGTGTGGAGATGGCTGAAACAGATATTGAGGAATTACGTGAAGAGCGTTTGAAAAGACTTCTTCCAACAGGCAGGGGAGTTTGGATTCCAATTGATCATGGGGCATCTGATTGGCCTGTTGATGGGTTACAAGACATTGGTACTTTAGTCGAAGAAATTACAAGAGGAAGGGGTGCTGATGCAATTGTTTGCCACCGTGGTCCATTAAAATCACATTATGATAATACCCATGATAATTGGCGTGGCGGATGGGTTCTTCACCTATCGGTATCTACGCGTCATAGTGGCGATAAAGCAGGCTGGAAAGTTCTTGCTGGTGAAGCCGTAAATGTAGTAGTATCAGCAGTTGAAAGAGGCGCGACGGGAGTGAGTGTTCAAGTTAATTTAGGAGATGAAAATGAATCCAATATGTTGGCTACACTTGCATCTGTTGCAGACGAATGTCAATTATTAGGTGTGCCTTTATTGGGTATGATGTACCCAAGGGGAGAATATCTAAAATTAATGGATGGTGATGATACCAATGGCGTGGCTCATGCTGCAAGAATTGGTTGGGAAATGGGGTGTGATGTTGTAAAAGTGCCTTGGACAGGTTCAATTGAGTCCTTTCAAAAAGTCACGTCATCAGTCCCAATACCTGTATTAGTTTCAGGAGGTCCTAAAGGAAATGATTTCCGAGATGTAATTCGTATGGTTCGGGCTTCAATGGCAGCAGGTGGGTCAGGTGTTTGTATTGGTAGACAAATTTTTGCAGACGAAGATTCCGTTGCTAGAATTGCTGAAATCATTGAGGTAGTCCATGGGATCCCATGGGATGCAGATGGGCGTTTCAAGTTTGATTCTGAAGAGGCTGATGAATTAGATGATCTCTATGAATCATTTCGTAACCGTTTGAACAAATTAGATTAGGGCTGATATTGATGGAAATTTGGCTATATTATCAAGAGGGTGCATCTTCTAAACCAGCAGATGCCATAGTGATTTCCAAAGATTGTTTAGGTCCTGAATGGTCAAAAGAACAAGATTTGAAATCATATTCAATTGATAATGGGGGTGTTGTTGATGAATCTGGAAGAGTTGTGGGAGCATTTATTTTCATTGAGGATGAAGGTGGCCAAGAAGCAGCGATGGAATTTGTAGGGTTAGCAGAATGGTTAATCATTGACTGTGCTGATTGGAAAATGATACCTTTGGAAAATTTGGTTGCCTCAACAGATGGCACTGCTACAAAGATTGTTGCCTCATTATCTGATGTTCAGCAATTGCAAGGCGCAGCATTTGCTCTCCAGAGAGGAGTTGATGCGCTCTTAATTCCTGATGATGAAGAAATGTGGGCTGTTGCCCAAGAGCTTGCTGCTCAGAAATTGGCCGAAAAAAGCGGAGTTGCTGAAACTAGTGCAATAATTATTGGAGAAGTTGAATTGTGTGAGCTAGAAGTGACTGATATTGAAATGGGCGGAGTTGGTGACAGAGTGTGTGTCGATTTAATCCAAATGTTAGAGGTAGGAGAAGGGGTTCTAGTAGGATCAAGTGCGTCCCTTCTTGCCTTAGTACATGGGGAAACAATTTCTTCACAATTCGTACCTCCTAGGCCATTTAGGATTAATGCAGGACCAGTCCATTCTTACATTATGATGGGTGATGGGACCACAAAATATCTTTCCGAGTTAGTTGCAGGTGATGAGGTATTGGTTGTGTCATCATCTAGTTCAAGGGTGGTCCCAGTAGGTAGGCTAAAAATTGAGCCCAGGCCACTTCTAATTGTGCGGTATAAAGATGAAGAAGGAAATGCCGGCCAGGCCTTTTTACAACAGGCAGAGACCGTCAGGCTGGTGTCAAACATTGAAAAGCCCGTCTCCGTCACGCATATTACCGCCGGGGCGCAGGTTATTGGCTTCCAGAGTAAACTAGGCAGACATATCGGAAAAACCATTAGTAGTGATGTGGAGGAGAAATGATGGCATTATTAGGTGAAGGCGAAGGCCATTCAAGTTTTAGCCTACTTCATGCCCTAGGTGCAGGTTATGGTTGTTCTATTGGAATTGATTTGAGTACGAAGATTAGATTGAGAGATAATGAGCCAAATAAAACAGCAGAAGATCCTAGTGGTCTATTAGATGCTGTAGTTGATACCTGGGTTGCAGCAGGATTTGAAAAACCCGCAGAAGAATTGTATTGGCAGGATAGGAGTAATGTTCCAATGGGTCAAGGTCTGAAAAGTTCAGCTGCTGCATCAGTGGCAGCTATCAAAGCACTTGCTAGTGCTTGTGAAGTTGAATTAACTAATGCACAAATAGTTGATATTTCAGCCCAATCACAAATAAGTGCAGGTATTTCATTGACTGGTAGTGTCGATGATGCGTGGGCTGCAATTGAACCAGGGTGGAAGATTGTTAATCCTAATTTACCTGCAGAAGAAGGTATTTTGATGGAGGGTGATTTTCCTGAACCTGATGATTGGAAGGTTTTGTTGGTTCTTCGTGGTGAGCGAGAACTACTTCCTGATGCCCAACGTTTTGCTCAAGTTGCTCCTCAATTTGAGAGGGCAATTGTTGCAATGGAACAGGGTGCTTTATTAGTTGCATTAACTGAAAATGGCCGTGCTACATCTAATGCACTTGGAGATGGTAAAGGAAGAAGGTTAGCCAATGATTTGCTTGTATGGGGGGCGCGTGCGGCAGGGATTTCAGGTTCAGGTCCTGCTATTGCGGCATTAGTCCCATCTTACAACGAATCTGTATTGAGGAGAATAGAGCAGTTAGCAGAACAACGTGGACATGAAACCATTGTAACTGATTTGTGGACTGCATAGAAGGCGGTGATTTCCTGTCGATGCGTCTTGGGGATGAAATTGCTGTCACATTATTTGGCGAAAGTCATGGGGGTCTTGTTGGAGCTCTAGTAGAGGGCATTCCCTCAGGTATTGCTATCGATGCCGAATTATTAGCAAATGATTTGTCACTCAGAAAGCCAGGTAGTGAATTAGCTTCAAAAAGAAAGGAAGATGATGAATGTCATATCTTATCAGGAATAAATGATGGTTACACCACCGGATGGCCTGTTTTGTTAGTCATTGCCAACAAAGATGTTCGTTCTTCAGATTATTCTTTTTTGCCAAATCACCCTAGGCCAGGCCA
>PBXQ01000036.1 GCA_002727675.1 Thermoplasmata archaeon | reverse complement strand
ATTTGCAGCATATGATAAAAATCCCCAATCCATTGAAGAATGTGAATTATGAGTCTCTGCAAAAGTAACATTATTAAATGTATGATAACATAAATCAACTAAACCATTACAAGTAAAAACATCTGTAGGATCATAAGGGTTGTTTCCTATTTCTTCTTCCCATTGATTTGACCAGCCATCGCCGTCCCAATCTAATTGATCGGTTGGCTTAGATGGGACATAACTGAATAAAGAAGATAACAATAACAATACAACTATTGTTGTAACCACCAACATCTGTGATTTAATAGAATTAGGCAATATTTCACCACTTTAGGGATTACCAATATTTAGTTGGGTTTTGCCATTCGTCCACAGGATTACTCCAACATGCCACAGGCTCACGGTCCTCTAAAGGCAATACCCTCTCGTGGCCATGTTGTGAAAATTCATCATACTGATCCTCCAAAAAATCAGTACTATTAGAATTGGTCATATAATTCCCAGTTTGATATGAATAATCTCCTTGATTGTAACCATCGCCGTATGATCCTAATTCAGAAATAAATTCATCCGCGTGGATTCCTGACATAACAGGACGTGTGCCCTCAGGTTGTTTTGCTACGGCAACTACCGCAGTATCCGGATTATCTGCAAAACCGACAAATGTTTCTAAAACATCTACTCCTTTAGAAGTGGGCAAATGAGGAGTGATTCCTTGTATGGCTGACTGATGCAATGATTGCTGTGATTGACCTGAATGAATTAGAACTCCTGATATGAACAATACAGGCCCGATAATAAAAAGGAACCAAAGTTCATCAACCGTATCAGTCCATATAGGGACTAATGCGATGAGACCTCCTATTTGCATGAGTGTCTTCCCAAGGCTCTTCTCATCGCTTCCCATTGAACTACCGAGAAGTAATCCCCCCATTGAACTTACGCCTGTAATAATTTAGGCTATAAGCAGCACAGGACAACACATGGCCGAGCAGAAATGCCTAGTTGTCTGCTTCGGCGAAGCAATGCTTAGGCATTCAAAAGATGGACAACAAATAGAACAAATTACACCTGGAGGCGCTGAATATAATGTGGCCTGCGCACTAGCAAACCTAGGAATTCCAACTAGATGGGTCACATCTCTACCAACTAATTACAATTCAGAATTAATCACAAAACAGGCAATAAAAAGAGGTGTCGAGTTAACAATTTACCCTTCCGCACATCCTGTTGGAAAATATCATGTCCTAGAAGAACAGGGAACTGTTTTGTATGAACGCTCTAATTCTGCCTTTGCGAACTTAAGTTCTGGTGAAATCAACTGGAGAGAGCAGATTAATGCTGCTCGTTGGCTAGTAATTAGTGGGATCACGCCCCTACTTAGTGAAGGTGCTAAAGCAAATTGGGGGGCAGCAATGACTTTTGCAGAATTGGAAGGTACTCTCATTGCATTAGATTTGAATCACCGTCCATCATTGGCAACTTTTCAAGAATTGTGGTCTATTGTAGAACCAAAACTCAGGCAAGTAAACTTACTTGTGATTTCACCTGATTCACTAAAGAACATAATGGGGAATGACAGTTTAGAAGATTTAGTAGAAATGAGAAGGCGATGGAACATACCATATTTAGCATGCACTTGGAAAAAACAAGCATTGAAGAGACAAGAACGATGGAGTGCAGTAGCTCATCCTCATGGAATTGAAAATACTCAATCGATCTCTGTAATTCATGAACCTGCTGATCACCTAGGAGGAGGGGATGCTTGGCTTGCTGGCTTCATTGATGGATTGATTGAAGGCATTAAACCTCGTGATTGTTGCCACCGCGGTGATCTTCTAGCTGCTTTAACACAGCGTACTTTTGGAGACCTTGGGGAAATCAGAAGAGAAGAGTTAACCAGATGGGAATCTATTGAAGGGATGGTCTCTCTGTTACAGGATAGGTGAGGGCGTGTCTCTAGAATGGAACCTCGAACGCATTGGTCGGGCAGGATTCATAGGCATTCTACGAGGAGATGAACCAGAGGCATTAATTGAACGTGGTCAAAAGTTATCAGATGCAGGAGTAAAAGTTCTAGAGGTTACCCTAGATAGTACTGATGCAGCAAGAGTATTTCGCACACTTAAAGAACAATTAGATGGAGATGTAATGTTAGGAGTTGGTACAGTCATGCATCCACCAACGGCTCTACCATCTGTGGCAGAATGGGGTGCAGATTTCGCATTATCTCCGATAAATCCTGAGGGTTTTATTCAATTAGCACATGAATTGGGAATTCTTGCCGTACCTGGTGTAGCCACACCTAGTGAGNTNTGGAGAGCACATACTGCTGGCGCCATGTTAGTCAAACTCTATCCTGCNGCCACCAATTGGTCACCTGAAATGTTAGCAAATCTACCNANNCCACTTAGACAAGTTCACACATTACCNACAGGTGGTGTAAAACCNCAAGATGTGCCTGCATGGCTAGATGCTGGTGCTTNCGCCTGTGGACTNGGTAGCAAACTNACTATTGAAGAGGCTAACTTTCTAAGCAGCNAAATTTTAGCNAGANGGGGGGTTATGAGATGAANATCCGAACNGCTAATTTAGTTCGNTGCCCACCCCGCTGGCTACTAATCAGATTGGAAACTGATAATGGTGAAGTGGGCTGGGGCGAAGCGATAGGTGACTTACACGAAGAAGTTGAAGCTGCAATCAAAGCCATTTGTAAACGTGTTATTGGAAGAAATATTGCAGGTATTGAGAGAATCAAACAAGAGATGTATCGAGGCCGGTTCTGGCGGGATGGCCCGGTACTAAATACTGCAATTAGTGCACTAGAAATGGCATTATGGGATTTGCATGGGAAACAGGTTGGCGCTCCCGTTCACCAGTTATTGGGTGGACCTGTACGAGACAAAATAATGGTATATCGCAACTTGTGGGGTAGGAACCCTGAGGAGTTCGCTTCTTCAGGAAGAGCAGCACTTAATGAAGGACTAAATATGGTGAAAATTAGTCCTGCAGGCCCAACAACGACGACACCTTCGGACTCCGAATTACAAGGAATTCTGGACACTGTTTTGGCAGTAAGGGATGCTATTGGAGATTCTAATTTAGCAATAGATCTGCACGGAAGATTATCGCCAGCTGCTAGCCGAAGACTACTCCCCCTATTAGATAAATTTGACCTTACATTTGTTGAAGAACCATGCCTTCCTGATGGCGGTAATCATCACTTGAGAGATTTGCAACAATTGCACCTTGAACAACGAATTCCTTTGGCAACTGGTGAAAGGTTTCTGACAAAACGGCAATTTGCTGACCACCTATTTCCAAGCCCAATAGCATCAGTATTACAGCCCGACCTTTCACTCGTAGGCGGAATTAGAGCTGGAATTGAAATCGGATCCATGTGTGAGATTGCTCAAGTATCTTTGGCGCCTCACTGCCCATATGGGCCAATTCAATTAGCAGCTTCATTACAAGTCGCAGCAGCAAGCCCAGCCCATGCTTTCCAAGAATTCCAGTCATTAGGCGGTGCTGCTGGTGGAGGCAGTCCTGGCGGAGGGGCGAATTGGGAATTCAATTTACTCGAGACCCCATTTGCGATAGAGGACGGTATGATAGATATCCCCAACGGGCCGGGATTAGGGATAGAAGTTCAAGACCATCTTATCGAAGAACACTTAGATGCATGGAATCCACACCCACCAACCCTTTGGCAGCACCCTGATGGTTCTCACGCAGAGTGGTGATAATTAGCCTCACCCGGCATTGAACCCCTTACTCCACCAGTTGGATCTTCAACATCACCTTCGAACCTTGGGATAACATGGAGATGAACATGATAAACAGTTTGACCTGCTGACTCTCCAACATTGATTCCTAGATTCCAACCACCCACAGAAGAAAAACCCCCATCCAAATCCTCTTTCAACCATTCAGCCCCTGCCATAAGGGAGGCCTTTTCTTCAGAAGTGCAATCCCAGAATGAACCAACATGGCGTTTCGTAATAACTAGGCTGTGCCCCGGAGAAATTGGATAAGCATCACGAATTGCAAATGCAAATCCATCCTGCCAAAGAATTTCTCTAGAGCCCTGCTCTAGAATTTCACAAAAGGGGCAACTATTCATGCATCACCCTCTAATTCTGCATCAAGAATTACTGATGTTGAATAAGATATGAAAGGTGGCGCCCAAGGGTCACTTCCTAGCTCTCCATCGCCCAATTTGAGATTACTGAAAATATACCAACCCAAAGCAGGACCTACTGCTGCAAGCATGAAGAGTAACCAATATGCATCACTAGTTGCCAATAGAACCAATCCACCCAATCCAACCATAACAAAAGTTGCAGAGAGTGCCTGAGCAGTTTGGAAAACAGACATATGAGTGCCCCCCAGTCTTGGGTCTGCAACATCTGCCCAAGTAGTGATGAAAGTGAACATCATCCAATCTGTAAGAACTAAAGTTGGAACCCATATGATAAGTGTCACAAAACCTGGTAGTTTAACTAGCATTGACGTCCCAAGTAACAAATAGCAAACTACTGAACCCAAAGCGTACATTCTCAAAGTTCGTTTTCGCCCATAAATATCAGACAACCATGGCCCGGCCAATCCAAGATAATTAATTACTGCAAAGACATTCCACCATAGAGTAATTTGTGCACCATCCATGTCTTGAACCTCGACAAGATAGGCTGAAAACCAAGCTTCAAACCCATCACCAAGTGGAAGCAAAATACATCCTAGCAATACTAACCAAGCGGTTCTGGTTTGCATTGCAGCCAACACCTTTGAAATCATTGGAGTGCCTTTGGGAAATGGGCTGGCCTGCTGTGCTTTTGGAAGGGGCTTTCCCTCTTTCATCATCAGAGTGATTCCAATTCCTGAAGCCATGACAACCAACAACATCAAGAAGGTTACAACTTGAATTGAGGCAAAATTGGTGATTCCATCTGAAATAAATGGTGAGGCTCCACCACCTCCAACCCACCAACCCATCAATAGGATTACTAGATGCCCACCACCACGGTATGCAAGATTAATCATAGAATTAGCACGACCCAATTGCGGTACACTTTCAGCCATCATTGCAGCAACAGCCTGTTCAGCAAATAGACGCGGAACTAATGCTAGAAGTAATACAGCAACCCAGACCCATGGCTGACTACCGACATCAATCAGGACTAGTGGCATTAGTAATACAAGATGTCCAAGTGTCCCATAAAGCATCCAACTGCGCCTACGACCCCATGGGAAATTTTGCATTCTATCAACTGGTTGAGCCCAAACTGGACGCAGGAAAAACGGAATTTGAACAACCATAAACATGGCTGCAACGGTGTATTTATCTAAACCAAATTCTGCCATTCCAAGTGTACGGCCCCAATATCCAAGGAAGGCAAACGGCATAGAAAATCCAAGGTAGAAAAGAACGAACCAAATATCTCTGAACTTATTGTTTTCACCAAGGTCTTTTCTTGTTAGAGGGGTATCAGATTCGTCATCTGACATTTTAGGAGCTAGTATAATGAATACTATGATTGCAATCCCAAATGCCAAGATCACAAGCGAAAATGATCCAAATGATAATCCCCCTAAAGATGATTGAGAATCTAATTCGTCGTCAGTTTGGTTGGTGGCGTTAAAATCCCAGTCCCATAACGCATGTGTCGCTATGATATCAAGGCCTGTTTGAAGCCCCGACTCTACATTTTGACGCCCTCCTGCCAATGTATTAATTGTCGTTACAGTGTCTGTTTGGGCATGTTTTGGAGTCTGCTCACAAGTATCCCCCTCTTCGAAAATATATTGATGCTGACCTCTAATCCAAGTAGCAGTGTAGCCAGCCATGATAAAATTATAATGATCTGAATTTCCTTTTGTATCATCTATAACACTAACCCAAGGTTCAGGATGATTTAGATTTTCATTGATGTCTTTGAGATGCTTTTGGAACCACTCCGCATTAGACTGCATTTCCTCTGTTACTTCAAGACCTTCATTTTCATAATACGACCAATCATCAACTGGTGAAGTGAATTGATAAAGAGTCCAAAATTCCTCATCACAACCTGTCGCTTGACTTGCAGCAGGCGTTGGTACTGGCCAATTTAGAGCAAACATATCCAAATTGATGTATGTGACATTTGTGCCGTTTGGAATCTGTTCTTCTACGAAATGAAGGCTACCCTTACCCCCACCCTCTGAAGAACCTGAACCTTGCCACTCTTCGTAATCCCACCAACCTAACTTCCAAGTGTGAGTAGGTGTACCATTCCATTCTGAAAGCGCCCTGGCTAATTCCAATAGAGAACCACTGCCAGTCCCATCATCGTATGCACCTTGGCTTGTACAACCAGGATAAGTTCCCCCACCAAGTGGTCCAACAATAGGAAGATAGCATATCGCATCGTGATGTGCTCCAACCACATACCAATCATCCTCCAAAGTCCCATTGATTGTAACTACAATATTTTGGCAATTATTACATTCATTGGTAGTAAAATTTTGACGCTCTACTTCATATCCCATTCCTTCAAGTTCCTCGGCAATCCAATTACGAGCATTTTCATTAGCTGTTGTATCAATCCGACGATAACCAAACTGAGTCATTGAAACCATGTTATCGTAGGACGCACTACCATCAGGCCATGATTCTGGAACCCCATCATCAACACCCTCATAGGGCATTGGAGCAGCAAGAGTTGCCATCGAAAGCAAAGACAATGAAAGGAACGCAACGAGCAAAGTTGCTGACCTCCTGCGCTCAACCATCAAACTGGACACACGGCGTGTCAAACTTGAGGCTTTACCTCAGATGATGCATAGCATCATCTAAATTTACAACCCAGATTCTCAAAATATAACACCTTGATTAATCTAAGTAATGTACAGGGGAATCACTCATTTATGTTGTGCTACGCGACTCTAATTATGGGGGGGGATTGGGTCATTCCTAAAGACCGAGTCAAACCCATAATGAAGGGACATGAATTAAGTAAAGAAATTGATGAAACTACAGTCCAGAGAGGAGAAATCGCACTATGTTGGCTTACTCAAGCATCATGGTTAATCAAGTATAGAAATTGTACTATCCTTATTGATCCTTGGTGGAGAGATCTTGAAGCCGGAGATCGTTGGGGAAAATTGCTTGGAGAATTTCCACTTTCGCCTGATGAATACCCACACATAGACTACATCTTTTGTACCCATTGGCATGATGACCATATTTGCCCTGAAACAATACCAATTCTAGCAAAAAAGTTTCCTGGAGCCAAATTTATAGTGCCCTTAAGAAGCAGAAAAATGCTCATAGAAATGGGTGTTTCACGCGGGCGGATTCACTCTATGCACGGAAATGATTCCGGTCAATTAAATGGGGGAGTTTCTTTCTTTGCAATTCCCTCTGCTCATGAAGAGTTGGATGCTGATGAAAGAGGTGCCCATATGTACTTAGGATACATGATTCGCTGTGATGGGACCACCGTATACCACATGGGTGATAGCAGACCATATCCTGGTTGGACTGCTAACATAAAAAGGGCGGCTAGATTACTATATTCTGAAGGAAATGGAGAATCCCCTGTTGATGTAGCATTACTATGTATCAACGGCAATGACAATCTCAACCATATAGAAGCTGTCGATTTAGCAACAATTCTAGATGCTGGGCTGACTATACCCATGCATTACGGCATGGACCCAGGTAATACTGTTGATCCGCAAATCTTTGTCGATGAAGTTGAAAATAGAGATAGTGATATTAGTTATTTAATTCCACAACCTGGAGAAATAATTGTAGTAGAATGAATTATTTATTCACCATAATTTTCTCGTGCGTAAAGTAATCCATCAGGAAGACCAACGTCAATATATGCTGCATTAATCTTAGCTGCTAGTAAACGTCCACTACTTGCTAAAAAACCCAGTATTTCGACGTCATCATTTCCATTCTGCCTCCAAAATTCACTAGTTATGAGCATTCTACCAGTACATCTCCAACATGGAGGTGAAGTTAGAGGAAAAGATACATCCTTACGCTTTTCTAAAATACCATTAACCAAACTATATCCTTCCTGTTTTGATTGTGTTAATGAATCAACTCTTCCAGTATCTGAAAGCATTTCACCCCATGGAGAAACAACAGGAACCACACCCACAACACACTTTTTAGTGGCTTGATGAACTTTGATCAATTCTGCCGAAGGACAGGGATGGCCAAGATATAGATTATCTGGAGTTGCTACTAACATATCCTCACCACAAATAGGTATTGCTTGTTTGATAGCATTGACTAAACCCAAGGGTTTTTCTTGCACCGCCAACTGTATATTAACTTCCTGTAAATCAACTAATTCTTTCAATTTTTTTTCAATTGCAGGCTTATTTGGGGAAGTCACTATTACGATTCCTTCTACTTCAGCAGCCAGTAATTCATCTATTGTTCTATGTAACATAGTTTGGCCGTTTATCTGAATTAATTCTTTACATCCATCGACATGAAATTCAGAAATACGACTACCTAGGCCAGCAGCAGGTATTACACCCCACATTGATTCTTCGAAAAGATACTGTTTTGAAGGGTTTGCCCCTACACAATCTCCCTGAAAAATTGATTATCGTAAATCAATTCATTTGTAATAACTCACGAGCAACCCCCGTGGCGACCACTTACTCCTGCTCAATCCCGGCCCGCATCGGCTTATTGGGAAACCCATCTGACGGATATTTCGGGAAGTGTATTTCACTTCCCGTATGGAATTGGAAAGCCACTGTTAATTTATCAAAGACATCCGAATCAAATACTTTTACACTACCTGAAAATGATGGCCTTAGGAGGATAATGGAACCAACAATTAGAGTATTTCAAAATCATTTTAGAACAGAATTAATTCCATTTAATGCGACAGTAGAAACAAATATTCCGAGACAAGTTGGTTTAGCTGGTTCTTCTGCAATAGAAACAGCATTTATGTTAGCATTAATGGCTCTTCACGATATTTCAGTTAATGCAATATCTAGACGAGAATTAGCAGAAATGATTTTGAAAATTGAAACTGAAGAATTACAAATTGTTGCTGGGTTACAAGATAGATTACCTCAAACATATGGATGCATGTTATTCATGGATTTTGATGAAAATTTGATGACTGAAAGAGGATATGGGGATTATTATGAACTACAATCATCTAATTTACCTAGTCTATGGCTTGCGCATGCACCCATGGGAAAAGATTCAGGAGAAACACACTCGGGCCTAACCAGAAGATGGGAAGAAAAAGAACAACAAATGGTTTCAATTATTGAACAACTAGCCAACTGCGCAATAGAGGGAAAAAATGCCATTGAGCAAAAAATGGTTGAAGAATTAGCAAGTTGTATTGATACTAATTTTGATTTGAGATGTGAGTTATTCACCAAAGAATCACTCGGCGACACTTGGAAGGCTGTCATGCTTGCTAGAAGTTTGGGGTCTTGTGCAAAGCAAACAGGTTCTGGTGGAGCAATTTTTGGAATTATCCCAAATGATGATTTCCCTCAAATCGCAGACATTGAATTTACTGCTATGGGCTGGCAATTCCACAGCAATTTGGAGGTTTCATAATGGATAAAAGAAAGAGAATGATTCTTGCTTATGTCCACGACCCCCCTAATAAAAAAGCAATTGATACCCGTTGGCGTGATCCTACTTTTCTATATCAAGAGGGATTTACAGATTTAGTAATTGCAGATCAATTAACAGGTTGTCTAAGCATTGTAATGGATGAGGCAAATGATGATGGTTCTATATCAAAATTAGATGAACGACTAAAGAACACAATTGATGTTGGATTAAAGGCATGGGTGATGGATGATTTATTCACTTTACCAAAAGAAATTGCCGAAAAAACTTCAGGTTGCCCGCATGATGAATTAACATGGCAAACTATTAGTCAAAATTTATTCAATCTATTCGAAAGATTCCCTGATTTGGAAGGAATAATTTTTCGTTTCGGAGAGGCTTTTGAAACTAAACAATGGGCAAAAAGAGTGAGCCCTTTTGATTGCCAATGTGAAATATGTGTAAAATTAGGACCAATTGGTGCATTGCAGCGAATTATTTCAGAACTAGAAGAACATGTTTGTGAGCAATTAGGTATGTATTGCATTGTTAGAATGTGGGATCTAGGAAATGATGGTTTCCATGCTGATTCCGAACAACAATCTGCTGCTTTGGCAGAATATAATGAAAATCCAAAACTAGTAGTTTCAGTTAAGCATACAGCAACAGACTACTGGAGATACCAACCCTGGAATAATTCAATCCAACTAGATGGACCTCCAAGAATGATCGAATTTCAATGTGAAAGAGAATATGAATTCCTCGGAATATTACCAAATTGGCTAGGACATCATTGGGCCAAAGGTTTTCCTGAATTGGATGATGGAAGGGGTTTGTCTAACTGTACTCCTCAAAACTGGGTTGGATCATACATCATTCCCCGCGGCGGTGGTTGGTCTGCAGAAGTTAGCAAAGATGATTTTTGGTCAACAATTAACTCTAAAGCAATAGTTGCTCTAACAAAAAAACCGCAGGCAAATCCAGATAAAATTCTAGATAAAATCCTAATTGAAATGGGTTTTACAGACGCAGAAAGTAGACGCTCTTTCTCAATCTTAATCAAAATGAGTAGCGACTTAATCCTTAGCCTTAGATACATACCTACATTCCAAGATTTGACCAATCAAATTTGGATGCCCAGTCACAATTGGTTCCGAGATGATACTTTTGTACCAGGGGCTTGTGCACATATTGCAAATCATGTATCTGATGCAGGTAAATCCAAAAACCTACTTGATGATAGGGGGTTTGCATCTATAATTGCTAGAACACAATTAAATCGCGCTAAAGCTTTGTTTGATGGAGGAAAATTATCTAATCACCCCAAATCAAAATTCATACTGTATTCTTACAAATGGGCAGTAGAATTTGCAGAAATTAGTGAACAAATGTGGACAAAATTACTAGATAATGCACCACTAAATCGGTCAGAAGCAAAAGAAATTATTGAATCTATATTAGAAGCAAATCCATTACCACCCCTAAGTTGTCTTGACTAATGCAATCTATGCGCATGGCTATGAAGAAGAAAGACTTCCGAGAAACAATGGAAAAGGCTCTGTTCCACCGATTATGGATGGAAGTTGATTTTGATGACCACCCTTATCCAGGATCCCATTCACCAGAACCGCAAGGAGAGTTAAAGATGTCAACCGATGAAGGTGCCATCATAATTGCTGATGAGCGAATCACATTTCGCTTGGGTAAAGGAGGGGACGGAGAAGATAGCATTCACCGATGGACTAATGAACCCATCAAAATCAACAACGGTCCTAAAAGAATGGGAGAGCATCGCTGGTCAATTTCACCCAAAGATTTGGGTCTCACATTAAGCGCTTTTGTGGCCGTAAAAATTGGAACACCATCAACAATTAAAGGTACTTCAATCCTTAATGAAAGGGTTTTACTCGGTGAAATAATGAATAAATTATCACCAATGCTTGAAGAATGGACATGGCATCTAGAGGTCGATAACAAAAAAGACCGAATGGGTTGGTACATTAGAGCCCCTAATGAATGGGAAAGTCTATTTACAATATTTGTAGGACTAGGATGGAATCCTAAAATTAATGATGATAAAAGAGGTTTTTTGCTCTTTGAAAGGGCACCTCCGGGTGAGTTAGACCGAGCAGATGAAGCTGAGGCTAACCGATTGGACGGACTTAGAACTGTTGCTTTATGCAATGACCAAAGAGGGGCTTTGTCAAAACTAGCAACCAATCCAAAATGGGCACATGAACCCACGCCGCACCATATTTCAGATATGAAAGGAGATGTGCAACTATGGCCACCAAGTATGGGTAGGTGGCCATTGCTTGTTGCTCGCCAAAATGAGGCAACTGGGGCCAAAGAAACGGCTGAATGGGCCGCTGAAATAGTAACTTCACTTCTACCTTCAATATCTACTCTACCTGCAAAGATTGAAGGACTCAATTGGCAGTAATTGTCAAACCTTCTTCATCTGGCTGCCATTCAATAATATCCCAACCAGCAGATACACAAGATTCTACAACTGAATCACGACGACCTAAATTGCATAATAGCATAGCACAACCTCCTCCACCGGCACCCAATGCCTTCCATGCTAGAACATCTTTTGATTCAAGAAGAGGATTAACAACACTACGGAAAGGGGCATGAAGACCTTCGTCTAACAAATCAACTCCGCGACAAACCTCATGTAATGAATTTATTACTTCATCACGCCTATCTTGCTGAATTGCCGTAGCCATTGTCTTAGCAGCCATTCTAATAGCCATTAGACCATCAATTACATCTTGGTCACCTTCAGAATAACGCTGCCAAATTTTAGAATGTAAATCACCAGAGACATGTGGGATATTTGAATTTACTATTACTAACTGTCTTTGCAACCATTTGGTTGCCGAAGTGAGTGGAGAAAGTGGAATCTCTTCAACTGAATCTTGCATAAACATCAGATGATTCCATCCTCCATGACTAGCGGCCCACTGATCTTGTCTCCCACCTTTATTTCCAAGAAGGGCCTCAAACTGGAATGCTTGTTCAGCTAACTTCTTACGGCTTTCGTTATTGAGTTCAATTGCATTGATTGCACCCATTAATGCCACATTGATTGCACCTGTAGTTCCAAGACCAGAGCCAACAGGTACTTCACAAGAATAAGATACCGAAAGAATGCCATCATCATCTACCTCCAATGTTGCTGTAGCATATTTGTCAATAGCCAGATTGACCACTTCTCCACCCACCTCAAACGTGTATGGTGCAACATCAGTCCACCCTCCTGCGAAATCTAAACGGACCGGAGCACGAGCCACAACTTTACGAGCCACGAACCTCCGGATACGCCTTCACCCATCAACCCTCGGGCTGTTTTATTCCAAGTCGGTAATTACATCATCAATAAGTTGCTGTCCTCTTTCCATAATCATTGCCTGCCACTTCTCTGAATTGGGGTTGAAAATTTCCAATAATTCCCGTCTTTCCTTTGCATTAACTTTTTTCCTTTCTTCAATCAATGACCATTGAGTCATTCTATTTTCCGCCCTAAGTGCTCGCAACACTTTGATTGGTTTGAAGGTACCAAATTCTTGAGTAATTGCTGTCCAACTAATAGATGGCCAACGAGAAATGACTCCATCCATCATCCCTCCACGAATCTTGTAAGCCACACCTGCATCAGGGTCATTTGGTTGAACTGTGGGACCATAATGGGCAGTTAAAGTAGCCATTTTTTCAGGACTATCATCACCAGAAATTAGTAACGAATCGATGCCAAATGGACCTAAACCTGTATGGAAATCAATCCAAATTGCTTGCTTAGTATAAGGGAGATATTGACTAAGGTATTCCAGCCAAAGTTTAGGGCCCTCACAAAGCTCTGAACCACCATACTGCAACGCTTTAGGTCTCTCATATTGCCCCTCGGCAATAGTTTGTTTTGCGACATTAAAACCCATCCTTAGAATTACCCAAGCAGCCTTCAATGAGAAAAAATCAAACATAGATTTCGTGTTTCTTGGGTTTAGTAACTTATCTAATTCATGGTATTTCTCAGGCTCCCCAATATATGCTTCATTAGGTGGCAAAAAATTACGATTTAAATCTGCATTATTTTCATTAACTCTTCTTAGCCAAGCAAAACCATGTGGATTTATTGCATGTGCAATAATTATCCCACAATTATTTGGGATGGTGATTTTTCCTTCAGTAAATCTCTCGAGTAATCTAACCTGAACTGCACTTCCAGGGAACCCCTCTACACCATGAACTCCACTAGTATGAATGATTAGTTTCTCAGGCTCTTTGGGACCTAAATAAGCCACATCAATTGAGAGATTTTCTTCAGAGGGGCCTTTTTCAGATATTGTTAATGTTGTCAAAATAGCTTCAGCCATAGCGCTAGCATCGAGAAAACGTTGGCGAGCAATCACATAATCTGAAGCAAAATACCGCCATAAATCCTCTTTCAGAACCATTAGTATTTCCTCACTTAAATCGGAAAGTGAGAATCTTCTTAGCCCCAATTGTCACATCCCATCCACGGTCACTAATATCAACATTTTTTCCAGAATTTTCTAACATGTCGCACTCAAAACATTCGAATAATGGAAGGTCCGTTTCTATTCTTCCTTCCCATGAATGCTTAGTTGGATTGAAAATTCTAATCACTGTACCATCACCATCTTCTGCTGGCTTACAAGCAGATAACAAAGGACGTGGACCGTCTCCGACAAATCTTACAACTGTAGTTGAACGTCCACGAATACCTCTAGAAGTAGGCTCGTCGAAAAAGCCATTTAATTGTGGCTTTGGCAACCCTGAATACAGACTTGCTTGGGATGAAAATGACTCTGCCTTTTCATGTACTCCTGCTTGAGCCCAAAGACCATCATAAGGTAAAATTCCCCATTTCATCCAAGACTGGCCTTTGCATTGAGCACCTGGTGCAGGATAACAAGGTCCTGCACGATTTCTTCGGCTAGCAAAACCATCTCTAGAAAGCCAGCCAGTTGCCCTCAACATTGTAACACGTATATCGAGACCATCCGCATCATCTGTCTTTGCAGTTTCATATTCATTTGAACCGGGTACAAGAACTGCTAAACCTCCAACTCTATCTTGAAGTGCAACAAATTGACTGAAATGTTGAGTTGGGACATGAGGTTGTTCCCAATCCTCATTATGAGGCCAACTAGTTGGGTGAGATTGAACATCATAAGCGGCACCAGACCATACTTTATTCGGTGATAAACCAGTTGGTAAGCAAAGACGTAAGCGATGATCTTCCGAATTATTATTCATCCAAGTCTCAACCTCTATAATCTTAGAACCTGAACGAAGAGTAACGTAATGATCAACAGTAAGCCAATCTTCTTCTGTAGAACGTGTTTGGGTTGCATCATTGAAATTCGTAGGCAAAGACCAATGAACTTGAACATGAACTGTCGTCAACCATTCAGTTTCCATCATTAATGTAACTGTAACTTCTCTTTGATCTGCTGAGTCCTTGTCACATATCCTTCGGTCTACTGGCTGAGCACGTTTTTGCATCTTTTCCCCTCTGCCACTACCTACATCACATGGATGGCCACCTGGAGACCAATCATATGAATCCCCGGCATCTTCTGAATCTTCCAATCTAGCAACTCCAGAATAAGTACGCTTAGTAGCAGCATCTACTACATCCCAACGACCATCTTGGCGAAACTCAACTCTGACTAAGCCATTATCTATCCAATCAGTACGACCTTGACGACCTCCTGATTTTACAGGCTTGCCTGGAATATTCTGAGAACCATGACCTGGTAACAAATGAGCAACATGAATCCCCGGAGGTAGATTGTGAATTAACACCGCACCTTGAACCTTAGGTAATTCTACATTTATAGCTCTGTCAGGATGTTCATGAAGACTGAATACTGGCTCAGTTAATGAAGCCATAGCCATAATCAAACAACCATCAGCAGGCTTAGATAATTGAATTTTCAAAGGCGTTGATGATTCTAGATAACAACGATATGCGGGTAGGGACAAATCAATTGGTAGTGTCCCTGACCAAGGAACAGGTAATGGGTTATGTAACAACAAAGGCACGGAATCCCTATCAACATGATGTAAATTGAATGCCCCCCGTAAATCATCAACTGCGTCACCTACTAACATCGTTGATATCTCTTGGGCATGACGAAACGACACTTCGTTGTCCTCATGAACGGCATCGACTGAACAACCACATATATCGTCATGCGGATGAGTTCTCAACACCTCTCGCCAAGCTAGATTGATTCTTTCCTGACGGTTTCGGCCACCAAATGCACGGGCTGCAGCACTGAGTGGTTCCACCTTATCTCTCAAAGAGCGCATGGTTTGGTCGTTAATTCTTTTGAGATACATTCTAGCACTAAAAACTCCTGATAACACATTACGATCCCAGCCATCGTGAAGTTCACCTTGAAACTGATGAATTTTCTTACGACCAATCCAAGATTTCAAATCAGCAACGTATTCTTTGAAGGATGAGTGCTTGAATTGAATTTTATTTCCAAAGTGATTATTTGCAGCAGTAATTAATTTTGGGAGTGTAACTTGTGGTGTTGTATGATCACTACCCTGGCCAAATAAAAGATGTTCTGGCCTCCAATTATAGGTTTTATGTAAATCAAGCAACCTCTCCATTTTAGCCATCGCAGTATCTAAATTGATATTTTCAGAATCTTTTCTATCCAATGGCCTTTCTTCAAAACCCCATGCCATCAAATTAGGATAATCCGGCACTTGCTTGATTGCTAGAACCTTTGTTTCACCATCTGCAGCAGCCCAGTAAAACAATCCTTTTGCTTCTTCAGAAACCCAAGGCCCTGCTCCCCTAGTAAAGATAAATGAATCAAGACCACAACCTTGTAAAATTGCTGGTAATTGACCAACATGTCCGAATGGGTCAGGAACATAACCAATGTCTGAGCGGCCACCAAAAGCGTTTGCAACCCTATTGCCTGCAATAAGATTACGAACAAGACCTTCGCCTCCAACAATGTACTCATCGGGTAGGACATACCAAGGCCCAATAGAAATTCTTCCAGACTCTACAAGATTACGAAGCCTAGTAATGTTCTCTGGCCTTACCTCAAGGTAATCTTCTATCAATACTGTTTGCCCATCAAGTTCGAAAGTGGGGAAGGATTCTGGGTTGGCCTCCATTAAATCTAGTAAATCATCAACCAATTCTACTAATTTGTAACGATATTTTTGAAATGGCAGGTACCATGCTCTATCCCAATGAGTATGGGGCACTATATGCCCAACTAATTTGGAACTACCCATCTCGCTTGCCACCTCAAGTTGAGGGGTCCTTTCAACTGGCTCTGGCGGAGGTGCTACGGGATCTCTCAAGGGTTTTCTTAAAGGAGACAATTCACCAATTTCTACAACCTCAATTTCAACTTCATCACGAGGATCAGCATCATGCGCCTCTACAATAGGTGACTCGCTTGGATCATCATCAACAACTTCGGCCGGAACTATTTCATCAGGATTAACTGACCCTTCGTCTTGGTCTTCTTCAGACTCGGATTCATCATCTACGTCAATTTCATCAATATTGTTGTCATCAACATCTTCCTCTGTAGAAGGAGGTCCGGATGGTGGCCCTGAAGGGGGCAATGGAGAGTTCTGAGGATTAGACATTGGTGGGCCACCCGACTTGGCCCCCATCATTACTAAAGCATCACTCATATCAATTTCATCATCTGCAAGTTCTTCATCAGATTCTGCATCAGAATCATCAGGTGTATCATCAGGTGTATCATCAGGTGTATCATCATCTACAAAATCTTCATCTGAGGGCACTTCATCTGAAAAGCCTGATTCAGTTCTTTCCTCATCAATGATTTCAGAATTTTCAGAATCCTCTTCATCACTTGGCACTGGGGATGGAGATTTAGGAGGAGATGATGGGGGGCCGCCAAAACCTGGAGGACCTCGTGAACTAGGCTTAGCACTACTAGGTGGAGCGGTTGGGGGGCCCTTTGATGGACCACTTGGAGGCCCAGATTGACTAGGACCTGACCGACCTGGAGGGCCTTTTGATGGACCTGCTGGTGGCCCAGATTGACTAGGTCCTGACCGACTTGGAGGGCCGCGCTGACTAGGTTTAGAATTGCCCGGAGGCCCTCTAGTGGGGCCACTTGACCCTCTGCCTGGTGGACCGCTTGGTGGACCACTTGGTGGGCCGGCGGGCCCATCCTTCTTCACTCGCCTCTTCTTCGCCATGGCAAGCCTTTGACCGGCCCGCCTATCAATTCTATTGATTAATTGGCTGAAATTTACTATTGAAGCAAATCTTCGAGCAGAAAATAATCTTCGGGTGCAATTGCCTTAATAGTACCATTGAATCCATTTTTTTCAACTAAATTAGCCAATGCAATTGCAGAGCTATCAGAATCTTCACGATAATTCAAAGCATGGCGCAGAGTCTCTAACAAAGCATCATGTGGTAACTCGTGTTTAATGCAAAGATGAAGCGGCCCAAGGATACGATCATGCCTGCCAAGTTTCCTAATGGGATCACGTGCATTACGTTCAATCGGATCTTTTATTGAGATATCTTGATATTTTGCTAAAGCCCTATGGCACCAACCTTGTTGCTCGACATTATCAAAACCAAATTCGGCAATTAATGCTGATGATGATTCCTCGCCAACCCTCTTAGCTAATTCAGCAATTTCAGAATCATTTGCTGCCTCTGATAACCAAAGATAACCCATATTTGCCCCTGCATAACATACTGCTGCATTTATCGAATTATAAGTATATAATTTCCTTGTTAATTCAATTGCAAAATTTTCCCTAGGTTCAAAACCATCAACTCCAACTAGAAGGCCTGGGTTCTTCAGAGCGTCCCCATCAAAAGGCAAAACCCAATGATTTTGAACTTGAACTGTTAGTGACCCATTTGACAATTTTTGATCTTCAGTTGGTTCAATACACGATCGAAGAACTTGAGCTTGTGCTACTCCAACATCAGACATTCCTAATTGACTAGATACTAATTCTGCTGGCCGGGGATGGTTCTCACAAAGAATAATGTCTATTGAACCTCTTTCCAACCTTTTTGCAATTGCAGGCCTGACTGATTGTGCCCAAATAGTCAAATTATCCCCCCCGATTGAAGTCATTAGTAAATCCGCGGATTGGATTGCTTCAAAGACTAAATCCAAATCCTTTGAAGAAATTGCTGATACTGGGCCTATGACATCTATCTCATTAGTTGCTAGATTAATTATAGAATATTTAGCATCATCTAATTGTCTAACTAATTGTTCTGACACATCAACAAAACTGATGTGCCAGCCACAACGAGTGAGTAAATGTGCAAGAAAACCACGCCCTACTTTGCCAGCACCAAAAATCACAACACGGGGACGTTTCGCTAACTTAGCTATACCAAGTACACTAACTTCTTGCCCTGCACCATATTTAGCCCCCCTAGATTCGACTAATTCTTGAATATGTGCTAAACCACCCCCAATCTTAATTTCACCAGGAGGCAAAAGTTCTGAGATTTGTTTTATTGGAGTGTTTATTTTGGCGATGATTTCATTGGCATAAACACTGGAAAAATCATCAATATCGCTCAGATCAAATTCACCCTTAGGGGTAGCCAGATAACAAATTGATGGCAAGCCACCTAAAGGAGGTAACCAACACATTCCATCAATAGAGGGAATTCCTACTGCCCCCAAATGCTCAGACGTATTTGCCAAATTGAAAATCTGGCCACCAGTAATCCCTAGACCTAATACTCCGGCAGTTAAATCATCACAACCACATATTACCTCCGCACCCAACTTAATACCAGAAAGTTTTGAACCAGAAGAAGAAACGAAACCAATTACCTCGTCGGGAAATTTGAAGAATCCTTCACCTGAATAACCTCTCATTGAACGGCTATCTCGTGCAATTACTCCAGTTAATTCCCAATTTAACATATCCTTGAGTTGTACTGCAACTCCATCTCTAATAGAATCATTTTCTAATTCCCACTGAGCAATCCTAGCAGGAACCCATGACCTATTAGGGGTAAGAATGTGGTCATTTTCCACTTCCCTTTCACATCCATCTGGCAATTGCTCATCCCATGTAATAATTCGCCCACAAACTACCCCATCGCGAATGACAATTGCTGAAGGACCATGACCTGTAATCCCTACCCGATCAACTTTCTGACCCCTAAGACCAAGCCATTCCCGAAGGTTCTCCCATACTCCTTCAGAAGTTGGCCAATGATGCATTTCCCAATTACCATTAGGATACAATAATAGTGATTTTGTATAAGTGGTACCAACGTCAATTCCCAACGTCAATGATGATGGCATGTTACACGGGGATACAATGGGGTTCATTGCAGATTCGCCGAATTGTTCGGCCAATCAATAGGAG
>PBXQ01000035.1 GCA_002727675.1 Thermoplasmata archaeon | reverse complement strand
ACTTGTTGGTGTAATGCAATTAAAGCATCTCTTTGTTCATCGAGATTTTCTAATGTTTTGTTTAATTCCCCAATTATTCCCATTGCTTCAGACAACGAAATTTTTCTTCTCCCTCCTAAATACTCTGCGATATTAACGGCATTATCAGGAACTTTAGAACTGAGCCTTACGGGGCCACCAGGGGGTAGTTGTCTGTGATCAAGTCGGAATAAATCTGGACCTAAATCTAATCTTAAACTAAAGGATTGTTTTACTGAATATATTTTCTTTGGTGGGCCACCTTTGTCACTTTTTACTTTCTCTGATTCTACAAACCCAGAATCCTCTAAAACTTTCAAGTGTTTCATTACTGCTTGTTGACTAATATCTAGGTGTTGAGATAACTGTAATGGATAATGTGGTTCCCTAACTAACATCTCTAGAATATCTCTTCGAGATCTATTTTCAAGAATTGTCATTACGGCATCAAAGTCTACCACACTACCCAACTCAAGGTTGTGTAATCATCCCTCTAGTAAAAACCCATCTCTATTTAGTAATCAGTTATTATCAAAGTGGAATATTTTTGATTCTTTCATAGAAAAATCAGCAGCATAAGCAATTAAATGACTATTTATTGAATCAGATAATGTTGTAGTAGATGATGATGGTTTCTCACCTCTAACAACACTCAAGAAATCTTTGACTAACAGTAAATCCCCGCCTCCGTGTAAATCATCAGCAACACCAGAATCAATTTCTTCTTCTGTAAAATCTCTTCCGTAAGTAGCATTTGCTTTTCTAATTGTAAAAATTCCACTTACCATATCGCCAGAAATTTCTCCTTTAGTCCCAACAATCTGAATTTTTCTTGTGGCTCTAGCGGTATTAGTTACTAAATCATGTGTGGCAATCGTCCCATCATTAAATTCAATCATTACTGATTGACGGTCTGCAACATCATTATTGCATTTCCAGACGCAACGGCTGTATTCATTGTTTGAAATATATTCAATTGCTTCCTCTTCAGTATATAATTCACCACGTTCGTAATTTTTTTGTCCTGCTAAGGCATAAAATCCCCATTTCTTATTATCAACATAATGTCTTTTTGCAGAGTATTCACATTCTCTTTCTATTGAACAATCAAAACAATTTTCACCACTATTTTTGGGTGCATTTTCTTTTGTGAAAAAGTGTAAACCACCCATTGATGATACTTTAGTAGGATTAGTTCCGCTTTTGTACCAACACAACAAGTCCAAATCATGACAACATTTTGCTAACATAATTGGGTTTACTTCTCTACGATTCCATTTTCCCCTAATGAATGCAACAGCAGTATGATGATATGATACATTTTCTGTAGAATGAATATGAATAATATCTCCTATTTCTCCATCTAACAATTTTTCTTTTATTGCCCTATAAAAGGGGGCATATCTTAATACATGGCAAATTACAACCTTAACACCAGTTTGTTTCACAGCATCATTCAACAAAGATAATTCTTCAGCAGATGATGCTATTGGTTTTTCTAATAACACATGATATCCAGCTTTTACTAGCGGAATAGTCGTTTCAACATGAACTTCATCCATTGTACCATTTATTGCAACATCACCAATCTTTGGTTGGGAAACCAGTTCTTCAACACTAATAAAACATGAATCATCTTCAATTCCCCATTTTTCTGAAAAAATTCCCAACCGCTGTAAATCAGGATCAACTAATCCCACAACTTCCATTTCTTCTGGGTGGTGTCGTGCATATGAGGCATAACACGCTGTACGGTGCCCTAAACCAACTAACACAGCGCGTACAACCATTAATTCCCCCAATAAGTCAAATGAGATAATGTTATTGAGTTTCGCACAAGCAATGTTGTAATCAAATTAGCAACTAATGTGACACAACCGCGCAATTGTCAAAGAGTAGATGTGTCAGGTAGGGTTGATGCAAAGAAAATGGTTCATGCGACAATATTGGAGGTTGCAGCAATCTCAGACTCTAATTTCGATGGTATTTTGGTGTACAACCCTAACACTTCTAATATGGCCATATGTTTCATGGAGGTTTGATTCTAATTCAGAATTTAGTGGCATATCTATGACATATATTGGCTTGGGTCTAATAGCATCTTGTGTACTAATTACAGTGCTTGCAATTGGATATATCTATGATCAATTCTTGGCATTATGGAAGGAACAAAGAACAGTTGATACAGAAAGAAATCCGTTTGGAACTTATGCAATGATACCTGCAAACACAGTAATAGTTGGTGTATTAAACAAAATTCTTAGAGAGCAATCAAAAGGAGATGAAGAAGTTGAAAAAACTTGTAATTGGATTGATCAATGGCTTGCTTGGTCATCCAAGCAGGAAATTTGGGCACGTTCACAACGCTTCTGGGATGAAAAATTTCCAGAACCGGTGCCAGAATTATTCTTCATGCCCCCCGGTTCTATTGAAGCAGCTAGGGATGTTGGTAAGAAATTAGATGATTAACCCTCATCCCAATCTTTCCAACTTGGATTTTCCTTTTCTTCCTGATTATTTTTTTCTACTTTAGTTATTGATTCTTTTTGTGTTTCATTAATTTCGTTAATATCATCAGGCCTATCAGCAAAAGGAGCAGGCACATTTTTCGTTACAGTTTTATCCTCTATGTTAAATTGAAAATTCAATTCACCCTTTCCTATTTTTTCTTGTAATTTTGTAATTTTATATATTTGGTCAGTCGTTAATACTGCCCCTCCTGTTGTTGGAGTTCCAATTGAAACATTCACATCTCCTTCTGGTGTTTTTAGAGTCATTACAGATTTAATTGGGTTATTCTTTTTTCTTACTAAGAACATAACTAAACCTAGTGGTAAAAAACAAACCCCTACACCAAGTGATATACAAGATGTCAGAATTATTGGATCAGTAAATGCTTCTTCACTCACTTGATTTTGATCTACAAAATAAATTGTGGTGTTAGAATTAGAAATTAAATTTACATTTGTATTTTCATTAACTTGAATCCAACCCATTGGGATAAATTTACTACCATCTGTAAATTCCATTTCCCCAACCCCAGACATTATTGTAGGCTCACGCAATTCAATTTCTTTACCGTCTTGTAATATAGTAACAGTTCCTTCAATTTTTCCATTTTCAGTTACATTTTGATAAAAAGAATAGATTCTCATTCCACTAACATTGGTATTTATGTTTTCATTTGGTTCAATTGTTTCTTTATTTAATGTATCAGGTCTGAAATTATCATCTATTGATGGTAATGCTGTAATTAATCCAATTATTCCAACAACTAGTGTGATAGCGCCAATGATTAGAACTCTCCTTACCCAGGGATTAGATTGATTTCCACTAGAGGGTATTCCGGACATATGATTACCAAACGTTCTTACTTTGAAAGGAAAGCGGTTAAAATTATATTAATTATATTCAATAAACCCATTTAATTGAACAGCCAATTGACTCAGTTCGTTGTTTGTTAGGTTTGTTACCTGCCAAATATTGACTTAAAGCATCATCTAATTCTGCAGTTGTTGCAAGATTTGGATTTTTTGGAGAATCATCTAATCTACCGCGATAAATTACATTTTTTTCGTTATTAATCAAATAAAATTCAGGAGTTCTTTCAGCCCCCCAACTAGCCGAAACAGATTGGTCAGAATCAATTAAAAATGGATAAGGAATACCTTTTGAACAAGCAATTTTTGTGTTTTCTGCGGAGTCTGATTCATACATTGTATTAGCAGCATTAGAATTAATCGCAACAAACCCAACTCCATTTGAGGTTGCTTTTTCAGCGATTTTTTCAATTCTACTTATATTACCTATTACATATGGGCAATGTAAACAAGAAAAAACAATGATTGCACCATTAACATCCATTATATCTTGCAGATTCATTTCTGATTTACCAATATTTGGGTGCACATTTTCAAGTAAAAAATCAGAAACAGTATCGCCTGGTTCAAAGGACATGTATATCCCAAGCAATAAGGTAGCATCAACCCTTCGGCAATTAGGCAGATTTAGCTAAAGTGACACGTGCTTCATCTAAACGTGCTCTTGCTAATTTATTATCGGGGTCTACATCAAGAACCTTCCTCCAAGCAACTTCAGCTTTTTCAAATTCTTCTTTTTCGTGGTGAATTGCAGAAATTCTCAACAATGCATCGATATGTTTTGGAGCCAATTTAGCAGTCATTTTGAAATCAGATAATGCGCTATCTATTTCACCCATTTCCAGATAAAGCATTGCTCTTTGGTAATAGCCTTCAGGATAACCAGAGTTTAAATTTAAAGCATTATTTAATGGAATAAATGCCTCTTCTGCTCTTCCTTGTGCAAGTAAGCATGCACCCAATCTAGTCAATGCAACTTCGTTGTCTGGTTGTTCATCCAACACAGCGCGTATTTCTTTTTCAGCTTCATCAAATATTCCGTGCTGAATTAAAGCCTCCCCGCGCCTCAACTTTGCTAGTAATAATGTTGGATAAGTCATTAATAACCAATCACAATCATCTAATGCAGTTTGAACATCATCTGCTAAAAGGTGCAATGTTATTCTATTCAATCTCGCACGAACGTGGTGAGGGTTACTTAACAAAACATCATTAAAACGATCAAGCGCTTCAGAAAGGTGCCCTCTTTTAGCTGAAATTAAACCTTTAACATACGGGATGACCAACGATTTACTTTCTTTAATATCTGCTTCATCAATCAAACGTGCAGCATCATCAATTCTACCTTCATCAATAGCAATCAAACTTTCTTCAGCAGCAATTAAAGGGTCATCCATTAGTCTTCTAGCCCGGTTCAATGAAATTTTTGCTTCTGATATATCAGCGCCTAAGCGTTGACACCTTCCTAGGCAAAGCCACGCTAAACCACTTTCACGATTAACTTCTAAGGCATCTCTAAACGATGTTTCTGCAGCACTAAGGATTTCAGTATCTGAATGTCCCGCATCTCTATTAGCATCATAATCTGCCAACAATAACCTTCCTTTTTGTATATGTAGGCTTGCTTCACCCCAGTTTGGTGCTTCTTCAAGTACTGACCATGCTTCACTTCTTCTTCCATGGAATGTATGCATTTGAGATAATTCAGTTCTAACAATCGAATTTGTTGGATCCTTTTCCAATACACTTTCTAACCATTCAAATGAATCATCAATTCTATCACTACGTTCTAATAACTCAGATTTTAGTAATATTAGATTAGTTCCACCAGCATTTAGTGCACAAGCGTGAACTGATGCTTTTAGTGCATCAGCTAATCTCTTTGAATCACAACATAGCAATTGGGCTAGTAAAGCCCAAGATTCTCCATGTTGTCTCCCACCAGGTAAATTTAGGCCAGATTCAACAGCGTCTATTGCAAGCAATGGTTCATCTCTACGTCTATGAATTCTAGCTTTCAATAGAAATTGTTCAACAGTTGGATTTTGTTCTATTGCTGCCTCTACTGCTGCTAATGATTGATCTGAGGAATCACCTTGTAATCTTTCTTTTAGTCCTGAAACAAAACTGTGGTCTGCAGGAGTTGCTTTTCCAAGTGCCTCCAATCTCTGCACATTTCTTTCAGCGGTTTCAGGTTTTAGAACAGATAATCTACGTAGTAACACAGTGTCATCAGGTAATTGTGATAATTGTTCAGAGACCCAATGAGCTTCTTCTTCTATATCAGCAGAATCTTTTGCTAGTGATGCAAGGCAACGCATTGATGCAATATTCCCCGGGGCTAAATTACTTGCAACTTCTTTATAACACGCTCTTGCCCAACCATCTTCTCCCAAGGAGTGTGCGATTTCACCCAATCTTCGTGCTTCTAAAGCAGTTAATGCTAAATTTTTAGGGCCATGTATATCTAAATCACTAAATAAAGAAAACAATCTATCTGCTAGTGCCATAACACCTGGTTCAGGATTATTCTCACTCACTGTAAAATCCCCATCAGATGAGTGAGTAGATAACATACCCCTTATTGCTACTAATAATTGTTCAGCAGCAACTCTAACACTTGGGGCACCGAAATCTGAGTCTAAAGAAGCCTCTAAATTTGAGATTGTATTATGTGCCGAAATTAAACCTTTCAACTTAGGCTGGGTATGAATTAATGCAGCACAATCTTTTGAAAGTCCGGTTGTGGTTTCAAGTAATAATTCTAATTTTAGTGCTTGCCTTTCCCTTTCTTTAGCAGCCTCTTTGCTGTAGCGGCGAAAGTGCCCATCGACTTGTATCATCCAAAATAAAACGCCTCCGCCAAGTAATGTTCCAAACAGAGTTAACCCTATCTCCAACGGTGTCATAATGTCCTAGCGGACTTATTGGCTACTTGATGTTGACCCCTTCTCTCCCGTAGGGAGAGCGTTTTTGACACCTTACAATTAGTTGCGAATTAACATGAAATTTGCATACAATCAATTAAATTTTGACAAATTAACTATATTATTGGTGATGGAATGATTCACTAAGGGCAAAGGCCTCGGAAGTTAGAGGGGATTCTTCTGTTAGGTAGCGATTTACTCGGCGACAGGGCAGCCCGCTGGAAAGCCCAAGGATTTGACTTATCATTAATCAATTCCTTTATCGAGGGCGTTGGTGGCAATGTTTCAGAAGCAATTTTACATCTTGAAAAGGCAATTGAACTTTCAATAAAATTGAGAAATAAAGTAAATAATTGGCCAATGAGTTGGCCTGAAAGAAGGCAATTATTAGAATCACTAAAAGATCCCATAAAAATAGAAAATAATCAACGAAAATGGAGGGAGACAATTCGAAGAAAGAGGCCTTGGGTGTTTATTGCGGATTTATCTATTGATAGTTGGTCCAGGGAAGGAAGGGGCAACGAATTAGGAAAATGGTTGGAAAGATTAGAAATGATTGATGAGTCAATGGTACCTTATACTCAAGAACTTGTTAATGCTTTTGAAAATGTTGCGCCAGAAAAAGAATTTGAAAACATTGTTTCAAAACTTGAAGAAAAGCAGCATAAGAGATTTTCAATACTCGATGAAATGGTAACACATTTACGAGATCATAGAGGTTGGGAATTAACCAAACTCGAAGGTGATTTACAACAAAGATATTCTGAAGTTGGTAGAATACAAGAAATGGATTCAATATTAAGTGAAATAGAAGAATGTATTAATGAAGGAATAGTTCACTTTGATGAAAAAACAGCTTTGAATTTATTACAAAAATCAAAATTAGCACAAAAAATGGAAGACAAAAATAGGTTGAATGAAATTAAATTAGAAGCAGAAAAAAAATCAACAGATTATGCTACACGTTTAATAAAAATTAATTTGTGGTTGGATCAAATTAGAATTAATGGAATGCATATTAATGCACCAACAAATGCCACACCNGAAGATTTGTTGTTACTGGAGAATAGAGTGCCAGATATTGATGAAAAAATAGTTAGATTAAATGAAATTTGGATTCTTTTGGATCAACTATTAGATTTATTTCCAGAACACGCNGGTGTTGCAGTTGCATTGCAAGGTCAAGTAGAAAGAATAGACCAAATAACAGAATTATTACATTTACTTGAAGATTTAAGGGATGAAAGAGAACAACAATCCAGGTCACGAATTAATTCTTGGAAAGAATCTGGTTTTGAAGTGGACCCACTTGAAACATTGCTGAATAATTCTCCAAGGCTTGGTTGGTTGGCTATTGATGAACACGCTAATAAAATACATGTTTGTAAACAATTATTAGCAACAATAGATAGTTTAGATGTTAGTTTTTATGGGGCCGAAGATGTTAACAATTGGATAAAATTGTTACATAATTTAGAAATTAATACTGATGATTATAATCAAATTCANGACGGCATTAGTAAACTATTACGACGTAATCATTTACATAGAGAAAAGCTTGATNAAATTCGTCTAGATTTAGCATCTATCTGGCCAGTNGAAACAAATCCTAATTTGTTAAACTTATTAGATTATGAGGAATTGATAACATCATTACAATCGGGTATTAAAATACAATACAAAGAACTTCATAATCAAGAAGANCGNTTGTTAATTGCAACAATTGCTGAGCTTGATATGTGGAGACAAGAAGGTTGGGATGTAACNAACCTTGATGATTTAATTAAAAGAGACCATATAGAATTGTGGATTCAATTACCTGAAATTAGAAGGAACATATCTCAATATTCCCGTCTAAAAGAAAGATTAGAAAGATTACCATTTGGTCGCGATTTAAATTTATTAAATGATGTGATTAGAAAAACATCAATGCCCGATCAATTNAATTATTTATTTGAATCAATACCTGAAATGGCAAAACATCTGTCAGCATTACCTGAAAATGATGAAATAGAATCTATATTTTTCACCCCAAAGCCCCCTGAAGTTTTTGCAAAATTACATCCATTAAAACCAATATTAATTCCAGTTATAGAAGAAAATAGAAATAATAATCAAAATGAACGACAAAAATCAGAAACGCTAGAATCTAATAATCATAAAGAGGATTTATTGAATACCTTGGTAAAAAGAGAGAATAATTATTCACAAGATGTGTATGAATCTGATGAAATTGGAAATTTATTGAATGAACAGCGTTTATCTAATTTAAATTTTGATTCAGTTAGAGAGAAAATAGGTGGGGATTTAGATAAATCACCTCGCGATATTAGAGTTCAAAGACTTGTAATTTTACTAGATGCCCTGCGTTCTTTAGGAGGAGTTTCGGATGAAAAGGCTCTTTCCTTGTTGCACCGGCTTGAAACTATAGGTGATCAATTATCTAAATGGACATCATTAAGNTTAGACAGTCGNCAGTGCCCTTCTAAAGGAAATTTATTGGAAATTTCTAANCGTTTAGCTATCAAACTTGAAGAAATACCCGGCCCAGGGGTAGATTTACCAAGGCATTTAGATTTGATAGATTCAACTAAATTAAATGACATTGTTGCAATTGAAAATCAAGTAGAGGCTCTAGAAAAGGCAACTTTTATTCCACTAGCAGGAACAAAAAATTATGTAAAAGCCTTGTAAATTTTATTCAAACAAGTCATTTAACAAATCTTTAGTTTCTTCAGAACTCATGAGCTCTTCTCTTGGAGCAGCTTTCACAGCAAAACTTTGAGGCTGTTGGTTTGGTTGAACGTTATTGCCGAAATTTGGTGGTGGTTGCATTCCCATTGGAGAAATTGGTGGCGGTAAATTAGTTCCCATTGGTGGTGGTATAGCCATTGCCGGCGGTGGAGTAGGCATTGGTGCAGGTGGTGGCGTACCCATTACTGGTGGAGGAGTAGGCATTGGCGCAGGTGGTGGTGTATCCATCACTGGTGGAGGAGTAGGCATTGGTGCAGGCGGTGGTGTATCCATCACTGGTGGAGGAGTAGGCATTGGTGCAGGTGGTGGTGCATCCATTACTGGTGGAGGAGTAGGCATTGGTGCAGGTGGTGGTGTAGGTGCTGGCGGTATCGTTTGTGCCGTCTCTGGTTCATCCACAACTTCCATAATTGGTTCAGGTTCTTGCAAATTTTGATCTTCATTCATTGCGGAATCATCAACGATATTATTCTCTTCTACTTCTGTAGCATTGGTTAGTTCAATTTCAGAAACTGAATCAGCCATTTGTTCTTCGGACATTACATCAGTTATGGGATTATCATCTAAATTAGATGTTATATCTAATGGTGGTTCAGGTGATGGTTCAGGCGTTAGTGCTGGTGGCGGAGTATCGTTTACTGGTGGTGGTGTATCCATTACTGGTGGAGGAGTAGGCATTGGTGCTGCTGGAACCGGCGGTGCTGGAACTGGTGCTGCTGGAACTGGTGCTACTGGGGCGGGTGCTGCTGGAACCGGTGCTGCTGGAATAGGTGCATGTGCTACGTTTGTGGGGAGAACGCCGGCTGGCGCAATATTCCCATAATTTCTACTAAATTGTAGGAGCAACATTCTCTTCTCATCGCCATCATTTTGATCAATGATTATTTTTGGTTCTGCGAAATTAATCAATGAAAATACAATACCAATTAACATAACCGCTAACCCAATAATTATGTTGAAAAATAAGATCATCAAACCCAAAAAAGATAACCCCACCCAAACAAATTTTAATTTAGTAATTAAATCAATTTTACTTTCCGAAATAAATGAATTAAGCCCGTTGGTTGAGTGCATTTTATCGAAAACAGGATTAACTCCAGTATAACATGCGACAACTCCTGAAATTAATGTAAGATTAGCCGCCCACCCATAATTTCCATTTGCATTTGGGTTGATAATTGCCCACAATCCAAAGCCTACAAAAATTAAAACTCCAGGTAAAATAGGAGCATATTTGACAAATGGTATATTTTTACCCAGTATTCCGATTAATAACAAAGCTCCTGATGCAAGCAAAAATAGCGCTGAAAGAGAAAACACAATTGTTCCAATTAAACCAGATAACGACTGACTTCCGATAACATCGCAAGATTCTTTCAACATATCTGCCCATTCGCTACTTCCTCCCGCATCTTCCATTTCTTTAATATCATCAGAACATTCTTCATGTTGTTCACTAAAATCAACTTCTTCGGTTTCACAATCACCATCCACATCACAAGTAGTCGTGATTGCATCACCTAAACCCATCCTTGTTTCCATTGTAGAACCCAATATTTCAGCTTCTTGTACAACCCAAGAATTACTTAAATAAACACTAGTTATAACCATAATAAATGCTAAACAAACTAATCCAAAATTAATCCATTGCCCAATTTTATCACCATTATTTATCGTTCCTTGTTGTGGTAAAGCGGGAGTAACTGGTGCCGGAGCAGGCGCTGGAGCCATGGGTATTGGGGCAACATTTTGTGGCGGTGGGACTCCTTGCATGAGAATTCCACTGAATGAATTTACTTATGATTGATTTGTTTATTTATTTATTCAAAAATCATCGGTTGAATAAATAGTAATTCCATTTTGATTACTGACATCTGATTTAGGTACAATGACAGTTTCAATCCCCGACTCACTTACCTTTTCCATTAGTGAATCAGACCACTTACTTTTGATAATCACTGCTTGAACTCCATTCATTTCACTTGCTTGAGAAACCATGTCTTTAGCAGACATTGGTTCAGAAGCGGAATCATCTTCGAGAATAAATACAGCCTGATTTGCTTTAGATGGCATATTTTCAGCCCACTGAATTATTGATTCAGGCACCTCATTTTTTTCATCTTCATCGCCTTCTGATGCTTGAATTCTAGCAATTGCTTTGTTAGCTACTTCTGCTTGTCCTAGATGCTTTCCAATAAGTTTCTTTTCTAAATGTTCAACTTCTCTTCCGTCGGGAGCAAATGCGATGTGAGTTAATTTATCACCTAAAACTCCTGAAAGCTCTAAAGCAATCATTTTTCCACCGCGGTCTCCATCCAAAAATGCTTTGACCATTGTTTTTGATTTTGCTAAATCTAGTAATGAAGAATCAATCCCAGCACCCATTACAGCAATGACATTTTTAATTCCACAAGAAGCCAAATTCATCACATCATTTCTTCCTTCAACAATAATTAGTGCATCAGATTCCTCCACATTTGGTCCACAAGTCATCCCTGTGTCTTTGTAAGTGGTAACTTCACTTGTAGTTAGAACGCTACGAACCTCATCAATCAAACCAGTTGCATCAGCATCACGCTGACGAACAATATCAAGTAACAAATCTTTAGCTCTGTCAACCATTGATGTTCTTTTAGCAGATCGTATATTTGTAATCTCAACAACTTCTAATTTAGAAGCAGAGGGGCCTATTCTTTCAATTGTTTCAAGAGCGGCACCAATAATAGCGCTCTCTACATTTTCAAGAGTTGAAGGAATTTCAATCATTCCACTAATTTTTCCCTTATTGCTATCTAAATTTACATCAATGTGACCAATTCTTCCCGATCTTTGTAATTTTCTTAAATCAAGTGCTTCAGGCATTAATCCTTCTGTCTGACCAAAAATAGCACCAATAATGTCCTTTCTTTTTGCCTGACCATCCAATTTAACACTGACTCTAATCATATATTTTGCATTTGCTGATTCTCTCATTTTTTCATATCCTAAGGCAGCCTGTTGTCCGAATTCGGACAATTCCCTTAAACAAGCGCAGAGCGCTCAGTGAGTGAGATAGGCGAACCTGTATTTTCTCGGAATCGTGGTTACTTCAAGAACCCACCGCTAAAGACAACATGAAAAGCACGACGCTATGTGGTTAGTTCATGCCCGAAGCAGTGACTGTGCGTACAGATGCTGTTTACGCATCTGTTACTGTTGTGTTATTAAGGGATGGTTTACTTACTAGAGAAGAGCAAAAACTAGCCACTAAATTAGCAATATTATTATTCAAAGATGATGAATTAATTACAAAACCTAAAGAAATTTATGATTTAGTAGTTCAAGAAAAAGAAGTCACCACAGGCCGAAAAATCGGTAAAAGAGAAAGAATGATAATTTATCGTGAAATGTTTGAAACTGCTTTTATGAATGCTTCATTAAGTAATGATGAAATGGCTGTAATTGCAATGTTACGTTCAGCATTACAAATCACAGATAATGAACATGAAGAAGTAATTGATTTAGTTAAGAGTGCACTTGAGGTTAACATAGAACCAAAATTACTTGAGAAAGTAAAAGATGAATTAACTTCTGTACTTGATTTGTTATCAGGAATGTTTGATCCATTAAGGCCGAAAAAAGAATGAATTACCACCGCAATAAAAATTAGCATACGGCTATACCGGGGTTCATGCGCTTTCTAGAATCTAAAGACCCCATCGCTTTAGCGGCATTAGAATTTTTAATTGAAAGAGATGCAAATGATGTAAAAAAATTACTCGAATGGTTGCCTTCCGCTCAAACAAAAAGAGACCGTATGGCAATTATCGAAAGGGCAAATAGTTTGATGCAAGAATTAGAATACGCAATTAATCGTATTGCTGAGGTTGAATAAATGGATAATCCAGTAGCTGCTGGTGCAATTATATTGGCAGGCGGCGCATCTAGCAGAATGGGGGAAACTAAATCAATAGTAGAAATTGATGGAAAAACAATGCTTCAATTAGTTATCGAATCATTAACGAAATCTGGATTTAAATCAGTAATACTTTCTCTCAAAAATAAAGAACAATGGGAAGAAATTACAAATTCAATGACCATTAAGAAAAAATCACCAGAATTTTTTCAAATAGATAATACTACACTTCCCTTTCAGGTATGCTTTGATTCATCAATACCTAACAAGCCCAACTCGCCAATTATCGGTTTAATTAGTAGTATAGAAAAAGCTCTTGATAATGGTTGGAAAACCGTTCAAGTAACCCCTTGTGACGTACCATATCTTAGCCCGGAATTGCCTCAATTGTTATTCTCCAAATTATCTGGGCAATTTGATTGTGTAGTAGCACACTCTAATAGCGGTATAGAACCATTATTATTCTGTTCTAAAACAAAAACTCTCAATGAAGTATTAGGGATGGAAGTTTATTCAGCCAGGCAAGTAATTACAAATTTGAATTCGTATGAAGTAAAGCCAGACGAATGGTCAATAAATGGCATTACAAATCAATGTTTCACTAATGTAAATACCCTCGAAGACATAGAAATTCAGTAATAAATTGATAATTATTCATAATCCATGATTCATATCCCGTTCATCAAACCTAACGTTAATTGTTCTTAAATTCAACCGTAAGTGATGCTATGCTCGATTTCCATCATCCACAGTTCATTTCCCCACATTGGGTGATCTGCATCAAAGTAGAGTCTGTCCCCAACCGACACCATGCTGGAGATATACATGCCCCACCCACACCCTAACGAACTATCACAAATATTTGACGCCATCCAAGTCGAACCGTTGGCAGGATCGTGCACCCACAGTTCAGGGCCGTTGCTACCGTCATCCGCCTGGA
>PBXQ01000034.1 GCA_002727675.1 Thermoplasmata archaeon | reverse complement strand
ATGAAAAAGGGACTTGAAGATAGTGAAAACCCAATCCATGATAGAGGAAAATACCACATCGGTGAAGCAAATATTCAGAAAAGAGTGTTTCAGGAATTTGGGGAAGTTTCTTCCATGCAAAATAAAGCAATTGCATCGCATAAGTCAAATTGGACATTCAAAGGGGTTAATCATGGTTTTACGGAACCACATGCGGTAGTTGCAAATTGGGATCCAAGGGGCAGACTTACAGTTTACACCCCCCAGCAAGTACCTCATTATTTACATCGCTCGCTAGCAGATGTTTTAGACATCCCAATGCACCAAATAAACGTCTATAGAACATTTGTAGGCGGTGGATTTGGGGGCAAGTCAGATCCTTTTCCCCATGAGATGTGTGCTGCAATATTGGCACGTAAATCTGGACGACCAGTTAGAATTACTTTTGACAGAGAAGAAGTATTTTGGACAAATAGAGGTAGACACCCATCCCACATTGAGATGAATCTGCATGCTGATTCCGAAGGAAGACTGTGTGGGGTTGCTACTGATGCGCTGATTGATGGAGGTTCATTTGCTTCTTTTGGACATGTAACAACTTACTACAATGGAGTGCTACATACTGCTCCTTACGAAATAGGTGGTTTTCACTATACAGGGGCCCGGGTTTGGACTAACAAGCCCGCTTCTGGTGCTATGCGGGGGCACGGCGCCGTAAATTCACGTTGTGCTGTTGAAGTAGGACTTGACGATTTATCTATTCAATTACAAGTTGACCCCATAACTTTCAGATTAGCAAATTTGTTACCTCCACTAAGTGCCACCATCACAGGATTTAGAATCACCAGCATGGGAATGAGAGAATGTCTTGAGAAAGTTCGGGCCGCTTCTGGTTGGGATGATAAATTCCGCAAATTACCCTTAGGGCATGGGTTTGGAGTTGGCTGTGGCTTCTTCATTTCGGGTAGTGGTTTGCCAATCCACTGGGATCCAAACAAATTCCCTCACGCCACAGTTCATCTCAAAATAGACATGGATGGTGGAGTTACAATCCATACAGGAGCCGCAGACATAGGCCAAGGATCTGATACAGTAGTGGCACAATCTGTAGCTGAAGTATTGGGTCTACCATTAGATATGATACGAGTCCGTTCTCAAGAATCAGACACCTCACCTGTAGATTTAGGATCATATTCAAGCAGAGTTACTTTCATGAATGCAAACGCTGCAATTTCTGCAGCCATGAAAATCCGCGAGGAGTTAATTGTCGCCACTGCTGAAATAACTGGTGTAGAAGTAAATAAATTAGTCATCGGAGATCGTAGAATATACGTCAAAAATGACCCTGGTGTGGGTATTTCATATCTTGAAGCATTGCATAAAGCCCAGGAAGACAAAGGTGCTCTTGTTGCTTCTGGAGCTTATCGCACACCACCAATGGGTAGGGCACATAAAGGGGCAGCAGCAGGTTTGGCACCAGCATACTCATTTTCAGCATATGTTGCAGAAGTCAAAGTAGATGTTGAAACAGGACAAACAAAAGTTCTCAATGTTTGGGCTGCTCATGATTGCGGGAAAGCACTCAACCCATTATCTGTTGAAGGACAAATCATTGGCAGTTGTCATATGGGTATGGGGCAAGTTCTTTCAGAAGAGATGGTTTATGGTAGAACTGGCCATTTACTGAACGCAAATTTACTCGACTACAAGATCCCTACAGTTCATGAAATGCCAAATGTTTTCCCAATAATTGTTGAAAGTAACGATCCAGAAGGTCCGTTTGGAGCAAAGGAAGCAGGTGAAGGCCCGCTGCTTCCAATTTTACCTGCAGTTTGTAACGCTGTTTACGATGCTATAGGCATGCGAGTTAATGAACTCCCACTTACCCCTGATAGGATGTACAAAAATATTGAAAAAATGTGTAAGGAACAAGGCATTAGTGACCCAAGAGAACTAAAAAACCCGACTCTAGAACATTCAGAACTTCAACAAACTCTTGCTAAGAGAGCGGAAAAGCATGAACAAAGGGATATCGAAAGACGTAATTCAGAATCTATCGAACCATATCACAATGGTGCCTTATTTGGTTTTGATGCCACGATTCCACCAGATGAACAATCAGATGAATGGGTTGTATCGGTCACCCCTACTGAAGAATACCTAGAAAATCCACGTCTGGCTGGTAGTGCGTGGAAACATGTTGAGCGTAGGCATAGGGGTGATGACTAATGCGTACTCCGCCTTATGTTCTTCATTCACCCACCAGCTTGGATGAAGCTTTGGAAATAGTAAATCAACTTCTACAAGCAGATGAAGAATTTGATTGGGTCGCAGGGGGTACTGATTTGTTGCCCAACTACAAATGGCACCTAAATGCAAAGGGACATGTTATCTCCCTCGCTAAAATCAACGAATTGAGTACCTTAAGTGAAACCCACATTGGATCAATGGTAAGACTACATGATTTAAGTGAAAGTAGTTTAACACACCCTTTGATTCGTAAAGCTGCAGGGAGTGTCGCTTCAGTACTTATTCGTCGTTCCGCAACAGTTGGAGGAAATATTTGCCTAGATACTAGGTGCTTTTGGTATAACCAATCAGAAGAATGGAGAGAATCAATAGATTGGTGCCATAAATGTGATAATCACACGGCTGCTGATTGTAGAGTTATTCCAAACCAAAATGAGTTATGTGTGGCAACATATCAAGCTGACTTAGCTCCTGTCCTAATGTGTCTTAATGCTACAATTCATCTTGCATCCCCAAATGGTAAAAGAGAAATGCCAATTACACACTTCTTTGCCCTAGATGGAATGAAAAAGAATGTTTTAGAAACTAACGAATTAGTCACTCACATCACATTACCTGAAAATTCTGGTGAATTTGAAGGAGAATACCTCAAACTTACACAAAGAAAATCATGGGATTTCCCTGAAGCGGGTATTGCTGCAGCATGGAAAAAGAGTGGTTCAAATATTGATGAATTACATGTTGCTTCTACTGGATTAGAATCGATTCCAAGACTGCATTCAGACGAAGTTGTGTCGGAAATAGATAATTGGAATGGCGAAGATAGTATAAATAAAATTTCAGAGGTTATTGGGAAATCTATCAAACCAGTCAATAATACCAACTTTAAACCAAGTTACCGTAGAAAAATGGCAAAAGTACTTATCCGCAGGAGCCTCAATAAACTCAAATAAAGATGATTGGTGGAAAATTTAAGGGGGGCATCATATGAATATTAAATCAACCATTCTAGTCGCTTTGATATTCTTTGCATTGTTACCCCCCACTAATACTGCTCAAGTACCTGAGTTACCTTTTGGTTGGGATATGGGGATCGATTCTGAAACTGATACTGAGCCGGTTTTTGATTTGGATTTAGATGGTGAAGCATCACTAAAATTTTGGATAAATAATGAAAATACTTACGCAATAACCCTATCAATAGAATATGATATTCCTTACGAAGGGACATTTGATGGCCCAGATTCAGTAGATGTAGATGCAAGTACTAACAAAACATTTGATTTTACTGTGAAAGGAATTGATGTTGCTGCTTTCCCTGCGGGACACTCTGATTTCTTTGCTGTTGATGCCACTGTAACTGCACAGAGTGGAGTACCTAGTACTGGAGGCGACTCAAAGGATGCTGAAGGAAACCTTACTATTCCGATGGTTGTAGATCTTACAGTAGAATTAATGGAGCCATCTGGGCCAATGAATTCGGGGGTTTCTACTACTCTTTCAGTAGTTGTTTCAAATGCTGGAAATGCTCCAGATTCTGTTTACAAAGCAACAATGACAGACTCATGCCCATTATTAGAAGTAAACGGAGAAGATCAATTAGAAGGGGTGCCCATCCCTGCAAATGAAGATTTAACTAAAATCCTTAATATTACTTCTTCTGCTAGTCACCCCACGAAAAATTGTGTTATTGAAATTTCAATTCAATCAAAAGGAGACGTTGATGCCGGGCGCACGATTACTGCCGACTCATCCGAAGTTACAATGAAAATTGAAGAAAGTAAAGGTNGTTCTGATGANAATGACAACTCACAATCCAATGATGATTCAACAGAAGATGGAGAAGAGGTTGTNNCGAATAACTGGACACCTTTTTGGCCGGGTGCTGTAATTATTNCACTANTAGGGGCTGCTTTCAATCGCAAGGAGTNATCTAAGAAAGAAAATATAATCCAATTTTTGTTATATTTTGTGCCTTTTTAATCCAATTGAGTTGAACTTTTTATTGCTGTAAAATGAAATGATACTCTTAGCAATGGTTTGAAACTCTTACTACACCCCCACTCTAACTGCCCCAACATATAATTACGCAACTTTATTCCAAGAGGTAGCACCACTCTATCAAGGCGTGTTAATTCATTAGGATGTGTTTATCAAATGGCAAAAAAAGATGATGGCCCAAAACACTTTGGAACTATCATTGGTTCAACCTTCGCCGTACTCATAATTGTAATGATGTTGTCAATGACTTTAGTGGCCGCCAATAAAGAAACCTACTACTCAGCATATGTTACTGAAGCAAGTGATGAGAAATCACAATTAGCTCAGGTCACTGATATGAGAGATGGGCTGGGTAATGATGAAGGATACAAAATCCGCAACACACTTTCAACACCCATGTTAGTTAATGACTGGGAAGAACCACATCGGACAATGCTAGTTATTGCTGGAACTGAGAAGCCTATTGATGAAACTGAAGCAAATGCAATTCATGAGTTTGTAACTGAATTGGGCGGTAAAGTAATCGTGGCAACTGATGGAATAAATGCTAATCGTTTGGCTTCTAAATTCGGAGTAACTTTCTTTGGAGATCCATTGTTAGATGAACAACAAAATTGGAAAACCTATGATAGCGATGGTGTAGCAGGTAATGAAAACCCAATGAATGTATGGGGTGTTGCCGGTATAAGAAACGATGTTGTTGCTGATGAACAATTTGGAATCACACCAATCGGATGCAGTTCTGAAATGCTTAGTGAAGCTGGAAATGACTTAGATAATTGCCGATTGCCAGTGATGTTCAAACAACCAACTGCTATGCGTTGGGAATTACTGCCTTCTGATGACCCTGCTAATGATGATTATCAAAAGAGGGATGTCAACGTATTGGCAATGGCTAGTGAAAGCGCCTGTGTAATCAGAGTAGAGGGCGGTAACTGTGATGATTATCAAAATCCTCTTAGTAACTTATCTTTGATTCTAAGGATAGACTATCCAGGGGTGGAAGTTCTTGATGAAAGAAGAATTCAGGGTGAGGACGGATCGTCATTCGGAAGTTTAGATGCCACTGGTTCAATAGTATTCGTTGCTGATGATGAGGCTATTTCAAACAGATTTTGGACTCCAGAAGTTGCAGCAGAAACAGATGTGCGCCAAGATTGTGATTTGGAATCACCAAAATGTTGGCAGCGACACCTTTCTGGTGATAATGCATGGGGCGGTAATGAAGTATACTTCACAGCACTAATTCGTGATATGATGGAATTTGATAATGAGGATTTACCATACAGCATACGCCTTAAATCCCAAGAATTCAGAATTGTATTTGATGAAAGCCGACACGTTACAGGTTCTTTGTCCAATCCATTCACTGAAACAATGAGCACCATTGTTTTACTAACTTCAGATAATTTCCTCAAGTGGCTTATAGTCCTAAATTTGCTACTATTACTACTAGTAGCAATTATGGTTGTACCAGAAAAAGAAAATTGGCGACACGTCTTTGACCTAACTAGATTTAGAGAGCGGCCGCAAAAAATTGATCCAAGTACGTACAAGCAAAGAATGCGGGAGGCATTAATGACCAAGGTCAGAGTATTCTATGACCTAACTCGTGACGAGATGGCAATAAAAACGCCCGCAGAAATCCAATCTATGATAGGTGATCCGAGATTAGTGGAGTTAGCCTACTCACAAAATGTATCATATTCCCCCGAAAAACAGCGCGAGTTGTTACAGACAATTCGCCGATGGGGTAAAAAGTAAAACACAATTGAGATGAAAAAGGAGAGATGAAAATATGCAAGCACCACCACCCCCGCCAGGAACGAACCCAGCCGCAGGAGGCGCCCCCGCGCCCCCACCCCCAGCAGCAGCTATGCCAGCCGCACCAGCGGTCAGCGCACCGGCTGCAGCAGCAGCGGCGCCGAGACACCAAAGCAGCCCAGAAGTCAAAGAAAGATTGGCTGCTGTTGGAGCTATTGGACAAGCAATTAGTGCTGAAGTCCAGAAAGTAATTATTGGTAAATCACACGTTATTGACAATGTTTTAATCAATATTTTATCAAATGGTAACCTACTGTTCGAAGATTATCCTGGTCTAGCTAAGACTTTGATGACAAATACGTTCGCTGACGCATTAGGCTGCGACTTCAAGCGTGTTCAGTTTACACCGGATTTGCTTCCAGCAGATATTACTGGAACAAACATTTACGATGCAAAGAAAGGAGAGTTCACTTTCAAGCCGGGCCCTATTTTCTGTAACCTACTTCTTTCTGACGAAATCAACCGTGCTCCACCTAAGACACAAGCCGCTTTGCTTGAGGCTATGCAGGAGAAGCAGGTAACTATTGGAACAGTTACTCACAAATTACCTGCACCGTTCCTAACAATGGCTACACAAAACCCTGTGGAGCAAGAAGGAACTTACCCCCTACCAGAAGCGCAACTTGACCGTTTTATGTTCAAGATGAGTGTAGGATATCCTGATCGTGCTGATGAAGATGAAATTCTAGCACGACGTATTACAAGAAAGAAGGACGCTGTAGATGTAGAAGTCATCACAGACCCTGCTCGTGTAATTGCTATGCAGCAAGCTATTGAGGATGTTTACGTTGATCCAGCAATCCGTATGTACATGGTGGAAATCGTGGCACGTACAAGAGAAGACCCAAGGGTTTTGGTCGGTTCCTCACCAAGAGGTTCTCAGGCTCTGCTAAAGACTGGTCGAGCAGCAGCAGCTATGCGCGGTCGTGACTTCGTCACACCTGATGATGTCAAATCAGTAGCAACTCTTGCTATTGCTCACAGATTGAT
>PBXQ01000033.1 GCA_002727675.1 Thermoplasmata archaeon | reverse complement strand
CACCACAAAATGAAAATAACACTGAGTCAAATCCAGATTCTGAAAAGATTATTGAAGAAAATAATCAGGATTCAACAACTGAAACGGGTGGATTTGAGATCCGAAGTTTAGTTGTTTATGCTATTTTAGGGATATTAATTGTTGCAATTATAGGAATTGGAATTATGTCAATTAGGCGTCCGTAAAAGCATCATAAAAACGACGGTAGTCACTAATCATCCTAGCCCCAGTAAAACGGGCGCTAGTACAAATTGCAGCTCTCATCAAGTGAGACCAACGACTATCTCCTTCATCCCAAGTTGGTAATACTTCATTCTCTAGAACATTGTATAGCGCCTCAACATCACGGGCATCATCTCTGTCATCTTCAGACTCTCCAATACTCCAGCCATTGACACCGTGTTCACAAGCTTCAGGCCACCAACCGTCTAAAATTGAACAGTTAGGAACTCCATTCATTGCTGCTTTCATCCCGCTAGTTCCAGAAGCTTCCATGGGCCGTACAGGATTATTCAACCAAATATCTACGCCTGCAGTCATTGCTAAACCAGTCGCCATAGAATAATCTTCTAGAAAAGCAACCGGGATTTCATCTCCTACTTGTTCTGCACCTGCAAATATGTCACGGATTAATTGCTTCCCACCCTCATCCTTTGGATGGGCTTTACCAGCAAATACAAATTGAATTTTACCAGCACCAATAGCCAGCAATCTCTCAATATCACTGAATATTAAATTGGCACGCTTGTATGTTGCAAAACGGCGGGCAAAACCTATTGTTAAACGATTAGAATACATTTCTACCCCTGTACTTGCAAAAACGAGATCCCTTAATATTGACCTAGCATGGTTTCTCGCTGTAATCAAATCTTCTTCGGGAATCTTACCTGCATGTGCAAGAATTGTAGGGTCTTCCCTCCAACCTAGCAAGTGCTTATCGAATACTTCCGCCATTGGAAGTGAAGTCCAAGTAATATGATGAACTCCATTTGTAATTGGCTCAATGTGAGTTCCTTCAAACATAGAAGAAGCCACCCAGGCATTAAGATTTGAAACAGCATTAACACTGCCTGCTAATGCAATTCCAAGATGACTCATTGAACAGTATTCCTCACCACCTAATTTGCGACAGTCTCTAGGAAGGAGAGCGCCAAGAACTTCTTCAACATCAGACCATGAAAAACGGTCGTGACCCGCTGGGACTGGAGTGTGTGTTGTGAATAAAGAGCGGCTGGATAATTCTTCACGACTCCAGCCCTGGCTCAACATTTCTAACATTGCAAAAGTACAATGTCCTTCATTTAAGTGCAAACCTGTAATATTATGCCCTAATTTTTGTAATGCACGAATACCACCCACACCTAGTAAATACTCTTGACGGATTCTTGTTTTATCATCTCCACCATACAACCTATTTCCTAATATAGAATGTGCATCTGAATTTGCTGAATGCCTAGTATCCAAGAAATAAGTTGAGATACCTTTGATTTTGTATAGCCATACTTTGGAATGCAACATGCCACCATCTAAAGGCAATGAAATCTCAACCCCTGTATCACAAAGGTACTCTTCTGGATTTATTTCACCATAGGTTTCGGATTGGTTTCCATCTTTATCCAAATGTTGTCTACCATATCCTTGACGGTAAAGCAAAGTTACCGCAACTAAATCAAGACCAACATCGGCTGCTGATTTGATATGATCTCCTGCTAGAACACCGAGACCTCCTGAATATGTGTGAAGCCCACTTTCAAATCCGACTTCTGCCGAGAAGTAAGCAACTACCATGAGTTAACCGCAATAAAAGAGCCATATCATCTCTTTGATTTCAATCACGAAATTTTCGTTTGAAAATTATTTTGTAAATCATCCCAAGTAAATGCCCAAGACCAATTTCCTGAATCTGTGCCTGGTGTATTCATTCTTGCATTAGAATCTAAATTCAATATGTCTTGAAGTGGAATGATGACTAATTCAGCCCTAGTTCCAAGAGCTAAGTTGATGATTGTGCTAACATCAATATCTTTTGAACCAACTAATTTACAAATTGTGTTAATAGATTCGTCACCTAAATTATTCAACCAACCCCTAGTAGTATTATTGTCATGAGTACCAGTATAAACGACCAAATCATTTTCAATATTAGGAGGATAATGAGGGTTTGATGTGATATTACCATCAAAGCCAAACTGCAATACTGCCATCCCATTTAATTGATGGCGCTTTCTTAATTCAATCACTTCTGAAGGAATAATTCCAAGATCTTCTGCAATAATTTTTGTTGAACCCCCAGCCTCTTCAATCAATTGTTGTAATATTTCATCACCGGGCCCTTCTTGCCAAAATCCATTTCTTGCATGCTCATCTTGTGTAGGTATCGCCCAAGCAGAATGAAAACCCCTAAAATGATCAATTCGAACCTTATCAAATAACCTCAAGACTCTTGCAATTCTTTCTCTCCACCATTTGTAATTATCGATACGATGTGATTCCCAGCGATAAAGAACTGTCCCCCATCTTTGGCCATCCTCGCTGAAATAATCTGGCGGTACACCTGCCACAAAACTTGGTTGTCCGTCTTCCTCAAGTTGGAATAAATGTCTGTGAGCCCAAACATCTGCAGAATCATGAGCAACAAAAATTGGTACATCACCAACCAATGATATTCCTTTATCTGTGGCGTAATTATGCAATTCATTCCAACCCGCTTGGAAACTCATTTGTTTCAATAATTCTGGTTCAATTTTTGCCCGCCATTCCTCCAATGCTTCCGGGTGTCTGTCTCTCAATTCAATTGGCCAATCAGTCCAAGGCTGATTTTGATGGTGCTGTTTTATTGTACAAAATAATGCCCAATCTTCTAACCAATAGGATTCATTATCCATAGAAATTTGTTTAGTGCTTTTTACCAATTCAGTCCAACCAGCAAAAGCCGATGAGGAAGCATACGGCGAGTCATAATAATCAGGTGGAGTAATTGGCAACATTTGCCAAACTGAATAATTAGATCTTTCAAGAAAGTCGACAAATCGTTTAGCAGATTCAAGATTACAAGATGGGAGTGATGTGATATGACAGAGCACACCGACCTTTCTTCTCATGTTTGCTGTGAGGGGGGAAAACCTTTGAAGGTATCACTAGAGCAATTTTCAGATGAGGAGAAAGGCACTCTTTATTTGCTGCATATTTTTGCTTCAAATGTGTTTTATTTTCGTATCTGCAAATACCCCCGAAACNATCACCATTGATGGTAGCATGGACGATTGGTCTAACGAATCAACAATGGCTACTGATTCAAACAATGTCACTTTTTCAATGACNTGGGATTCACAAAATCTCTACCTCGCATGGAATGGAACTGATTGGAAGGATTCAAACGAAGGCGCTGATTTATTCGTCTACATTAACACCAGCCAAGGAGGATCGGTACTAAGCAAAGATTGGAACTTTGCTCATACTCTACCATTTGCAGCCGACCATGGATTTGTAATGGAAAATGATTCCTACTTTCGTCACATTGAATATGACGGTTCTACTTGGCTAGAACAAACTACAAATGTTGATGTTTATGCTGGCTGGGCAAATAACAAAGTAACTGAAATTTCACTACCTTGGAGTGCTCTAGGTTCTCCAAATTCTTTTGATATTGTAGCTTATTCACAATGGCAAAATGAAGGCAATGTTTGGACATCTTTTCCCATGGAAAATCCTGCTTCATCCAATGGAGCAGAAACTTTCACGCACGCTTGGCATATTGAAAATGTAAATGATTCAGTTAACCCATCTACTATTCCAGTAGTTGAATCCGGAGGAGCCGAAAAGGTATCAGATGCTCTAAATTTAGCAATTGTNTTTCATCAACATCAACCATATTACAAGAACAAGCTAACTAATACTTACGAAATGCCCTGGGTTAGAGTTCACTCTATGACAGANTATGTTGACTCACCAGGGATATTAGCTAATACTAATACCAAAGTTACCTACAACCTTGTACCTTCATTTGTAGAACAGTTAGTCGATTATCACAACAGTGAGACATTGGATATCCATACTGATATTGCTAAGCGTTCATGGCCTCAAGGAGGATATCCTAATGCTACGGCATTAGAGTTGCACACAATGCAATTTCAATCCTTTTGGAATAGTGGGTGGATCTACAATGTGTCTGAAACTGGAGATAAACAATCTTGGCTTTATCCATCAAGTTCTAGATACTCACAACTGTATGATATGACNCGTCATAATTTGAAACCAAATACCATCATGGATGATGATTTGCTAGATCCACAAGAATTTCTCGACCTTCAAGTCTTATGGTACCTTTACCAATTTTCTCCAGATTACGTCCTAGGTGAGTATAACGCAAGCCACCATAATCAAGGCCTAATTGATCTATTCATGCAGAACGGGAATTACTCACATGAAGATTTGATGTATGTTATTGACACCCAACATCAAGANATGGGTAATGTATTACCAATGTATAGTGAACTAGCAGCATCAGGTCAAGTTGAACTAACAACTACTCCTTACTATCACCCCATTATGCCTTTACTAATGATGGATGGATGGACAATGGAAGATGGAATCCGTGTAAACAAAGANGCATGGCCTGAGGATGTGCAAAACCATCTAATCAACGGCATGAACTTGTTTGAGGAAGAATTAGGCTTCAGGCCAGTTGGAATGTGGCCNAGTGAAGAGGCTGTATCCCCTGCAATGGTTGAACCTGTTTCAGACGTAGGTATTCAATGGATGGTTACAGATGAAGAATTGCTCAAACAATCTACTGATTCAAATGGAAATCACATAGATGTTGATGATGCCGCTAATCTAGCAACCCCATGGATTGTTACGGGTGTTGAAGGCGGAGAGGTCGCCGTAATATTTCGTGATCGTGTTATTTCAGACCGCATTGCTTTCCAATACGGATCGATGACTCCTGAAGCTGCAGTATCTGATTTCATATCATACCTCGATAACATAAGACAAGAATTGCTTGACGCTGGAGAAGACCCATCAGAACATCTGCTAACTGTTGCCTTAGATGGAGAAAATTGGATGTTTATGTCAGAATTCCAACATGCTGACAACGCTAGACCATTCATGGAAGAATGGTACAACAGACTATCTACACACCCTACAATTGTTACAACTACTCCTAGTGAATTCCTAGACAAAAATACAACCTTGCCAGAAATTGAAACGATTGGGACAGGATCATGGATTGATGGAACTCTAAGCACGTGGGCTGGCGAAGCAGAAGAAAGCCTTGCATGGCAACGACTTGTTGAAGCTCGCCAAGCACTAGTTGATTTTGAAGCAACAAATCCAAACCATGCTGGATTAGAAGCAGCATGGGAATCCCTCTATATTGCTGAAGGAAGTGATTGGTTTTGGTGGTACGGACTAGACCAAGATAGTGGATATGACGAAAACTGGGATGTCTTGTTCAAGGTTCATCTATCAAATATTTATAGAGCAATTAATTTGGATTTACCACCTTATTTACAAGAATTATGGACTGGGGCTGCAACACCAAGTATCCCCTACGGTGGTATAATTGAACCGATGATTGACGGAATTGCATTGCCGGGAGAATGGGATGGNGCGGCAATGTATGATGCTAGTGTTAACAATGGAGATTTGGATATAGAATCCTTCCATCTTGGATATGATTCATCTAATATTTATGTACGTATTGACTTAGGCTCNGCCCCTCAAAATTGGAATGANACGATGTTGGAAAAGGCAGATGTCTCAATATATTTCATGCAGCCTAATGCAATCAATTTCAATGAAGTTCAAACAAACTTTAGAACCTATTATGGAAATCAAATTCTAGGATTCCCTGCCAAAAATATGGTTTCTTTGAACTTTGATCAACTAAGAGAAGATGGAAAGGCGAAATATGATTTATTCACAGCCCAAGGAAAAGTTGGCGATTCAGAAAGATGGAATCTTGCTGGCCAATCAATACTCGGGGGATGTGCTGCAAGTGAAGTATTTGAATTCCAAATTCCTTGGTCTGATTTGGGATTAGCTCCCAGATATTCAACTAGAATTAAAGTGGTTACATCTTGGATAAATAGCACCACCTATGGTGATGGNGAAGATATTGAAATCGCACCACCAGCGCCTGCTGAAATAATTATGCCGGACTTAGAAGAATGGGTTACTTTGCTAAACATTAATGATCCGCAAGGTGATGAAAATGGGGGTGGAGATTACACCTATCCTCTTGCTGGAGATTTCGCTCCTGGCGCTGGACTTTTTGATGTTACTAACTTATCAATTTCCCAAAGTTCTTGGAACGCACGCTTCGAATTAACCTTCGCAGAGATGACAGATTATTGGGGTCTTACCAATGGATTTAGCCACCAAATTGTCCAAATCTATGTTGACCAAGGAAACTACTCTTGGGGTGAAACTGAAACACTGGAGGGTGCCAATGTTGTAATTCATGATGACTGGGCTTGGGAAGTTGCAATTTCTGCAACGGGAGATCCAGGAGCAGTAAAAACAGTAAATGCCCAAACAGGAGAAACTAGTGCCAAGGGAATCGAAGTATCTGGNGATGTTAATACAAAAACCGTGACAATTACCGTTTCAAAAACAGTTATTGGTTCAGATATTCCAAATTACAGATTTGTAATCNTAGCAGGCTCACAAGATGGTTTTGGNCCAGGTAAATGGCGTGAAGTGGATGCCGACGCAAAAACTTGGAGATTTGGTGGAGGAGAAGACCCGAATCCCGATGATGGAATCGATTACGATCCAAATGTGATAGACATTGTATTAGAAGGAGACCAACAATCTGCAATGCTGAGTTCTTACAATGTAGCCAACAAAGAATTNGCAGTAGTTACTGGAATAGAATTACCTGAGGTTGCCCAACAAGTGTACGGTGCCAAAGTGGTTAGTACCACAGCAACAACTGCTATTCTAGAATGGGCAACTACACGTGAATCAGGAGCAAATGTTACTTGTGAATCATTAACCTTTGAAGAATCGGGTGGAGGATTATCTCACACCCTTCAATTAACTGGTTTAGAATCTAACACATCATACAACTGCTCGATATTAGTTGACGGTGTTGATGCTGTTTGGCTCTTATTCGATACTAGTGCAGTTNTTGATGAAACCGCACCAGATTTGCTTAACCTTGTCGCTGAAGTTCTTGAAGATGGGCGAGTGAGAATTACTTGGTACACTTCAGAAAGTGCTACTGAAAATATTTCATTAAATGGCCAAAACATTCACACAGATAATATCGCAACCAAAAAGAATCATGATTTCACTACAGAAATACTAGCAGACGGTACATGGCAATTAATGGTTGAAAGCGCTGATGCTTCAGGAAATACAAATTCTACCACAATAGAATTTGAAGTTGATATTAGTTCATCTGATTCCAATTCTAATAATGACAATAATGTAAATCAAAATGATACAAATCTTCCAGACTCCGATGAGATATCAGGTATTTTCGCTTCAAGCACAACAATACAAATTGCTCTGCTAATTGTCGGACTTACTATTGTACTAGCTTTTTACCGCACTAGAAAAAACGAAAATGATGAAAAATGGACGTGATTTGTCAATCATTAAGGCATTTTCAATCCCAGACAACCTCTAAAATATACCATTTTAGAGATTTTATGTT
>PBXQ01000032.1 GCA_002727675.1 Thermoplasmata archaeon | reverse complement strand
CTCTATAGAGACACCTAATTTTCATGAAAGCGGTTAATTGATGAATAAGTGGCAAGCCTCACAGATGAGGCTTGTCCATGTCTCGTAACCTGCTGACTCCGATATTGTTTGTCATTCTAATGATGAACATGTATGTCCCGATGAGCCATAATAGTCAAAATTTAAGTCAAAATGTAGTTTTTATGGCTAATAATAACCCCGCACCAACTGATGAAAACCATACGGACTTAGGCAATGGCTATGCTTCAAATTCATACTGGGTCGGTTCAACTAGTAATTCTGGAATTCATGACACTTGGCTTAACTCATCAAATCCTGAAATGAACTATGGTTCTGATAATGAATTGAAAATAGGCTATTCATCAAATGGGAACAGTAGATGGAATTCACTATATGGGATTAATCTCAATCATGCTGGCTTGTTTACAAATATTACAGTACAGTCTGCAACTTTATCCTTGTACGTAAAACAATTTAGTGGTCAACCTACAATTCGCAGTTGGATTTGTTATGATGAAAGTTGGGAAGAATCTACTACTGATTGGAATGATTGGGATGTTGGGGGTGCTTTAGGAAATCAAGACTCAGGGGGGCTAATGGATGAAAAGAATATTTCATCACAAGGAGTCTGGGTTGAAATCGATGTAACTCAAGCACTATTAACGGGGCATTACAATTATCGTACCGGTTCACAAACAGCAACATCGATATTGCTTACCGGTGCTGCTTCAGGCAATGATTGGGTCATTTTTGATTCTAGTGATTCAAGTATAATCTCCCAAAGACCACGGCTAAATATCACATATTCTTGGGGTTCATCAACACCTAGTAGTAATATTCAGTGGGTAGATGTATATCCTAAAGAACCACATGTTATTGATGCTGACAACCAACTTTACCTTGAAGCCCAAGGAAGAAATGGATTAGGACAAATTGTCAGCGGCATGGTGGCTTGGACCTCAAATCAAGGATCTATTAATTCAGCAGGAATATTCACACCAATAGAATCAGGATTCACACAAATTGAGGCAACTATTGGAGGCGTCACCGGAACACTCAACCTAGAAGTAATGCCCGGCACACCCATATCCTTGGATTTAGAAACTACATCAATTGCATTAACAATCGATGATGGATACCAATTTAATTGGTCAATTACTGATTCTAACAATAATGAAGTTTGGAACGCTGCTTTGACTTGGTATGCAAATCATGGTTCTGTTAACAATACGGGATACTATCTACCTAACACAATAGGCCAAGATTCTGTCACTGTAATGTGGCAATCACTTTCAGTGACTGCTGATATTTCTGTTTCAGCAGGAGCTGCAAGTTTCATATCAATACAGCCCAATCTCAGTGTTGCTTCTGGAAATCAGATACCCCTAATTTACACAGTCACTGATCGCTTAGGAAATCCTCTACCTAACCAAGCTGCTGGTACAATAACATGGGGGGCAGAAAATGGATTCATTGATAGTGTAGGAATATACACCGGAGAAATGGTTGGAACTTGGTTGATTAATGCAACTAGCACTAGTGGAGCATTTGGGCACACCTATGTAGAAGTCACACCCGGAGAATTATCATCAATCGAGTTAGTTGCACCGAACGGATCTCAATTTGCAGACCAACCTGTTCTCTTAATTGTCAACTGGCTAGATATTCGGGGTAACAATGTACCTGTGAAAATACCATTATCCAACTGGACTAGCGAGGATGGTAACTTTAGAATGACCCCTCAAGGAGTTGAATGGTTACCTCGTAGAGAAGGTAATTGGACCGTGGGTGTTCATGTTGAAGACAAATGGGATAATATCACCATTAATGTGGTCCATGGAGCAATAAATAGACTGTTAATCGTAACTGATTCAGAAACCATCAGTGCTGATGTTACTCTTAATTTGAATCTGATGGCTGAAGATTCTAAAGGCAATAGATGGTCCGTAAATGGAACTTGGATTACAAAAGAACCCATGGCCGCTCCTTGGCTAACGCCATATGGAAACAATGCAGATTTTGAAGGAAATCTTGTAGGAAATTGGACAATTCAGTGTGACCATGGGAATTTTTCAACTAATATCACTCTGAAAGTTTTACCTGGTTCTCTAGCATTAATTGAATTACAAGGTGATGGAACTCAACTATCAGCAGATGAATCTCACAATTTCGCACCTAGATTTTTTGATGAAGATGGAAATGAATTATTTGATATTCAACTAAATTGGACCTTTGATGTTAATGGACAAGAATTTGATCGTACCGGTGAGATGCGAAGTAATGATGGCTGGTGGTATCCTGTACTATCTGGCCATCATGAAATTGAAGTCGACGCTTCAGGAGTATTTTCATCATTAGGTCTTGATGTAACTCCTGGAATTGCACATACATTAAGATCTATACAAACCAATGGAATTGTAATCCAAAGTGGAAATAATTCAGTGATTCAAATCAATGCTACAGATTTAGATGGAAATGATTTCGGAACTGATGTGGAATGGATTTTACCCCATAACAGTGTTGAATTAACAAATGGTTCTAGAGCAGGTGAATATATCGTCACAGGATTGTTAGAAGGCACACATGTTCTACAATTTCATTCTGGATTAGCTGATAGTGAAATATCAGTAGTTGTTCAATCAGGAGAGATTATCAGTCTTGAAATAATCGTTAGCAGGATAGATGTTCAAACAGGAGAAACTGTTGATATTGAAATCTTTGGTACAGATTACGGTGGCAATCAAATACAAATTAACCCTGATGATGTCACTATAGAAAGTTCTGCAGGCAACTTTGGTTATTCTTCAGAAAACTATTGGCAAATGCTAGTAACTACATCAGGACAACAACAACTGATAGAAGTGAAATATGGTTCAATACAAGGTGAAGTATTCATTGATGTATCTGCAGATCCATTGAAAGCATTTGGAGACTCAAATTTTGCTACATCATTATGGGCAGGAATTTCATTGGTCGCATTATTATTCATATTATTATTGATGCTAATGAAGAAAAGAAGCAAAAGTGAAATTGAAGCTTTGGAGCACCATTTTGGAACTAATAAATCTGAAAAAGAAACGAAAATTGATCCAATGGCAGGATATAAACCTTCTAAAAAAGCAAGAGCAGCAGCACGAAAAGAATTCAATATGAAATTTCCTCATCTTGCTCATTCTAGTTGGGCAGGATATAATCAAGCACAAATGAACACTCCCTTCCAAAAACCACAATTTAATATGAAATATCGTGACAAGGGAGTTGACCAAGAACAAACACTTGAACAAGAAAATTCAGATGATGTGAATGGTCAAAATGTAACTGAGAATAATAGTGAAGAGATTAAACAACACACTGAAACATCCCTAGATGAGGCGCCGTGGACAACAGAACAGGTTTGGGAGTGGGGTAGGGGACAAAATTGGAATGATGAACAAATCGCAGCCTATGAACAAATTTATGACCAATCTGTAAGAAATCCTGCTCAATTCCAAGATAATCAATTTATAGAACACCAACAAACTGAAATTGTTAATGAAAATAATACCCATTCTGCTAAAGAAGATGTACGTGAGAAAGGAATCATGAAAGCGATGCCCGGTACGACTCAAGGGGAGGCGGGCTGGTATCTAGATGGTGAAGGGAACCCATCTCGCTGGGAAATTGACGAACAAGGGCAATGGCATAGGGTGGAATGAATATGAAAATTTCTAACATTTTTCTAATACTTGTATCATTGCTATTAATAGCACCAACTATTGCCTCTCAAGATTATTTATCAAATTCAATATTTGAACATCATTCTGCTGAAAAAACTCCTTCGCTCCCTTGTGGAGGNCCATCNAATGCTCATACTATTGAAATCCATCCACCCGGGCCAGTAAATTTGCCNGCGGACCAAAGTAGAATNTTGAATGTTACAATAAAAGATTCNAGTGGGAATATTCTNGGNGGCAACCCTGATTGGTCTGTAAGTGATGGTACTATCCACCCACAAGGTGGAGGTGGAGCAATTTACTATCCCACCTCGATAGGAACTCATACTGTTTGGGCCTGTGCTTCAGAAGCTCAAGCATCAATTGAAATCATTGTCACCATGGGTACAACAGAACGAATTGAATTAGTAGGAGACAAAGTAAACTTGACTGCTGACGAACGGATTGAGTTTCAAGTATTTGAGTATGATATTCACGGAAACGCAGGCAATATGTTTGTTCCAAGTTCAGATTGGTCATACCCAGAGGGTTCATCATTGGCCACATTACCTGGTGGAATCGTATTTTGGTACCCAGGCACTGTTGGAAACCATACCATTAGTGTTACAACCGGTGGTTTTTCTGCAACATGGGATGTCAATGTTAGTAGAGGGATTGGTGTAGACTTAATTATTGAATCTGATAAAGAAGTGATTACATCTGATGAAGAGTTAGAATTGACAATGTCAATTGTTGATGGCCGGGGTAACTCATGGCCCGCCTCAGGCACTTGGTCAACATTAGCAAATCAAGCAAGTGAGTGGCTAACAATAAATGGTAGTCAAGCAATTTTTGATGGGCATTTGAAAGGAAATTGGACTGTTCATGCATACTATAATGGCTCGGAAAATGGTTACATCAACATGTCTGATGAAATTACAATCCAAGTATTAGTCGGTAAAATATCTCTTGTGGAAATTTCAGGACACGATACCACAATGTTAACTGGAGATGAATTAGATTTAAACCCAATTGCCACTGACCTAGATGGAAATATAATTGAAAGTGCCACGTTTAATTGGACAATTGATGGATCATCTGGTTCAAATTCTATTGATCAAATTAATCACAGATTTATTCCAACAAGTGAAGGGCAGCACAACATACAAGCTGAGGCGGGGGGGAAACCCGCATCAATAAGAGTTCAAGTCGGGTGGTCAGAACCAATAGACCTCAATGTAACTACAAATAATGGTGAATGGTACTTAACTGTCACAACTGGAGAAACATTACCTCTACATGTCATTGGCCTAGATGTTAGGGGTGAATGGCATACCTATAATCCCAATTGGATAATAGATGAAGCGTACGGAAGTATAGAAGAAAGTGGAGGAGATGGCGATTATCTGTACCACTCTGATGGGGTAAATTGGACACAATTGCGAGCTTATGTAGGAGATAAAGAATTCACAATATTAGTTTATGTCACACCTGGGGCTTTAGATAATTTAGAAGTGATAGTTACTGAAGAAGGAGTACAAGGAGAATCAGTACCATTTAACTTGAAAGGATATGATGTTAGTGGTAATGGTGTTTCAATCCCTATATGTGATGTGACTGTTACATCTACTGCAGGAAGGGCTGAATGTAGCGATGAAAGTTGGACATTGTACTTAGATAATGGAGGGCAACAACAAACCATTAAGGCCTCTTATGAAGGGGCGAACGGGAGTGGTTTTATCGATGTTAGACCCACATTATTGGGAGGGCAATTTGGTAGCAGCACACAAGTAATTGTAGCAGGAGCAGGATTAATCGCGGCCCTAATTACTGTTGTTCTAATTGTAGCATATTTGCGAGTAAAACGTTCAGCAGATGAAGATGAGGATGATGATGAATATTATGATGACGAATTAGAGCAAGAAGATTCCGCAAACCACCAAACTAATACTAAACCACACAGCCCCGAAATAATTAATCAAAACTTGGTTAGAGGTATTCCACCCATTGGTGGACAAACAAATCCGCCTCAAGGGATACCAACTAATATCCCCCCACACCCTTCAATGATGCAACAAATGGGCATGGGAAAAAGACCGGTTACTCCACCTCCACCGGCATTTATGTTTGGCACGGGATTTGCAACTAACTCTTCATCAGCAGAACCCGTTTCGGGTGTATTCGTTCGTTCAGATACAAAATATGGTTGGGAAAATCCATCACATCAACCGGGACCTGGATATGGTTGGGAACAAGCTAGTAATTCCTCAGTTTCTATACAACCTTCAACTCCTAAAAGT
>PBXQ01000031.1 GCA_002727675.1 Thermoplasmata archaeon | reverse complement strand
ATTATTGAAGGATACAAGGCGCATGTTCTTGTAAATATTAGAAAAAGAGATCACCTACTAACTATTGCTAATACCTCAGCAGAGAATAAAGAAAAATGGATTGAATTCTTTAATAAAATTGATAATTTTGAAACAAATTTACAACAATCCGAAAAAGAAAAATTAATTGAAAGTTGTCTAAGAGAAAAATATCAGATATTTTAATACTAAAATGAAAACTCATGGAGTAAGGGCACTTTTTGTTCGTGAATCCGAGTGATTTAAACGAGCAACCTCTTACGATTCAATATGTCAATCATAGAAGTATACAATGAAGCCTGGGATACTGGAAACGTCGAAGCACTTGCAAGCATCATTCACGATGATTGTGTCTTCAATCCACACGTAGGTGGGATTACGATGAACAAGGACGAAATCTTGGGCTTTGCAGGTGGGGAGCACAGACCTACTTCAGAACACAACCGAATTCTGTTCGAGAACGATGAAGTTGGAGTAGCACATTCAATCGTCCACTTTGCGAATGACTCTGACTCTGAAGCGGTCATGACATTCATGCGATTCAAAGACGGCCAAATCATTTCCGTGGAAACCGGAGCTACACCACTTTCTGATGATTACCAATTGATCGGAAGCAATGCTTGAAATCAAAGCTCTATTCCGCCTGGTTGTTGGTCAATGGTTGATTTTTTTTGTCCACCATAAACCAACCCAGAATCCTGCGCAATTGACAATAATATCAGCACATTTGTTATCCCATGTTTCAACGGCAAATTCGTATGGAAGGAATAATTCAAGAAATTCCCAACCAATAGATAGAACAAGGAACAAAGTCCAACTCCTTAGAACGAAGCGGCCAGATATTAGCCATAACAAAAAATGTGAAATTGAATAAAGATTCAACAACACCATGGATTGTCCTATCAGCGACTCTACTTCTGCTTTTTGTGAAAAGAGAGAAATTTGAAAAAACAAAATTGATTTAATCTTCATCTAAAATTTCATTTGTCTTAATAATAAAAGAGAGGTTTTCTGGATTTTGTACAGCTACTAAACCACGAATATTATGAATATCTCGGAGGAATTCTGGTGCCGGTGCAACCTTAACTTTACTATCTCGGATTTGAATTAAATTTCCAGGTGCTGCTTTAATTCCACCTTCAGGTAACCAAATTCCAATCGCACCAATTTCTGAATGGTGGGAGATAATCAACAAACGCCCACCCTCATCTTCATCAATACGTAACACGGTGAGTGGTGCGCCATCGGGAATCAAACGTGATGCTTCTTGCCATTCAGTCCAAGTTTCATCCAATGGTTTTGAAAGTTCAGCTGCACGCTCATCTATATCTGTAATTAGTGCTTCAAATTCTTCTATTGAGTCTTGATGAATTTCATTTAATCCATCTAGTAATTCCCTTAATCCATCATATTGATCCAATTCTTGATTGCTAATTGCAGTATTTGCTAATAACAAATGATCAGCCAACATTTCCAACCTATCATCTTGTTTAGATTCAACCGCGCATTCCATGGCTTCATCAAGTACCTCAAGTGCTAAACCGGGACAATCTACAGTCAGTAATGAATTGCCAACAGAAGTTAAGATATGAGCGGCCTCAAGTTTATTGCTCTTAACTATTGGAATACCTGCTTTAATGTGTGCTTGTGCTATTTCTTTATCCCCATTTAGGTGCCTAGATATTCCTGCTAAAACAAGGTGAGGAAGGCGATTGGCCCCGATAACTTGGGATTGCCTATCAGACATTTCAAACAAAGAGGAGGCGCGGTGCCAATCATTAGTAACTAAAGACAACATTCCAAGTTGATGCATTGCTCTCATCTCCGCTTCAACGTCATCTACAAGAGTTGCTGAATGCAAAGCGCGAGAAAGATGTAAACGAGCAAGCCCAATATTTCCTGACATCTTAGACATCACTCCCAGAGCAGACTCCATCCGGTAAAGATGTCCTGCCATCGCACGATGAGCCATCTCTGCAACCTCTTCATCAAGTGGTGCTAATCCAAATCCCGTTTTTTCAAGTACCTCACTAAGGATACTTGCTGCTGCATCATAATCTTGCTTAATGTCATCTGAACTGCCATCTGATGACAAAGAAGCTAGGTGAACATCTAACTTAGCTACTGGAGCGCAAATCTCTGGTAATTTTCCAAGTTTCTTTAACATTGATTTCTTTACAACTTCTCCATTAATTGAACGAATTAATGCACTAATCATTTTTCTCTCATATGAAATATTGTCATCCTTAATTATGGGATTAGAAACATTTTGTGTGGTAAGTAAAGAATCAACCATCCAAGTTAATTTGGCTTGAATATCATATTGTCCTGCTCTACTAATGGCATAACGCATTTCAGCAGCACGAACGCGTCTTGAAAGGCTTCGTAGTCTAGTGCGTTGGCCCCTTGAGCCTAGATCTGCAAGTCTTTGAAGAAATGTCGATGGCGGGCATGTATCAAAATTAGAACTAACTTTATCAACAGTTGTAGTCATTTTGAAATCATCAGATACCAATGTTACTTTACGCCCCTCCATTGACATTTTTGATGCCAAAATCATTAGAGATAAATCAACGTCTTGGGGTGATGCTTTTTCACCAATTTTACTAGCTAAGTCCCTTACTTCTTCCTCCTCAACTGTAACTGTGATTAACAAGTTGCGCATTTTATCTAGCAAATTTGGCTTGTCATACCACCTTTGAAAACGAACTGTCCTGACTTCATCGTGAACTCCTGGAGTAACATATAGGCTATTTGAACCATCTTTCAATATTGTTGACAGATCATTGATGAAGCCATCAGGAGCCATTGAACCAATGTGAATAAAACAATTGGAATCAACTACCCATACTTGAGCCATGATGCTACATTTAGCACCATGTAATTGGTATTTTCCTAAGAACAAAAATCAAACTTATACAAACTTTGTATCATATCCAAGTATCATTTGAGGAAGTTAAATCACTTACAACATCCCCTGTATTTACTACTCCAGTTGGCTCAATAAGCATAATTTTACATTCTTCTTCAGCAAACGGTTTGTGATTAACTCCTTTTGGCACCACATACATTTCACCTTCATTTAATTCGATTGTCTTGTCCTCAAATTCAATTTTCATCTTACCTTCAATTACAATGAATGTTTCATCTGTATCATCATGATTGTGCCAAACAAAATCACCCTTAATTTTGACTAATTTTATATGATAATCGTTCATTTCTGCAACTATTTTGGGAGACCAATGTTCTGAAAACATTGATAATTTTTCTTTTAAATTTATTTTTTCCATTATATTACCTCTCATAAAATTTCTATCTCTAAATCTCAATTATTTACTCCCATTCATATCATTAAGGAAATTTTGTTCATCTTCAAATTGAAAATATGCTGCGAATATTAATACAATTACAGGGAATAGCGTTCCAAAACCTGGAATAAATTGTGAACTATCAGATTTTTCATTCAAAGCACCCTCTATTATAGTGAATTGATCACCTATTGTACCATCAATTCTATGGTGAGTGAAAGTTAATTCTCTAGAATCTCCATCGTATACTAATCTCGTCCAGCCATAGGTATTATTCTCGCGAAAAGCACTCCATTCTGGTTGTGGGTCATCTAATTCTTCATATGATGAACGTCCAGCAATTCCNATCACCAAATGTATCGGTGCGTGGCCTCTAGAAAAACGATCATTGATGCCNGTGTTTTGAACCGATTCTTCNGACACTGGCCAAGTTCTTTCATAGAAATGATCATGTCCTGCNATCACNAAATCNACTCCTTGATCAACATATAATGTCTCNAGNGCTGTNCGTAACTCAACCTCTGAACCATGGTAACTATTACTCGAATACATCGGTTTATGCCCATATACAATAACAAAAGGAGTCACATNACGATTTACTGAGGACAGGTCCTGCTCAAGCCACGAATATTGGGTACTACCAGATGTGTAGTCATGTTCAGTAGACATGAAAACCATGTGTACACCGGGAACATTACGACTAAACCAGAATGTTTCTGATTCAATTTGACCGTCTGAATCGAAACGATGTTCGTACGGACTGAATCCATATCCCGGTTCATTTTCATGATTACCTACAGCAGTAACCCATGGAATTTTAGTCATGCTTAATTCTTGATTTTCAAACCATGAATCCCAAACTGATTGTTCTCCATCGGCATACGAAATGTCTCCCGAAATCGTGACCATTTGTGCTGCACTATCTGCAATTATTCCTTCAGTAACATCAATTGCCGCAGATGAATCGCCATGATCTGCAATAGAAATCCATTCAAATCTATTTTCTTCCAAATTTATGGGAGTAAATGTGTAATCCTGAGACCAAGTATTTCCATCACCTACACGATAAGTGACCTCCTCGCCTGGAGTTAAACCTGTCATGGTTGCCATGTGCAATGCCATATCATGATTATAACAATACGAATAACCATCAGAACTTTGCCCATCCCATTCAACAACTGCATTACCTCTTCCATCTGTGGCCCACATTACTACAAATTCTGAAGGGTCATCAGTCATTTGTAGATGTATTTGACTTGGTTCATTACTACCCACCAAAGTACCTGGACATTCTTGTAATGCTTCACCTAAATTTTGCGCTGATGTAAGCGGAACTAGTAGAAGAATGAGTAGTGTAAGTATTAGCATTCGCATAGTTCTTCATCATTGGCAAAACGAAATTCTATTTGTGCTTATCTAGCAAAATTAACTAAGAAATATTTACAAATATCAGATTGATAAAAAATTGAAAAATTAGGAACCAAATAAATCCTACAACTGCAATCCAAATAATTGAAGGTTCTTCATTTCCTGAAATATAAGAATACAGAATTATGGAAGCTGCCAATCCTGCAAAAAATAAAACACGATAAAGAATTGTTGCACCTACTTTCCCACTAGTGGAGAGAGCTTTCCAACCGTTGAATCCAAACCACTTCTGTATTAGTCCCATAATATCACATTTTGCATGAGGTTTTTCTTCTTATCTAAAGAAGGTGAAATTTTATTGAATATTATTTACAAATCCATTTGCCGGTTGGCCACAACTCAAACAAACAAATACGTTATGAATAAAATTACAAGATTCTGAATTAGTAGAATGATAACGAGCACCGCAGCAAGTACAATATGACCATTCTGCCCCTTCTAATGGTTTCACGCAAGCCCAACAAACAAAATTAGACTCTTGTTGACCTGTACTAATTTCTTCATTATCATTTACTGAATAATCGTTTTCTTGTTCAAGTGGTTGAGGATTATACAAGACCCATTCAGAAATTAAAGAATCCCATGACCACCAAGTACCACTACCTTCAGGATATTCTTTGTATTCAACAACAGCATCTGATTCTGAAGTTAAAGCTACATCATCTTGGGAATGATTTTCTAGATAATCCCATTTACCTTCGACAGAATTCCAATTCCACCAATCTCCACTACCTTCAGGATATTCTTTTATTTCACTATTAGATTCAGTAAATGTGGATGATACTGCATCTAATTCATTATTTTCAACTGTTGGATTCCATAAATTCCATTCCTGTAAATTATTTTCTCGGTACCACCAATTCCCACTAGTAATTGGCCATTCCATCCATTCTTCATTAATTAGAGATGTTTGACTACCAATTTCTGATGACTGATAATTAAACTCTTGATGATTCGTAAGACTTACTTTGTTGGGCTGTAATGCAAACGACCCACCCTCCAACATTAACCAGTCTCCACCATCTAATGCGTAGTAATGAGTTCCCAATTCATCTGTTCCATAGTTTCCTCCATGTGGCAAATCATTGTGAGTTTTTGCTATTCTAAATGAATTCCACTGATTTGTTTTTACATCCCACATAGACATTATTTGTCCCGCTGTAGAAGAATCGCTACGATTACTATTAGAATTAAACATTTGATTATTTGCAGGGTCAAAAGGATCTTCCCAATTTAGTGAATTGCCGTTATTTGGACCAAGGTTAGGAGGGGAATAGGAGGGTACATTTCCATATCTTTGAGAATTTAGAGAACTGTTCATCGATCTAGTGTGCCGTGTAATTCTCCTACTAGTTCTACTAACAATTAACATTGACAATAATATTACCAGACAGACGATAATTGAACCACCTGAAACAGCAACAATGGGAGTAATATTTTGTCCAAATAACTCAAACTCACTAATACCAAGCAATGGCTCGGGTGGAGAATAAGTGAATTTAATTGCTGGCCCTACATTAGTTACTTTTGAGTATGAATCTGTATGTGTGGAACCAGACCATAGTGTATATGGTCCCAAATCTAATATTGTGACCCATTCACTCATTGTGGTAACTAACATACTAAATGAAATGGAACCGCTAATTTCAGCATGAATATGGTATACTAAATTAGGAGTTGCAGTAATTGTCACATCCTCTCCATCTCCCGCCCATTGCCTTGAAGCTACAGTACCAGGGTTTGTCAAATCAGAACCGAAAATACGTTGTGGATCTGATGATAATCTCATAACATCAGTCTGAGATGGTGATGAATAAACATACCTTGGGTCATTCATATCTAGAAAACTTCCACCTTCAATTGACATTGCATATTCAATAGCATGTTGGGCTTGAGCCTCAATATCTAAATTATACTTCAAGGGAATATTTACATCTACCCAATAGTCAATTTTACTCGTTGTTGTTGGGAAAAAATACTGAAATATTGGATAAATATCAATTGTTGAAACTGAAATTCTTTCATCCAACATAAATCCAGTAGTGGAACTGGGTTGATTAATTCCTGGTACTGTAGCATCATCATCCCACAAATATACATAGCCCATATTTGGAATATAGAATCGCGTCTGCCCCGTATATTCTTGGGAAGAAGAAGGGATAGGAATCCTCAAAGTGCTTTCATAAATTTTATCGGGCACATCTTCATCAAACCAAGACCAACAATCATTGCTTGTTTCAAACATACGTAATCTATAATATAACACAATTTCAGGCTTAACAGTTACATCATACGAACTATATACACTGGTTTGGGTCAAAGTAAAATCACCAATGCCACCATCCCCATTCCCTGATGACATCACATCTGTATTTCCATTATGCTTAATCTTCAAATTATAATCAACATAAATTTCAGAATCAAAATCATATCCCCAATCCCCACATTGATCTGGCCAATATTTATCAATTTCCTTATGTTTACTTTCTATATCCATTGATTTAGAAAATGAAGTAGAATAGGTTTGAGATTCCCCTGCTTGTTGTGTACTAGAAGAAGAACTGCTCAATCCTGATGACGATTTACCTGATTGAAAACCCCAAGAACTACTGGGTGAAAATTGCTTATCATTGACCTCTAATTCTGTATTATCTATTGTAGAAGAATAAGCTGATGCAAAAAATAGTAGCACCGTTAGAATGGGAAATACATAACCTAACCTAGCCATGCTATCAAAAACTCTGAAAATTGGATAGTAAATAAAATTTTATTTTTATAATTCTACATTAATAACTGATTTCTCATAGAATAAATCAAGATAGAATTCGACTTAATTCCTCACTACAATTACTCCAACCAACTGCAATATCGCTACCACGTCTACGCATTTGTACTGCCTCACGCCATGCCGATACTTCCTGGGTAAGACTCGGCCCTTTTGTTGTTGAATCAAGACGGAATAACAAACCACTTCCAAGATAAGGGTCGAGAAACCCTCTCTGTGCTTTAGAAACTAACAACGTTGGGATTCCTTGACAAACAGCCTCATGCGCTAGGGTTACGGATTCGGAAAGTACACCATCATATTCTGTAATATGCCTTGGAAGCCCCCATGGGTCATTTGATGGCTGACCTTCCGTTGTAGTCAACACATCCATTCCTAAATCAGAAATCATTGGGGTCGCTGACACCAACTCATCCTTATCATGAATTCCGCCACCCAATAATGCACGATGAAAAATAGTTGGAATACCTTCTTCCTTAGCCTTTCTAGATGCTGATGGTTGTGTCAAATATACATGGGGCAACTCACCTTCTAACTGATGAACAATGATTCCTTGTTGTTTGCAAGCTGCAAGAAAACCGCCATCTAAATGTTCTCTCCAATTAGCTGACAATATTACCTCTGTTGCAGATGAAAGAGCATGCCTGTGAGCAAGATGATTTACTTCTGTATCTGTAAGATATATTCGTCTTGCTATTTTTGCCTTTTTTGCTGCTAACAATTCGATTGGTGCACCTTTAGTGATTATTTTTTCAATTGGTTTACCTGTGATATTTCTGCGTTTAAGGACAGATGTTACTTTTCTCAAACGCCTGAAAGCCCTAAATTCACGTTGTAAAGGTATTATTTTTCTACCAACAGGGCGCGGAACCCTCAATAAATGGCGTGAAGGTAAAGGGTTATTTGTACTAGAAATCATTGCATCAATTTCATCTCTTTTAGTTACTACAATAATATCCACTGGGCTACCATTCTCAATGAATGAATTGAATAATTGTAAATGGGCAGGATGATCCAAAACCCAACAGGTTGGACCCGCCCCCATATTGTTGGGTCTACAATGACCTCCATCAATAGAACGGTTATTGGGTTGAACTTTCTCGGCTATTATATGGCAAAGGAACGCATTGAGGTAGTTGGTGGAAAAACATATGGACCATATTCACCAGGGGTAAAGGCAAATGGGATGATTTGGTTAGCTGGACAAATTGCCCCTGAAGCAGGAGATGATGTGGCTTCACAAACTGCCGCATCTTTGGAAAAAATAGATGCATTGCTAAATGCCGCGAATGCAAGCAAAAACGATATCTGTTTTGCTCAAGTTCTTCTTGACGACATAAATGATTTTGCTGCAATGAACGAAGTATATTCTACATGGTTGGAAGGTGTTGAAATCCCACCTGCAAGAGCGGCTTTTGAAGCAGGTAATCTACCACGTGAAGCAAAAGTGGAAATTGTAGTTCAAGCAATTGATAGCAATTGTTGTTAGTTCAATTAACGAAGCCACTTTTAGGATAATAGGATTGGGATAAAACATGGAGACTGTTGATTGGCCAATTACCCTTGACAAAAACAAGGCTGCTGCGGCCTTCAAAGCATATGATATCCGAGGTATTGCTGGAGACCCATTGACCCCCGATTTTGCCTACAGGTTAGGCAGAGCTTTGGCCACTTTCCTTGATTGTAATTCACTAGCAGTTGCCCGTGATATCAGAGAATCCGGACCAGAATTACATGCTGCCTTTGTGGAAGGTCTATCCGCATCTGGAGTTACCGTTCATGACTTAGGAATCATGCCAACTGGGGCATTGTATCATGCCACAGTAACATTACCTGTTGATGGAGGGGTTGTCATCACAGCTAGTCATAATCCACCAGAATATAATGGATTCAAAATGTGCAGGGGTTCGTCTGCTATGGCAGGACAAGAATTACAAGATTTATTAGCAGTTTTTGAATTAGGAGAATTCAAAACAGGTGAAGGAGAACATATTGTTGTTGAACATTTTCAAGAACTTTATTTTAATGATATAATTGCATCAACCGGGATGCCAAAAAGACCCGTTAAAGTAGTGATAGATTCGGGAAATGCAGTACCTGGCCCATTCATGCAAGCAATTGTCAAAGCATTGGGTGCTGAAGCCACATGCATTTTATGTGATTGGGATAATACATTTCCAGTACATCCACCCGACCCGACTCGTCCTGCAAATATGGAATTGTTAGGCAGAATTGTTAGAGAAAATGGGGCTGAATTTGGAATTGGAGTTGATGGGGATGGAGATAGAATGGGAATGGTTGATGAAAAAGGTGAATTTGTTCATCCGGACCGAATACTAGCATTATTTGCCGAAGACATTCTATCTAGAGTTCCAGATTCTGCATCAGATGAAGCAAAAACCGTATTTTATGATGTGAAATGTTCTATTGCATTAGAGCAAACAATTCGGTCTGCTGGTGGCATCCCTAATATGATGAGAACAGGGCACTCATTCCAAAAATTAGCGCTGAAAAAATCACCTGAAACACCACTTGCAGGAGAAATGAGTGGACACTTCTTCTTCAATGATAAATGGCCAGGATTTGATGATTCACTATACTGTACTGCTAGAATGCTAGAATTGGTTGGAAGAGATCCATCACCAGATAATGGGGGGCTATCATTTTCTGAAAGGCTATCATCAATCCCCACATACCCTAGTACAGGTGAAGCAAAAGTTCCATTGATAGGAGATAGAGTAGAAACAATGGATTTTGTTGAAAATGCTTTTTCTGATTATGATGCATCTACAGTAGATGGAATTAGAATAAATATAACTGGTGAAAATTGGAAAGGTTGGTTTCTTTGTAGACCATCCAATACTGAGCCAATTCTAGTTATGCGAGCTGAAGCAACTAGTGAAAAGGGACTAGATGAAATCCGGCAATTGGTTCATGAAAAAATTGGGATGAAAATAGATTTGAAGAAATTTGATGAGGCTTAAGACCAAGGGTCTTCATCATCGTCCCAACTAGTTTCTTCTTCATCGGAATCATTCTCTGATTCTTCTTCTTGAACAACATCTTCTTCTGCTGCTGATTCAGATTCAACATCATCAACCAATAAAGACATGGCAAGATTAGTATCTATTGAACTCATCAATGGATCTGCTGAAGAGGTCTTCATTGGCTCACTAGGTGGAGTTGGGGCAGAAGGTATTGAAAGGGCATCTAAAGCTTGATTACTGGCTGATAATGTGTTTTCTGGTGTTGGCGCTGGTGGAGCCTCATATTGTACTTGAGTACCTGTTGAAATTGCCATAGTAGCTCCCTCAGGAGGTTCAGGTGGGGCTGTCCCATGTTCTTGCCAAGAACGAGCGATCTCTGCTGCACGATTTACGTCTTCACCTTCATCATCATCTTCATATTCGTAATCATCATATTCATCATTATCTCGTAATTTTATGATAGCTATTCCAAATACCATTACAAACATCATTGCAATTAATGCGCCAAGACCTAATCCAGCAGCAAGTCCACCATCTGCCTTGAAACTATTAGATGATTCTGAAATTACATGAGATTGATTCCACCTTAATGGATCTGCAGGGAATAAATCAGCACCTTGACTAACATTCCATGGATTCGGAGATGAATCATCCATGGGATCAGACCAACCATCACTATCTGTATCTGGACAACCCATGCGGTCATGTTCAGATGAACCCCTAATTGTAGGACAACTGTCTCCATTTAGTCCACTAGGTTCATCACCAAATCCATCCATATCAGAATCTCTCCATTGAGTTGGCTCAGAGGAGAAGACATCCACATCATTAGACCAACCATCACCATCAGAATCTGGGCAGCCAAATCTATCCTGCCATGATTGCCCTGGCTCATCTGGACAATCGTCCCATGGCTCAACTCCACCTGAAGAATTTTCATCTTCCCAACCATCACCATCCCTGTCTAATGGATGTTTATCAGCATTTGTGGCACCTGGTAGAAATTCCCCTGGCCAGTGTGATTCTCTTGTATCGTTCCAGTGTGGATTAGCCCAATTGTCTCCTAAACCGTCATTATCACTATCTTGCCATTGTGACCAATCTGAAGGGAACATATCGCCATCATCTGATGTACCATCTCCATCAACATCAGGGCACCCAAGAACATCTCGCCAAGAGTCACCCCAAGTATCTGGGCAGGCATCGCCATTAACCCCGCTTAGATTGTCTCCATAACCATCACCGTCACTATCTACTTGCTGAGTTGGATCGTCAGGGAAGGCATCAGGATTATTTCCTTCATCAAAATCACCCCAGCCATCACCGTCCCTATCTTGATATTGTGTAGAATCAAATGGGAGGTCATCACCTTGTGTTGCACCTTCTGAATTATTGTCTCCATAACCATCGCTATCACTATCTTCCCATTGAGTTGGATTATTGATGAAATCATCAGTAACATCAGACCAGCCATCGCCATCTGTATCAGGACAACCAGGTTTGTCAAAAGTATCAACTCCCGCCAATGTTGGGCAATAATCCATGCTTGCTGCACCAGGGACATAATGACCAAGTCCTAAACTTTCAAAAGTTGGAGTCAATGAAGCATCATCCCAATTATCTCCAAACTGATCATCATCACTATCATTCCACTGAGTGGGTTCTGTTGGGAAAGCATCCCTTTGATTTGACCAGCCATCGCTATCACTATCTATGCAACCTGTCAAATCAATAGTAGATGTACCAGAAATCGTAGGACAATCATCAGCAAGGTCACCCAGCGGATTATCCCCATACCCATCCCCATCTTGGTCGCGCCATTGAGTTGGTACTGATGGGTGAGAATCATCAACATCTGCATAACCATCACCATCAGCATCAGGACATCCTACATTTGGAGATACTGTGGCATTACCCCATACTTGTGGACAATCATCTTCTTCATTCGGCACCCTATCATTATCATCATCTTCTATGAGTCCTTTCCAAACAAAGATATCATAATCTCCTGAACTAGATATGTCATCAGAACCAAATTCTGCCAAACCATTACTAGTTCCTTTGAATCTGCCAGTGGTATGAGTGATATTGTTAGAATCAATAGCAATTCCCCAAGCACGATCGCCATCAGATGGACCTCCTGCGATATACAATTCATCCCAATTACCTGTAGATGTTGAAGAAATTGCTACGAATGCGTCAGATGGACCATTTGTGGTAATCAATTGACTCGCTCCGGTATTCTCAAATGTGGAAGAACCTGCAATTTGTCCAACGGTATACAACGCTGATTCATCTGGTGAAAGAGCTAACGAGAAACCTTTGTCATCACTAGCACCACCACCTTGCTTAGCCCACTGCCAATTGCTGTTTACATCTAATTTAGCAGCAAATACATCTGAGCCACCTGAATTAGATGTTAAGCGATGGGAACCAAAAGCAGCTAGAGAACCTTGGAAATCTCCAACCATGTATAATGCATCAGAGTTGTCTACTACCATATCACGAATAGTATCTGTTCCAGTACCACCGGCTGAAACAACCCATTCCACTTCACCACCATCTGTAACTTGCATTATCCAAATGTCTTGCGAACTACCACTAGATGAAATTGTATTACCACCAATGAACTCAACAGTATCAGCAAAGGTGCCAGCAATATACCAATAATCCCCTGTTGGACTGGGAGCGATTGTTGTAGCTGCATCGTTTTGAGATGGGCCACCCCAACCATGTTGAGAACCCCAAGAACCGTCCAAATCTAGGAATCCAACATAAGCATCAGTAGTAGTAAATCCACCACTACTGTCTGTAGAACTCTCATAATACCAATCACCTTGGGCATCTGTGTAAGCATGCATACGTCCATTGTATGAGCCAGAAATAGTTACTGAACCATTGAATACCTTGATGTCTGTAGTCAATACTTGACCAAACTCATCATACCCAGTAGGCCAACCCCATGAATCGTATTCTGGAGCCTTGTTTGATGTTTTAGCCCACAACCAATTACCACTTGAATCCAATTTTGCCACGAACATATCGTAATTTGATTGTGAATGAGCATTCAATGAATAAGATCCTATTTGAACTGAGGGCGATACTGAATCTAAATTATTGATGAATGGTCCAGTGACGTACACATTTCCATTAACATCAACATCTACCCCAGCACCCCAATCTTCGTAACTTCCTGAAATTTGAGATGCCCATAGCCAATTCCCTAAATTATCCATTTTAGCAACAAATCCATCAATACCTCCAGCAGAAGTAAGAGTTGTGGAACCAAATGTTGCAGTATCAGAAAAGGAACCAGTAACATATGAGTTGCCTTGAGAATCAAGAACCATGTCCCAAGCCATATCTGAACCAGTACTACCAGCAGAAGAAACCCAAGCATCTGCAGGGGAGAGTGAACTGTGATTATTTGGAGATGATTCTAAACTTTGTTTAGCATCTTCCTGAAACATTCCAAGCAAAAGTGATGACATCATCACTGCGGAAATAAACAGGGCTAGACTAGTCCTCATCAACTGGTCAGAAAGGGCCTCCCATTTTATTGTCACCCTTAGGTGACAACTATTTTCAAGTAGAATTAATTGCCTTATGAGTGCTTAGAAATGAAAGAGGCATAAGTAATAAATCCGTCATTTATGGCCTTAATTGAATCTTTGGCAACCACATCAAATTCCTTTTCTAGAGCACCTAAACCCATATCTGATAATGAAAATTGACCAGTTCTCCTAAGAAGTCTTAATCCAAAGAGAGCGCGGCTTAATTTTCTGGCATTGGAACGCATAATTTTAGGTTCAATTTGAGACTCAATTACATCAAAATTGTTTGAAGACAATAATGATTTCCAGTCATCTAAAGTTCTTGCTGAATTACTTCCCAATGCAGTTGTAAGAAATTGGTTTACCTTAGGATTAAGTTGTGACTGATCAGTAATAACAATTTCAGAATTCATTAACAATCCATCATTATTCAAACAACGTTTTACTTCATTCAATAATACACTTGGATTCTTATGAATTGAAAGCTTTGCTTCAGTCAATATATGACTAGCTCCACCATTGGGGAAAGGGAGGTTGTTTAAATCAGAGCATTGAAACTTTAAATCATCTCTAGAACTTTCACTATTTGCAGTATCAATTAGCGACTGAAATGGATCAAAACAGATCATTTTTGCTCCATATTTAGAATAAATTAGTGACGAAACACTACCAACGCCACAACCAAGATGAAGCATTGT
>PBXQ01000030.1 GCA_002727675.1 Thermoplasmata archaeon | reverse complement strand
AGTCCTTGAGAGTTCCTGATGGCATACGGATTCTAACTTTGTCACCCATACGTGTCTCAAGAATTGCTGAATTTCCACCACTACGAGCAATTCGCCCTCCATCTCCTGGACGAAGTTCTACATTACTGATTGGAGTGCCTTCCGGGATTTGGCCTAATTCAGTAATATTACCAGGCCTGAGTTTGACATTTGAACCAATAGCAATCTCTTGACCCACAGCAATTCCTTCAGTAGCAACTAAGTGAGTTTCTGAACCATCTTCAAACTTAACACGAACTAGAGGTGCTGTGTGAACGGGACTGTGTACTAATTCAACAACTGTCGCAACTTCTTGAACACCCCTAGGAATACGAGATGCACCGGGGAAACGGTGACTAGACACTCTATTCTTAGGGCTTGATCCCCTACGTTGTGCACGAATTCTTTTTCCCATAATTTATCACCTCAGAATGCACTCAATTTCTGTGCCGCCACGTCAGCATCATATCCTGGCGCCATCTTTACACTCGCATGTTTACCATTCTTGGTAATGCGAGTGTTCACTTTTGCAACTTTAACCTCAAAAAGACGTTCTACTGCTTCTTTGATATCTGCCTTCGTTGCTTTTTCATTTACAATAAACTCTAGACGGTTGTTATTTTGGAAATAACCCTCATCAAAATTGGACATTCTTCTAGCCTCAAGGGACTTTTCTGTAATCCAAGGCATAATTATTACTTTATACGGATCCATTTCTATCACTCCAGCGCCTCAATTGCACTCTTAGTCCAAACAGTTAGGCGACCAACATCTCCACCTGGTGCCAAATGCTCTGCTGACAAATCCTTAGCAGCAACAACATCAACTCCAGTCACATTACTAGCTGCCTTTGCAAGTCCATCCTTCTGGGCTACCACTAGTAGTAGTGACTTCGGAGCACGGCGTTTACGACCACGCATCTTACCCTTACCCGCGCGAATAGAACGTCCAGATTTAGATCTCTTCAAATCATCACCTAGACCAAGTCCTTCCATCATTGCAATAAATTTTCGTGTTGAGTAGGTTAATGGAAGACTTTCAACATCATATGACTCCTTCTTGCCATCTCGCTCTTCCACGTATTCATCAATAATTATTGGGAATTTCACTTCATCGGAGAATCTGTGTCCACGATTTGCCACTGTATCACTATCAGCAGTAGCAGCAATCGCTGAATTTCTTGCCTGCTTCTTTACTTTTGAATTAACTTTCATAGACCAATCCTTCTCTACAAGAGGACCGTGGGCTCTACGGCCACCACGAGTATGTGGGTTTTCAGCACCAGTACTTTGACCAGTTTTACGCATAATTCTAGCAACACCACGACCCTTGCCCCACCATTCAACACTGTGTTTCATACCTGGTTGAGGATTCCTGCGACCAACATGACGATTGTGCCCGTATGGTTGACGGCGATTTGCTCTAGAAGCATGAACTGAATCCCTAATCATCTGCAAACGTACTTCGCCCGAAAAACAATCTGGCAGATTAATTGACTTGCCTGATTTTGCTGTAACTTGATATTGTTCGGAGAGAAGACCAGCCTCAAATTCTTCTTGATCAACCTCATTGACCAAATTCATCATTTTGACTTTCATCTTCAGACCCCCTGCTTACTTGAAGTACTCACATATGTGACTTCTACTGCATCCTGATTCTTACGTGGCCTAGTAGCTTCACGGAAACGAAGAAGACGCTTTGAAGGCCCTGGGAGGCTACCTTGAACAATCATGTATTGATTTGTAACTTCACCATACTTTAGGAAACCACCATCGGGAGTCACTTCATCTTCATCAGGAGATGAAATTCTCAGAACTTTCTTGTTATATTCAGTTCTCTGATGGTATCCTGTTTGACCTGCTTGACGAATTGTCTTACGAACATAACCTGTACCGAAATCACCCATATTACCGCCTTGTCGGCGACGCTTGCTGTTTTTGTGACTAAGAAGTTTAATCCCCCATCTCTTGATTGAACCTTGCCAACCCTTACCCTTAGTGACGGCTACTACGTCAATATCATGACCAGTGGTAAAAACATCTCCAACGCCAATATGGCTTCCAAGTTTTTCTTCTGCCCATGCAATACGATCACTAATTCCGCCACCAGAAAGGCCTAATTCCATGATGTTAGGTGTTTTTGTTGGAATTGACTTAATATTTTCAGGTTGAGTGGAAACAATAAGCCTAACTTCAACAATTTCTCCATTTTCAGCCATTGCTTTCAAATTCCCTAGGTGCTCATCAGTATTGTGTTCCTTTCTTTCAGGAACTCTACGAGATAAATTTGGTTGACCTTCAGTAATTGACTCACAAGAAGCCCAAGCTTCACCTGCAGTTTGTTTACCATACGGAGTCAGTCTGTAACAACGGATTCCAAGAACATGCATTGGAGGGGTTTCAACAATAGTGACTGCTTTGCGGATTTCTTGTCCAGCACTAGGACTACCTGGATTTTCATCACGGATCAAAACATGGCTCATTCCTGCTTTGTAGCCAGCGAATCCCTGTACTTTGACCTCACCGTTACTACTACTCGGCCATGATTTTACTCTACCTGTCTGTCTGCGTGCCCGCTTTCGCGGACTAAAAGCCATACTGCCTCGCTTGGGTCGGTGTCTGTCTCCCATTGGGTTTTTCCTCCTTTTCGGTGGTTTTGCGACAAAGAAAGCCACCGAAGCAGCGCTTTGCCGGCTCAAATAGCGAAGGAAGTACCGTGACACGAGACCGGATTTCAGAACAGATTTCCGATGTGTGGGATGCTTTCGTATTGCCCTTGGTGTCTGGTACCTCACTATGTGAGCGTCCCGCCGACCGACAAGCCATATATGAACCCCCCCCCTAAACAAAGAAGTTGAATCATTGTGCTAGATTGCAATTTTAGACATAAATATAGCTCATTTGATTACAAATAATTTTCATTGTTTTTCAAAAGTTAGGTCAACCCTTTAGAACCTTGACCACTGGGCTATTTTTCCATGGCAGCCTTCATAGAGCATCCACGATTGGTTGCTGGCAAGGTAGAAGCTAGAGCATACCAAATTGAAGCAGTTGCAGATTGCCTTGGTGCACCTACACTGTTAGTACTCCCCACAGCATTGGGAAAAACCCCTGTTGAATGGATGGTCATTGCTGAGAGGCTAAATTCAGTTGGTGGTAGAGCACTCATAATTGCCCCAACTAACGCTCTGGTGAACCAACATCTAAATGATTTAAAAAAGGTAATTAGCAAACAAGAAAATGAAGACAGTATTGTTTCAATGAACGGTTCTATAGATTGGAAGAAGAGGGCGAAGAAATGGGATTTAGCAGAAATTATTGTTGCAACCCCCCAAGTTATTCGTAACGATGTTGAGCGTGGTTCAATTCAATTGAAAGATGTCACAATCCTAATTGCCGATGAAGCTCATCACTCTAAGGGAAGACATGCCGTTGCAGAAGTAGGAGACCAATACCTAAGAGATGCTGAAAAGCCATTGATACTTGGGGCAACTGCAAGCCCTGGCTCTACTCAAGAACAAGTGGAAGAGGTATGCCAAAGACTTGGATTAAAGAGAATACATTCGCGTTCTGCAGAAAATCCATTATTGTCACCTTATGCATCAGAATTACAAATTAATGAGATTTTTGTTGAAGTAGATGAAGGATTAACACACATGGCAGCGCCACTAATTCTTTGGATGGATCAATTAGTAGACCAACTAAGACGTTTAGGTTACCACGTTCATTCAGGTAGAGCCACAGCATCGCAATTAAACGACACACGAGAAAGAATTCAACGTGCTATAGCCAAAGGAGAAGGCCTAGCATACAATGCTGCAAGACAATGTGCACAATCACAAAGGTTGCTAAATCTGATTGGATTTCTACTTAGTCAAGGTATTGCAGCATCACGAGAATATCTCAGACGAATAAAAAATTCTGGAGAAGATGGTGACAAAGGGTCAGCTGCTTTTTTCAAGGACGGGCGTATTGGAGAATTATATGAATTATTAGAAAAAACACCAGAATTACATGAAAAAGTGGAAAAGACTGTTACATTAGTAAATGAACAAATATCCTCTAATCCAAATAGTAGAGTAATTGTATTCTCACATTATAGAGATACTGTAAAAGAAATTGTAAGTAGATTAGAACCCATTTCTAATATTAATNCAATACGGTTTGTAGGCCAAACCAAAAAAGATGGGAGTATTGGAATGACACAAAAACAGCAAAACGATGCTCTTGAAAAATTCCGCGACGGGACATTCAATGTTTTAGTTGCGACTTCGGTGGGGGAGGAAGGTTTGGATGTCCCAAGTGCTGATCTAGTAGTTTTCTATGAACCAATTGGAAGTGAAATTAGAACTATTCAAAGAAGAGGGCGTACGGGCCGGCATCGTGATGGAAATGTGCACGTATTAATTGCAAAAGCTACAAGAGATGAAGGAGCAAGGAACTCTTCCAAATTTCGAGAACAACGAATGCAAAAAGCTATTGACAGAGTAAGAAGGAATTTGGGTAGACCAAATGATGATAATTTAGAAGATCAATTAACCTCTTTCAAAGTTAGAAAAGACGACGTTTTTGGATCTGCTTATGCCTTTATGAATTCAGAAAAGAAGAGATTGACTCCAGAACTAGGTCAAAGAAAAAGCCGTGTTATCAATACAAAAACCAATGAAGATGAAGAAATTGAAACTCCAAATTTGCAAGTAAAAAATACACAACCTGAGNGATTGAGGCCCAAAGGCCAGACTGGTTTGGATTCATTTTCTGCTATCAATCCAGCAAAAAAACCTGATGAATTAAAAGAAATGAAAAATGACAGCCTACAAAAACTATCAATTAGAGCTGCTNATGACATCGTTCAAGCATTAACTACAGATGCTATTGATCCTCTAGCAAATGAAAGCAACAAACCCTGTAGTATTGTTGTAGGCAATAGAGAACTGAATACCTCAATTGCTGCAACTTTGAGACTACAAGGAGTAGAAGTAGATGTTCAACCATTGCAAATAGGTGATTTTAGTATAGGTGAAAGAGTNCTAATTGAAAGAAAAAGAGTGCATGATTTTATTGATTCATTACTAAATGGCAGATTATTAGACCAAGCACATAGATTGATTGAAGCATCNCCAAGGCCGCTATTACTAATTGAAGGGCGGGGGTTGTTCAGCCAAGGAGCCATTCACAATAATGCACTTATGGGGGCTTTAGCAACCTTAACTATCGATTTAGGGTTACCAGTTGTAACCACACAAGANGGGGAAGAAACTGCAAGATTTCTAATAATCGCTGCTAGAAGAGAACAAGCACTACTAGGTGCCCTAACAAAAGAAGCTAGAACTAGAATGAAGATTGGTGAAGAAATAAATGATGGGGAATTAGATTAGGTGAATAAACAAGTATATCCCCCTTTACTAATGANATAGAGATTNTCTAATAATAGATTATCATTNTTGGNATCTTNACTAGAATAATTAANCNATANNNAGAAAGAATAACTNAAATNATTCTATAGANNGANTGACTAAAGCACATTGNAGGNNATGNGATTANGTTTNAATNTATTCATGCNNCNGCTGAAAGATTTTAGAAATCATTCGTATAATGAAAACTAACTACCCATTACAAGAACTCTAGTTCGCAATTGAGCAAATCGTTCTTTGTAAGCACCAAGAGCAAACGCAATTAACTCAGGCAAGTGAATCGCTGGCATTTCAACATCACTACTAGATGCCCTAGATGCCTTAACTTGGTATGTGTCCAAATTAATATGAGAAAGGGGGCATGCTGAAGCAATGATTCTAGCACCCTGCCCTTTAGCATCTGAAAGCACAGCAGCAGTCATCTTCAATGAACTTCCTTCCTCAGACAATAAAGAAGGGAAGCCAACACTCTGAGTCTTACTATCATAATCTACAACATCCCCGCCCAATGACTTAATTAGCATTTCAAAATACTGCGGATTATACACATCATCATCACCACAAGCACCCGATTGCTGCATTAATGATCCATAATACCCCGCAACAGGGAAATCAACTGGATTCTTCACAGATTGTGAAACCACATCTAAACCAATATCTTCAACTAATACATGAAGCAAATGCCTCATTTTCATAGTCCCTTCAAAACGTATACCTGAAATTGCTTCTAACTGGTCATTTATTTTCTCCCTTAATGCACCATCTTCAGTCAACTTGATGAAATCTTCAGACATGTTCCCTTGGCAAGTAGCACAGGGAGTAAGTACATCCAAACCTTCTGCTTCAGCCTGAGCAAAAGTTCGCGCGTTTAGAGCCAGTTGCAAATCCCAATTGGCTTGTTTCATAACACCAGCACCACAACAAGCAGCGCCATTTAATGGGACTAATTCAATATCAAGAATACGCGCAAGAGCAAGCATGGAATCTTGTACCTCTCTTGCTGAATTTAATGTTACACATCCTGGGAAATATGCATACTTATGTTTAGCCATAATTAGAACCTCCTGTCAAAAGCATTGAACAATGCTACAACTTCATGATGATTCTCAACTGAAGAATTAATCATTTTTGGCATCTTACCGGTACTTGACGGAGGAATTGCTAGAGCTTGTAAATCTCTAATCATTGGGCCACCCGTTCTAGTAAATCCTAGAGCCATTCTNGGGAGTACTCCGGTAGCCACATTCTTNACCATNCCAAATGGNCNCATTGTAGCCCCTGCCAAAATTGATTCATTTAATTTCCCTGACATCTTAACTGTCTCTGAAAACCNCCAAACATGTTTACCATGCCTGCCATTAAAACCACTATCTTGCAAAGCCTTCCTTTTTGCAAGTAAGAGATTCAAACCTGCAATTTTACCTGAACGACTTGATCTTGAAACAGAACTAATATCAGCCTCTGCCTTAACTCCAAATTCACTATTTATGACTTCCAAATACCTATCCTTTCCAATATCAGAAACTCTTGGATCATTGTATCTAGCCCATAATTTAGATATTACTGCCGGGCCAACATAAGATCTATTGTGAGGTACAGTATCTGATGAAGCATGAAGGATGTGAGGGCTTGAAACATCTCCCAAAATATGTAATTGTGTAGCAGTTGAAGCATCCATGGTCCCAATAACCCCTTGAGATAAATTTGCACCGCCACGAGTTGCAGCATGCATCCAAGGCTTACTATTTTCATAATGGATTCTGTAATCTGAATGATCAACAACCAAATCACGAATCACATCAAAACCTGGCAGTGGATCAATTCTAAGTGTCAACTCCGACTCATTAGAATTTATCAACTCAGAAATAGAATAGCGGCCCGGGAGAATATTTCGCCCATTTACAGATATTGCAGTTGTAGAATCATCAGGATTACCTGCACGGAAGGTCAAACTTCCATCTTCTGTTGATTTCAGTAATTGAAGTAATTCCAGGACACTTAGGTTACCCGGCACAGCACAGTGCCAAATATCATGACCTGATTCACCACTAATTGAATTGTATCTGAAAACCCTAACATTCAACTTAATTTCAGACTTGACTAATTCAGGAATTTCAAAGGATGAACCGGCAACAGGACCTGAACCTCCACCTGAAGCTTTTTCTTTCAGAACCTCAACCATTTCCGCGTTAAAAGTGCCATCCCCACCAACCGCGCCCATATGAGCTAATGAGTCAGCAATCCAAGCATTGGAAGGTGCATCATAATCAACATCACAATCCACACGAGGAACAATACAATTGGAACCGGCATTAGCAAACCAACCATCCCAATCAATTCCAGATTGACAGAAGAATTCGTATGAGGAATCTCCTAAACTACAAACAGAGAAATGGCTACCTGATAAATTTGGAGCATCAGGACCATTAGCAGAATTCCATAAATCCTCGGCATTGTCAGGCATATCACCCTCACCCCAGGTACTACAAATTACCAAAATACGCTTGAAATTAGCAATATCAGTAATTTTAATTTCATCCATACCTTTTACAGTCGCCTCTAAACCATAATCCGGAGCCATTTTTCCAACTTTTGCAGCCACACCTTCAGAATTACCAGATTGAGAACCTGATAGAACTAACAAACTCCTATCCCCATCCATAGAAACCTCTACGGAAGGAGAATCTGCGACTTCTTCTGATGGGGGCTTCTCTACGACTGCTTCTTCTTCCGCTGAATCTTCAGACCCACTAGACACTTCAACAATTATCACATCAACAGGACATTCTTCCGCTGCTGCCTCAATAGCCCCTAAATCAAATCCTGCTTTTAGTGGAGATTTTGCTTTTTGATTTGTATCATAACCTCCATCAGATCTAGCATCTGGAATAATAAAACAAGTATCATCAGTAATCTCAAACACTTCTGGATACTCACCCTCACAAGCGTTGCAAGTGATACAACCATCGTCTATCCAAACAACAATTTCAGAAATGATTCAACCCCCCGCCTATTGGATATAATGCCTCGACCGTAGGTCGATTATTGAACATACCGCGGGAGCAGTAAGCAATATACTTAGTAATAATTCGATTTTAGGTTGATGATTCAACAATTTCACATATCAAAATCCATGCCGTCCATCCCAGCACCCGAAACCGCTTTGGAAGAGATTACATCATCAATTCTCAATATCATCACAGCAGTTTCCGTAGCGCTTTGAATCGCTTGTTCTACAACT
>PBXQ01000029.1 GCA_002727675.1 Thermoplasmata archaeon | reverse complement strand
TGTGTCTTCAAGGAATCTAGCCGCGCCAGTATTGCTACTTTGTTCTTCTCTAAGGTGTGGAGGTAATTCGGAGTGAACTTGTGAGAGGACATCAGTTGCTGTTTGTTGATTCATTTCTAGCCATTCATGACGAGCAGAACTCTTGCTTTCTTTTTCTGCTACATTCATTCGGTCTACGACATCGTTGGTACCTGATACAGCACCGCTAAATGCTGCTGAAATATCATTAGCAGGTGGAGTTGGTTGATTGGTGGCTTCACCACCGCCTCTCTGATTCATTTGGAATGCGAGTCGGTTGAGGGTGTCTACATCCATTGGTTGTGCTTGATTTGCTCCTTCTTCATCTGTATTCCCTGATTGAACAGCTTGAGGGGTGACTACTCCAAAAGAGCGCCCACCACCCTTAGAAAGATCTTGTCTAGCGCCACATTCAGGGCAGAAAATAGAGTCTTCAGGAATCTCTTCTGAACATGCTTGACAATCCACGGCCAACCCTCCCTACAACCCTTCGGGTTGTTTCACTTGATAAAAACAGTTGCAACGAAATGCCCTATTTTTTTCTTCATAAACACTTTAACATAGATTCCAATAAATAAAAAATATATTTCATGAATCACGGTTTTTTTCTAGAAGTTTTCTGGTTCGTTTTTTGGTTAGTAGTGAATAAATCATTTTCTTTTTCAGTTGCTTGATTTCGGTTCTAGTTACTTTGATTCTATTTTCTCCATCCAAGACATTATTTCTTCTTAATAGATTTAATGTTCGTTGTCCAATTAATACTGGTAGCATACATGCACCACGTAATCTAAATTGCCTATATGGTAGCATATCGATATACTCTACAGCAGCATCAAGGTGAGCCGCTGCAACATCGATGTAATTATCATAAATTGGCCTAAATTTTTGCATGTTTTTAGTATCTGATAGATCATCAGGTTTCAGACCTTGTTCTGATAAAATAGGTTCGGGAATGTAGCACCTTCCAAGTATTAGATCTTCTGGGATGTCTCGTAAGATGTTTATGAGTTGTAATGCTTTACCAAATCTGACCCCGGTCTCGAATAATTTTGCTTTCTTTACAGAGTTAGTTTTGAACAGATGATCAAGTGTCATGTGTGTCCAAAACTCACCGACCGAACCAGCGACTCTGTACGCGTAGTCATCTAGTTCTTTGTCATCTTGAAGCGCCAATACAGTTGAGTCATTAGCCTGCCCAAATCGTCGTAAATCTAAAGCCTGCCCTCCAATAATAATTTCTAAACATTCACGCATTCTTTTTTGGTCAATTTTTGAAAAACTTCCCATACAATCAACGGCTTTTTCAACATTAAATAGTAATTTTTTCTCAGCGGGGTTGGTCTGTAATTCAGCTAAAATTGACAAATCAGGAAGTTCATTAGTTTGGCCTTGGATTCTCTGGTTATATTGTTCTAATGCTGATAGCATATGTGCAGTATCAGGGCTATTTGAATCTGCTATTGTATCAGCAATTCTAGCCAATAAATAGAGCATACCTAGCTGAGACCTAATTTTAGAAGGGAGGGCTTTTAGAGTTAGGTAAAATGACCTCGAAGTATCCTCGAGTAAAGAATCAAGATCGTCGTTAATCAACTTAGACATGACTCGCCCCAATTGTGTCCGTGAGCCAATTGTTCTTGACCCTGTGGGAAAAGGTTTGAAGTTATGAAGGAAATTACTCGCGAATCGGCATATTCGTCCCCTTGAGCCGTTGGGTTCATTAAGAGTTGTTAGTCACACTTACAATGAGCGTATGTCTGAGGGTGTGAATTTTGATGATTCGCAAATTTTCGTTGACCTCAATAATAACTCTAAGGTAAATCAACAGGAACGTCTTGAGCAAGTTCGTTCAGCAGTTGAAATTACTAGGGATGCTGTAAAGGCGGTTAGTATTACAGCAATTGATTTGTTAAAAGAAATTCCTTCTTTCATGGCAGGTCTAGATTTAGAGGCAGAATTAAAAAATCCTTTCTCTCATATTGAAGCTCCAATTTGGGAAGAAGAAATGGTCCCACAAGAAATGATAGATGCTGCTTATGCTTATTGTGAATTGTTAACAAAGAAGGAAGCAGGAAATTTCTATCACTCATTAAAATATCTACCAGATGACCAACGTAGGGCAATGTGTGCTTACTATGCATTCTGCCGACGTGCAGATGATATTGCTGATGGTGATTATGTTGATGTGTTCCCAGGTAGTGATGGCGCAGAGGATCCTGAAGCCACTGACTATCGAAGGAGTTTGGAGGAGTTAACTGGTGACAAGAGTGTTTTAGATGCGCCAACATACCGTGACAAGCTTGCCCAACTATTTTTCTATAGGAAGAAGTTATCCACAGCATACAACTGTAATTCGTCAACAGATCCTATTTTTATGGCACTCAAGGACGCAGTGGCTCGTTTTGAAGTTCCAAGAGAATATCTTGATGACTTAATTTCAGGAATGGAAGATGACCTTTACACTAATCGTTATAGAACATTCGATGATCTATACAAGTATTGTTATCGTGTGGCTTCAACAGTTGGTCTTGCTTGTATTGAGATATATGATTATGAAGATCCCAAGGCAATAGAATATGCAGAATCTTGGGGGATTTTCATGCAATTAACAAATATCTTGAGAGATGTTTCAGAAGATGCTGGGCGGAATAGGGTATATCTTCCATTAGATGATTTGGAGAGGCATGGTATCAAGGCAAGTGAATTATCAACAGATTTGTCCAATGATAAGAGGTGGCATGCATTTGTTTCAGAATTTATTGAGAGGATTGAAGTTTATCATGAGAAGGCTCTGAAATTATTGCCACTTCTAAATCGTAAGGCTCGTTATTCACCTGCTGCGATGATGTCCTTCTATGCTTCAATTCTTAAAAAGATAAAGAAACATGATGGTAATATTTTCCATGGGCAAATCAAATTATCTAAGGTAGAAAAGGTGTCTTTGGCGGCAGCAGTTTACATCAAGCAGCGTTTCCTTCGCCTCTGAGTTAATCGGCTTCCCTGCCATTTAGGGATAAGAAGTATCAAACAATTTGTTGAAGTGGGAAGGGTCAGGTGAAAAGATGAGGGTAGCAGTTCTTCTGGATGATCGCTGTCAGCCTAAGAAATGCGATGATCAATGTCATGCCTTTTGTCCTCCTGTTCGTAATGGTAAAGAATGCATTGTTTTTCATGAAAAAACAAAGAAACCAATTATTTCAGAACAGCTTTGTATCGGATGCGGGATTTGCGTAAACAAATGTCCATTTGATGCTTTGGTGATTCATAATCTTCCACAAGAATTGAGTGTTGACATGATTCATCGTTATGGTCGTAATGGATTTAGGTTGTTTAGACTCCCTGCTCCTAGGGAACAACAAGTAGTTGGGATATTAGGGCAAAATGGGATGGGTAAATCTACAGCCATCAATATTCTATCAGGTTCATTAACTCCTAATCTTGGTGATTGGAATATTGAAGCAGCACAATGGGACGAAATAATTCAATCATTACCTAAAGGAGAATTGCGTGATTATTTGACTACTGTTGCAGGGGTTGGAGTAAAAGTTGCCTTGAAACCACAATATGTTGATCATATCCCTAAAGCATTTAGTGGCAAAGTAGGAGAATTATTGCAAGGTGTTGATGAAAGAGATGCTATTGATGAGGTTACTGTTGACCTGGGTATTGATCATCTATTGGACCGAGCTCTTCCAGAATTATCTGGTGGTGAATTACAAAGGGTGGCGATAGCTGCAACACTTTTGAAAGATGCCGATGTTTACTTTTTTGACGAACCATCATCATATCTTGATATTTTTGAGAGAATGAGAATAGTAAAAATATTGCAAAAATTATCAGAAGGACATCGTGTAATTGTAATCGAACACGATTTAGCAATTCTTGACGTGTTGTGCGATTTGGTTCACATTGTTTATGGTACTAGGGCAGCATTTGGAATTTTCACACCACCTCGCTCAACTCGTAAAGCGATTAATGCTTACCTTGATGGTTTTCTAGTTGAAGAAAATATCCGAATACGTGACAAGCCCATTTCTTTTGTACGTGGTTCAATTAGGGAGGAAGAGGTTGGTTTACCAATTTTAGAGTGGGGCGGGTTGGAAAAACAACTGGGCGAGTTTAAACTCACTACAGGAGAAGGAAAATTACGCGAAGCCGAGGTTGTTGGAGTTGTAGGACCAAATGCTACAGGTAAAACTACACTAGCAAAGATTTTTGCTGGCGAGTTGGAAATGGATGAAGGTTGGTGTACTATGGAGGCTAAAGTTTCATACAAGCCTCAGCATATTACTGCTGAATTCCCAGGATCAGTTAGAGAATGGTTAGATGCTGAAATTGGCAACAAATGGCATGTTGGTGAATTTCAAACTAGAGTTGTTAGGCCTTTAGAGGTTGATAAATTACTTGAATTAGATGCCTCACGTCTTTCAGGTGGTGAATTACAAGCAGTTTCAATTGTGATTTGTCTTGGTCGTGATGCTGATATTTATTTGTTAGATGAACCCAGTGCTCATCTAGATGCTAATGCAAGAATGGAGGCAGCGAAGGCAATTCGTAGAACTATGGAAATGAATGAAAAATCTGCTATGGTTATTGATCATGACATTTATTTCATAGACATAGTAAGTGATTCATTGCTTGTTTTTGAAGGCAAAGGGGGAGTTAATGGTAACGCAGTTGGACCACTTTCATTAAGAAAGGGAATGAATAGATTCCTCAAAGGTGTTGGTGTTTCTTTTAGAAGAGATCATGATTCAAAAAGACCTAGAATAAACAAGGAAGGGAGCCAAAAGGATAGAGAACAGAAGGCAGGCGGGGATTTCTACTATTCTTGAGGTGTTATTATGCCAGTAGTTCTTCCACCAGGAGCAGGTTATTTGGGCAAAAGTCGTCGCAGAATTTCTGCTAGTGGATTAGTTACTTGGGAAAGATGTCCACGCCAATGGCATTACCGAAGAAGGATCGGACTAAATGATGCAATAGTACCTGAGATGATAATTGGATTAGTGGTTGAAGACGCCCTTTGTGGGCTTTATATGGAACGATTTAGTTCCGATAAACCCACCCCAATAGTTTCTACTTGGGTAAATCATAGCCGACAAGGCGATGGTTTGCAAAAAATAGAAAGTAGTGCTGAATTACAAATTTCTGATATAGATTCAATTAATGAGTGGCTTGAAATTGTATTACCAACACTTGTGGGTGAGGTTCAAAGATTATTGAAGAAAAAATGGGATGAGAGTCCATGGAAATCAAATCAGAGAGATATTTCTGAAGTAGATGATAAACGTATTGAAAATTTGTTGAGGGGTGGAATTAATCTTCAAATCGAAGAGGTTCAGAATTGCTTCAATAATGAAGGTGGCCCTTACTTAGATCAATTTCGCGAATCTGGCGATCCTTTTACTATTCCAGCACCTTGTTGGGATGAAAATCCCGCAAAACCAGGCGAGTACAAATCACGAACTGCTGGTAAAGGATTCAAATCGGGTTCTATTACAGCATGGGAGGCTTGGGAAATCGCAAGGCCTTGGGTAAAAGATCCACGTATATTAGAGCCGCAGAGATTGTTTCATCCAGATGGCTGGGCTGCTGGAGAGTTGGATTTAGTCCATCGTTGGGATGGCACGGTGAGAATTTGTGACATCAAAGCGAGTGCTGGGACTAGTGGTTATTCGGTAGGATTGGTTAATCAATTGAGATTTTACCAATGGCTTTGGAGTATTACTCGTACCCATTCTGGAAGACCAAAGGGGGGGATAAATGGTGGAGAATTATCAAGGCTTGAGGGTTGGTATTTAGTCGGCCCGCATCGTAAAATTGTAGATATATTGGATGAAAAAACTCTGGGAGAAGAATCTTCAAAGTGGAAAAACATACATCAACAAATGACCCTTTCAGGATTGCACCCTACTCATATGGCTCCAGCAGACCCATCCCCATGGATTAAACATCAACCAGGTGGTAAACCATTAGCTGTTGATGATGAAAAAGCGGCTAAGAAATTGACCTGTGAACGTTGTACTGCTGTAGCTTTTTGTGATGGTTCTCCAGAAGTGATCAGGAAAATAGCTCAATCGTCAATTACTCCACCGGAAATGGGTAATTTTGAGAATTTAGTAAAAGATTTAGTTCCTAAACCTCCTTGTACTTTGATATCTAATATTCCTCGTAGGCTCAATGTTAAGGGGGAAATAAAGGGTCATTGGGGTCCGCTTCCTAATCACTATGGTGAGGATGTAAGAGGGGCTACGATTGTGGTTGGAAATACTAGTGTAGTAATCGAAGAAATGGGTGCAGATTCTTTTGGCCAAATACCAAGTTCAGGTGAATTTGCTATGCTTGATGTGGCTCCTGGTTTGTGGAGGGGGATGACCCGTCTCTATCTTGATGAGCACAGTGATATTCGTAATATTGGGGATACTCCAGATGTTGAATTTACTAGATTAGGTTTAATTCCAACGAAAGCAAATTTGTCAGGCCAGGTTGTTAGTAGGGGTAGGAATAGTGGAGTAAATTCTACAGGTAAACCTTGGGCTATGTCTACATGTCATTTATGGGATGGTGAATCAATAGTAGAAGTAGTAGCATTTGGGTCTGCAATTAATAGGACATTTCAACAAATTAAGGTAGGGGACAGAGTTAGAATTCTTTCTGCTGAATTGGGTTGGCGAGATGGAGTGCCGCAAGTTAGGATTAATCCAAGAAATACTAGAATAGAGGTCAAAACAGCCTAGAATTGGTGCTTATTGTAAGTGATAGGTTCAAGACGTATCGCCATTAAGGGGTATTGATGCCGGTACATGACCCACCTGAAGACGACCCTGTCGGGCCATTTCGTAGGCTTTCTCATACTCAGGCAGATATGTACAGAAGATGCCCTAGGATGTGGTATCAGAGATATGTTCTAGGATTACTAGGGGGCACACCTCCTCTTTTTTCCATGGGCCATGCTGTAGAAGGTGCTTTGAATCGCGTAATGCGTGATTGTCCTGTATTAGTTGCTTCAGATTCCCCTTCAGAGATATTTGATTCTCCTGTAGAGGAGATAGAAATTTCTGAAAATGGATCATTAGTGGTTCGTCCATCAACAAATAAAGATGCAAAATGGCCGGGTTTGAGAATTATGCCTTTGCCCAAAAATTCGTGGCCTAATGATAGAGAAAGTATGTCCAAATGGGCTAGGGAAAGGGGCAAGATTCATTTTGAAAGAGAGTGGCAAAGTGCTAGAGATGCTTGGCAAGATGACCCTAACCACGTAGGTGATTGGGATGCTTTTGAAGAGGCTCGTAAAGATGAAGCAGAACAAATGGTATACTCAGGTATAGAATTCCATCTAGATGAAGTTGAAGATTGTATTTCAGCCCAAGGTGGTCCTACATTTGAAGATTGGAGAAAAGGAAAAAATAGGGATAAATGGCCGGCACCTGATGGTTTTCCTTACAATTACTCCGACCCTCACCTTTGTGCTCAGGATCAAGGTGATATTTCTTGGTGCGAGGCTTGGGAAGTTGCTAGGCCATGGTTTTGTGACCCCGACGCGGGTCTTTTTTCCTTAGCAGCAGTTCATCCTGAAGGGTGGCTACAGGGTGAGTANGATNTGGTTTATCGTTGGACAGGTGAAATTAGNATTCATGATGTTAAAGCAAGTGTTGGTACATCAGACTTCTCTTTCGGTTANCCTGAGCAACTTGCAACTTATTCTTATCTTTGGTGGATTACTCATCAAAAAAAGCAGGTTGTTTCTGAGTTGGAGATATGGTATCTNGGAATCCCATTGAGGAAAAAAATTCCAGTCCCTGACGAAAAGTCGTTAANAAGGTTAGAAAATCGATTAAAGTCTCTACATACTAAAATAAAAATGGCAGAAAAATATTCAGAGGATGATTATCCTGGAAAACCTTCTCCAGTCAGGGAATTTCTCCCAGGTGGAATATTGTCAGAGAATGAACCAAAAATTGGAATGGCGCGTTGTAATTCATGTGAATACCAATTAGTTTGCGATTTTTCACCCCATCTATTGGGTTTATCTAATGGTGGTCAGAAGCTATTTTCAAGTAATTCTGAAGCAAAAATCAAGTGTACTCCAATCAATGAAATATCTCCATTTGTTAATGTTGTAGGGACTGTTAGGGAACCAAAGTTTGTAAAACAATGGCCAAGTTTTGAAAAAGAATATCTAGAATTTTTCTTAGATATGGATTCAAATGGCTGGATTGCGGTGATTTTAAAGAAAGATGACCCAGAACTTCCTTCTGGTTTTGAGCATGGTGCAAAAATAAGAATTAGAAGAGGAATAATAGCGTCAGGGTGGAACAGAGATGTGGGAAATCATTTGCGTTTAGATGTAAGTTTTTCAGGCAACATAGAATTATTCAATTCCCATCAACATAGTGACCATTCTTTTTCAGAGTTGAAACCTCTATCTTTCAATATTCATGCGAAATTATTCAATTTTGACCATCGTGAAAATAAATGGGGTTCAAGATTGGTTGATTCCACAGGGGTTATTCCATTCCAATTATGGGGTGGTGAAGAAAAAAATCAAGCATTGCTAGAAGGTTACCAGCCTAATAGGGGCGACGATGTCATATTAGTAGGTGCTAGGGCAAAAGATCAATTCGGCAAGATAGTTCTAGAGGGGAGAGTTACCAAGACATTCTCCACTCGTCTCCGTCCTGCTGTAGATTAGTAGAACTGCATCAAATTTATCCGGAATCGTCAACTCGGATTTTTGTCAGCCGAGATCGCATAGCCTGGTATCGCGGTGGATTCGAAATCCACTGTCATTTGACGCGGGAGTTCAAATCTCTCTCTCGGCGCTCTGAAAAACCAGCTTACAGAGAAAAAATTCATTAATCTATTAGAATTATCATAGTTCAAATGGTTGAAGGACTATTGATTGCATTAGCATCTGGTGCTATTTGTCTCCCCATAATTTTCGTGGTAGTATATGCATTGAAATTAATTTTTGGATGGATATTCCTAGGCAAGGAAATAGAAAACAAAACCAAACATCTGTTGATTGGGCTTGGCGTTCCAATTTTATCAATACCTGTAACTTTTATGATTCCACAAATTTTGGATCTTTGTAAGTTTGATTTTGGTAGTGGTTGCAATGTCGTTAGTGATGGTGTATTTACTTTCTTTTTCTTTCTCCCATTCTTGGTTTCCTTAACCATGATTGTCTATTCAATTCGTATTGAGGAAAAATCGTTGAAAAAATGGGCGAAAATATCTGCCGTATTGACATTCATGTTTGCTGTAGCAATGGAGTTTCTGATGCTAGTCGCCCTTCAAACCATCTAAACATCTCAAAATCCGTCTTTCAGACGCTACCCTTACTATGTATCAAGTACTAATTATTGCGCTTGCCTCTATCTCTACCAGCAACCTATCATCGATTAAAGCACCAACTTCCACTCCTGTAGAGACTGGCAGTATTTCACCGAAGAATTCCCCGTGCACCTTTGCAACCTCCATCATGTACTCTCTGTCGGTGACAAAAATTCGAGTACGTATGACATCAGATAAGGCACCACCTGCCTGTTCTATTGCATGTTGGATTTTGTCAAGAATATACCGAGTTTGGGCACCTGCATCCCCTTCGCCGAAGAAATTTCCTTGCGCATCCACAGCAGTAGTTCCAGCAACCTCTATGAATTGACCAACTCTTACTGCACGGGAGTACCCAGCAATAGGTTCCCATGGCGCACCTGAAGAAATATTCACTCTTTCGCTCATGACATATTCTAGTGCCTATTTTGCATATTATATCATCGGACTAGAGGGCACTCATGA